>JANWKQ010000061.1 GCA_025451295.1 Flavobacteriales bacterium | reverse complement strand
TATCATGTAGAACATCATTTGTTGATGGGAGTTCCCTCCTACCGGTTCCCCAAAATGCATAAAATGCTCAAAGAAAAAGGATTTTATGAAAAAGCATTGTATGCCAGGAGTTATGCGGAAGTTCTGCGAATGGCAGTCAGGGGAACGAAAATATAAAACCAAAATTGGCATGAGCTTTGCAAATAAGCAGCGTATTCGCTACTATTGATACAACCAACCTCGATACCATGAAAAAACTCTGTCTTCTTCTCCTCATTCTTACTTCTCATCATCTTTTTTCCCAAACACCCGGATTTTTATTTGGTGACGGTGTTCGCATCCGTTCAACCGGATCAACCAAAGGTAAAGAGGTAAGTAAATTATATGGACTGTATGAAGTATTAATTCTGGAGGTTTCATCACAACCCGATGGACTTGGAAAAACTGATAATCCATGCGAAATGTTTCCATGGGTCAAAATAAAATGGCATCCTGATTCAACAGGATGGGTTTATGGAAAATATATTTATCATGAATCCGAAGAAAATACGATTAAAGAAGGGCTTTCTTTTGATGTGGGGGGAGATCAATGCACTTTGAAGGCTGTTCTCAACTATGGGGCACCATCCTCTGACGAAAATGAAGGGTTAACAGGATGTGACCAGGAATATCTTATCCTTGTTTTTAATCCTGGAGATCTTTCGTTTACACCTATTAAAGATAGCAAGTCCAAGGAAGGAGAAACCTACATGAAATTGTTCAGTGGTGAAGGAGGTGGCGAACAAATCACAGCGACGGATAATGAAAATTCTAATATTGTTCTATATACTCAAATTTATTTACAGGATGGGGGCAGTCAGGGTGTTTACACCATCAAACGGACAGGTTCCAAATATGAGGTAATCAATTATCAGAAAAATCAGCAATAACTCTTTTATCAGAACTCCGTTGCGTAAAAATCCTGAGAATCATTTCTATCGTTTCTCAATTGGAAAAGTCAGATAACTTTCACCAATAAACAAATTCATAAATTCAGGTTTGATGAGTGGTACATCAAAATGGTCAGGATCAATCCCGGCAAAAGATATCCGGATCTTCGACCCTTTTTTTACCTGGTAGGAAATAGGCAACAATGGAAAATTCAATTGTACTTTTTCATTTGGGATCAACAACTGCATATCATCTTGCCGGAAAGAATGAAATTCACCCGAACATAAATAGCCTTCACAATCTCCGGTATTCCGGTGGATCGCCCGGAACATTCCTTCTGTAATATATTTTACTTTCCCATTTTTGGTTACTTCATCCACATAAATAAAAACGGTTGCATCCTCCGTAGGAAAACTACAACTCAACGAAGCCTGGATATGTCCGGTGATGGTGATTGTATCTTCCAGTGGAGACGTTTCAAAATAGAACAACGAATCTGTTTGTTTTTTACGATCCGGATACCCGGTATGCTTTTCATATTTATACAAAGTGGTCTGACTATTATATCTTGATCCACCGCCAGTGCCAATATCGTATCTTAGTTTTACCTTCATATTTCCACCGACAATCGAAAGAACAGGTTTTGGAACAATGCTCGTATCCATAAAAAAATGCCAGTTCTGAATGTTCGTATTCTCAGGTGGCCAGGTGCTGCAGGTATGCCATTTTTCTTCGCCAACTGTAAAGTATTCAATTTTAGGTCCTATGTTGGTTTCGAATACCTGATTTTCAGGATGCTTTAGATATAAATCAAAAAATCCGAGCATCGATTCATAAATATCATATTTCACTTTATGTGTTTTTGCATACGGACTTGCATTGTCACGCGGCCCATGATCCCATGGACCCACCAGAATTCTTTGTGTATTTGGATTATTCCACAAACCCTTGAACAAAGAATTTGCCAATGCACCATCATACCAACCTCCGATTCTAAAAATGGGAACACCCGATTCAACAATCGGAACTATATTGGTATGAATGCTGAAGCTGTCAATTGGTTTTTGTAAAACCGGATGCAACTCATCACGGTATTCAATTCTCAGGATCTCACTAAACACATCATAATTTTCATGATGTTTGAGTACGGCCTGTTTCAATAATACTTTATCCGTATCTCCCATTACAGGATTTACGCCTTCCAATACCCCCGGTAATCCTTTTACAAAACTAAAATCATTGAAGTCGAGTCCACGGGTGGTCATCCCCCAAACCCGAACAAATGGGCTCTGACGAATGCCTCCCGGAAATGCAATATCCCCATAGAGATCATAAATATTCGATCTTGGTATAGCCGCTTTCAAAGCAGGGTGTTTCGTCATGAGGATCAATTCCGAAGTGGTTCCCAAATAAGAAATCCCGGTGGTTCCAACATTTCCGTTCGACCAGGATTGTGATGTGATCCAATCCAGCACTTCTGCACCATCAAACATTTCCTGTGGTGTAAAATCCATCATGCGGTTGCCGAAAGAGGCTCCGGAACCACGGGCATCCATAATTACGATGGCATAGCCATGTTTGGTAAAGAAATTCACCTCTTTTCGTTTCACCTGTCCGAAAAGCGGATTTTGTAACCAACGGAAAAATTTTCTTAACCTGAGTGACCGGATATACCTTGTTACATAAAAAATGGTCGGGATCTTTTCACCTTCTTTTAATTTGGTGGGAAGAAATACATCAACGGCTAATTTGGTGGTATCGCTTTTGGTGGTATAGTAAAAAGATGAATAGGTAAAATGCTTTTTCTTTTTGGGTTTGGTGTTGATGTTTTGGGAAGAAATGGGTAATACAATAATGACCCCAAGGAATAATATCAAAAACTTCAACTTCATTTGAATGGATTGTAGGGTAAAGGTAAGGATTTAAAATGAGACACTGGTGACATCAACATGCCGGTCGGTACCGAACAGCCCAGTTCCTATGGATATCAGGAACCGGATAAGCCACCCTACTTCTTAAATTGTTTTCAAACATTGTTTGAATTATTACATTTGCTATATCTTAAAATCATAGAATATGTTTAATGTAGGACAAATGGTATTTGCCTATTGGGGCGAAACAGGTCATTATTATTTGGGTACCATAGTGGCAGCTTTTGAAAACTCATATCATGTTGTATTTGCTGATGGAGATCAGGGAGCAATTCCAGCTGATAAGATTCAATCGGCCAATTTGAACCCTGGATTAAAAGTGATGGCCAGATGGGTTGATGGAAGCTTTTATCCAGGAACCATTCATGAGATCATAGGAATGGCTGCATTTATTCATTTCGATGATGGTGATCAGGGCTGGACATCCTTTGCAGGCATGGCGATAAAATAACGGCACTGCATATCTTCTCCCGATAGTTATCGCAACGTTAATACCCAAATTTGGTCTTAAATCTTTCTCTTGATTCGTTAATGATCTCAATGGCCCTTTTCTTATCCATGAAATTTTCGATGACCGTCTTTTTATTTTCGAGTACTTTATAATTCTCGAAGAAATTTTGTACCTCTATTTTCCAATGAGGTGTCAATTGTTCCATGCTCTCAATATAATTCACCGAAATATCCTTACTGGCTACGGCAATAATTTTGTCATCATTGTCACCACTATCCACCATGTTCATTACCCCAATCACCTTAGCTTCTACCAACGATAAAGATTGAATAGGCTCCTGACAAATAATCAGTATGTCCAATGGATCACCATCGCAATCAAGGGTCTGCGGAATAAACCCATAATTAACCGGATAATGGAAAGAAGAATAAAGCACACGATCCAATCTCAACAAACCGGTTTCCTGATCCAGTTCATATTTCACTTTACTTCCGATTGGAATTTCAATGATGGATTTATACAAACCCTCCGGCATATTTTCATTGCTGATATGATGCCAGGGATGAAAAGAAGGTATGGACATAAGAATTAATTTAGCTGCGCTAAATTAATCTATTTAGGATTTGGGATTTTTGTTTTCTAAATTCTTTTCGGGAATGTGAGGATACGTCCCATGGGACGTCTGGACAACCAATCCATTTGGCATTCGTCAATTGAAAGGGCGGCCATCCCATATCCGTCCCGAATGCAGCTGGCGGGTACTCCTCAGTTAAAGCGCTTATGCCGCCAGGGATCGTCTGTTATTCCTTCGTCTATACGGCTATCCCAAGCGAAACATAAGCCCTTTGCCCTCCGGGGGACACTGGTTGCAGGCCGGCCGCAAAAGGATTTCCGAAACCGATCCATGTTAAGAACTTGGGAATAAGTCAGTTCAAATCGAACCAAATTTGAGGTTTTATCGTTATATTTATACTGAACAATAACAAACGCAGGCGATTATTTTATGTGGAAGACCTATTATGGTTCCACGATACAGGAACCGATAACCGATGCCGTTGAGAAAAAGTTGCTGGAACTGCTTACAACAGGTTACAGGATCAAAGTATGCATTGGTTCAGATTCGATGGTATATGGCAATGAAGTTCAATTTGCCACGGCGATTGTATTTGTGATTGTTGGTAATGGCGGGTGTATGTATGTAAAAAAGAAGAAAGAAACCCGCAAAATCCCTTTAAAAGAAAGAATGTTGTTAGAGATCGGTCATAGTGTAGAGATTGCCTATGCGCTTGACCCTATTCTTAAAAAATACGAAATCCCGATGGAGATCCATGCGGATATCAACCGTGATCCTAAATTTCCAAGCCATGCATCTTTAAAAGAAGCCATGGGCTATATTCAAAGTATGGGCTATGCCTTCGTAGCCAAACCCGATGCTTTCGCCAGTTCTGTTTGTGCAGACCGGTTTACCAATTAACGCTGAACAATATTATCTTAGCAGCTTAGTTAATGAGATAGCATGAGTTTTTTATTCCCCTCCTTTTTATTTGCCCTCTCTGCCATCTCGGTGCCTATTATTATTCACCTCTTTAATTTCCGGCGATATAAAAAGGTCCATTTCAGTAATGTTAGCTTCCTTCAGGCCCTGCAGCTCGAAACCCGCAAGCGCAGCCGCATTCGTCAATGGCTCATTCTGGCAGCCAGGATATTGACCATCGCCTGTCTGGCCATTGCTTTTGCACAACCCTTTATTCCTGGAAAAAATATGGATGGACGGGTAAAAGGGGAAAAATCGATCAGCATATTCATTGATAATTCAAAAAGCATGGAAGCCCAAGGCAATGATGGGCAGCTTAGCACCATGGCCATCGAAATGGCGAGGGAGATCATCAATGCATCCGCCAGCACAGATAAGATCCAGATCCTTACCCAGGATTTCGAAGGACGGCATCAACTTTTTTATACAAAAGAAGAAGCTTTGCAATTGCTGGATGAGATCAAGCTTACTTCATCCACACATATGCTGTCTGAAATTGTTCAGCGACAGCAAGACCTGTTAGCCAAGGCGGGCACACCGGTAAAAAATGCCTATATCATTTCTGATTTTCAAAAATCATCCGTTAACCTGGAAGATATCAAAGAGGATTCAGGATCCTATTTCCAGTTATTGACCCTTACTCCAAATAATAATGCGAATCTATTTATAGATAGTTGCTGGCTGCTTTCTCCCGAACTGGCGATGAATGCCCCTATCAATATGACCGTAAAAATCACCAACAAATCAAAGCTCGATCTCAAGGATCAGGTTTTAAGATATGAGATCAATGGTGATTCAAAACTCCAGATACCATTTAGTGTTGGTGCAAATACATCGGTTGAAGTGCCACTTTCTTTTGTGATCCGTAAAGCGGGCTACCAATGGGGAAGAATTTTTATTGACGATTCTGAAATTCATTTCGACGATGATTTTTTCTTCAGTATGTACTTACCTGAGCAACTCAATATCCTGCATATTAAAGGTGCCGGTTGCACAGGTTATATCGATAAGCTTTTTACCGGAGATGATTATTTTAAACAGACCAATGTATTGGCTGGTCAGGTGGATTTTTCGGGTTTATCTGCCTATAATTTTGTGGTGCTGGATGAACTCAACGAAATTTCGGGAGGTTTATCGGCCGAGTTAAAAAAATTCACCGAAAAAGGCGGTTCTGTTTTTGTGATCCCGGGAGCTGGGATCAACACAACCAGTTATAATTCCTTTTTTAATTCCTGTGGTGTAAATGGATATGGAGGTATAGACACCACCAATACCAAGTTGGCCCGGATTGATAAAGACCAACCATATTTCAGGGATGTATTCGAAAGTATTCCGGAGAATATGGATGTACCTATGATCAAATCACTGTACACCATTCAACGTGGTGCAGGTGGAAATGATGATGTGATCCTGATGACTGCATCGGGTCAGCGCTTTTTTGTAAAAAACAAAACGGGCATCGGATCTGTTTATCAGCTCTGTGTTCCGCTGCAGGAATCCTACAGTAATTTTGCCAAGAATATTTTATTTGTGCCGGTGGTGATCAAAGCAGCATTGCAATCAATCCGCAGTGGTGAATTGTACTATACGATCTCTAAAAATACATATGCGGAGTTGAATGTAACTGCCATCGATGAAGACAGGGTATTAAAGATCAGCTCGCTGGATGATAAAACAGAATTTATTCCTGAACAAAAAACAATCAGCAACACCACCTTTCTTTACTTTAACAACCAGGTAAAGACTGCGGGGCCCTATAAAGTAGTGAAAGGAGAAGAACAGGTAGGTCAACTGGCTTTTAACTATAGCAGGGTTGAATCTGATCCGGAAACCATGACTGGCGAGGCTCTACAAAGCAGGATTCAGGAATTAGGCCTGAAAAACATTGGATTAATGAAGGCGAACAAGGATTTAATCAAAAAACAGATCACAGAAATGGATCAGGGTATACGATTGTGGAAATTATTTATCATTTTAGCACTCGGTTTCATTGCCTGCGAAATTTTACTAGCCAGGTTTATGAAGTAAAAACCTTCGATTGATGAAGTATATTCTTCGACAAGCTACGATTGTAGACCATCTTTCAAGCCACGATGGAAAGAAAAAAGACATTCTGATCAATAACGGGACCATCGAAAAAATTTCGGATAAGATCACAACAGCTGCTGACCAGGAAATTTCTATCCCTGGGTTGCATATTTCCCCGGGTTGGGTTGATATGCAGGCCAATTTTAGAGATCCGGGGCATGAATACAAGGAAAATCTTCTTTCAGGTGCTACGGCTGCAGCTAAAGGCGGATTTACAGGTGTATGCCTTCAAAGCAGCACCGATCCTGCACTTGATACAAAAGCACAGATAGAATATATCAAAAGATCCTCTCAAAACTTACCGGTGAATGTCTATCCGATCGGTGCGGTTACCCAGGAAAGAGAAGGAAAAGAAATGGCTGAACTCTTTGATATGAACCAGGCCGGAGCCATTGCTTTTTCCGATGACAAAAGATTCATCGAAAATCCCAAATTGATGGAGCTTGCACTCAACTATGTAAAAAACTTCGACGGACTCATCATACATTTTGCGGATACACCTACCCTTTCATCCAAAGGTATGATGCATGAAGGAGAAACCTCCGTTTTTCTCGGAATGAAAGGAATTCCATCCATGGCGGAGGAACAGGGATTAAACCGTGATCTCTACCTGGTGGCATATACCGGCGGACGTATACATTATAGTCTCCTCAGCACTTCAGGTAGTGTTGAATTGGTGAAAGATGCCAAAAAGAAAAAGCTGAACGTAACCGCAGGAATAGCTGCCCACCAACTTTTCTATACAGATGAAGCATTAAAGGGATTCGAATCCCTGCATAAAGTAAATCCACCTTACCGGACGCAGAAAGATATTGATTCGCTGATAGCAGCTTTAAAGGATGGCACACTGGATATAATCTGCAGTGATCACAGTCCGGAGGATGTGGAACATAAAAACCTTGAATTTGAATATGCCCGGAACGGGATCATCAATGTGCAGACAGCTTTTTCTGTTGCCAATACAGCTCTGCGCAAAAAAATTAGTCTACAGGAACTTATTCATAAATTTTCAGGCAATCCAAGAAATATTCTCGGACTTCCTTCAGCAATCGTTGAAGAAGGTCTACCGGCAGAACTCACCTTGTTTGATCCTGAGGCCGGTTTTACCTTCGATAAGGGAAACAATGCCAGCAGCAGTTTGAATTCGCCTTTCTTCGGTGTGGAGTTGACCGGAAAAGTTTTTGGCGTTTTCTGTAAAGGAAAGATCGTATTATGAAAAAACGGATCTGCACCATATTCTTTTTTGGTGTATTTCTAACCTTTTGTTCAGGGCAATCAGCCTATCTTCGAAAATGCAAGATCTTATATGAACTCCAACAGTTCAATCAGCTTATGGAGCCAGCCATGAATGCATATAATGAAGATCCCAACAATGACATGGCTAATTTTTATTTAAGTGTTTCTTATGGTGTGGAAGGTGACACGTCCAAAGTCTTTCAATATATAAATGAGGCCATCCGATTAACGAAAGACAATCTGGCCTTTCTTATTGATGTTAGAGCTGCCGATTATATGGTGGTAGGAAATTACCAACTTGCCCTCAAAGATTTTCTATGGTGTTATGAGCATCCCATCAACCTAAAAGCATTGTATGCACCCATCGGACAATGCTACGAATACCTGGGAGATTCGGAAAATGCAGATAAATTTTATCGGATGAACTATAAGTCACATCCTGGTAACAAGACCTTTATGTATGACTATGCACATTTTAAATCGGGGATCGATCAACTTGATAGTGCCGAAATGTTATATCGGGAGATCCTTATACTGGATCCAGTAAATGTGGAAACCATGTTAGGGATCGCAAAGCTCGAAATAAATAGGGGAAACCTCAGTAAGTTTATGGCAAAGACGGATTCGCTCCTTCAAAAATTACCATCATTTTTCCCGTCGGATGAATTAACTGTAAAAGGTTGGGAAAAAGATATTTATTTTATTCGGGCCGTTTCAGCCCTATACCTTGAAGATTTTAAACAGTCCATTCAAAATATTGATAAGACTGACCCAATGGATCCAATGAACATACTCGTTAAGTCAATGGCTTTGATGAATCTTGGAAAGATCAAGGATGTGGTCAAAACCGTTGATAACCTTAGCAACGATTTTTTACTGGCAGATCAAAGAATGATCACCCTAAAATTTTTGATGTTGATTTACGAAAAAGATCATCAGAAATTCGCTGATTTTTTGACTGCTTATCTTAAAACCTATCCCGAAAATCCAATCCACCTGGCCAATTTACTCATGGCTGCGCTCCCCGACAAGCATACGGTTCTTTATGAGGATTTCACGTATAGCAAGCACCTTGAAAAGGGGGAGCTGCGTTTTCAGATTCTGGCGTTTCCAAAACGAACTTTTTTTGATCAGGTAATGACTGATCTGTCTCACAAAAATCAGTCAGACCCATCGGTCATAAAAGCGATGGAGATGATTACAGAGTCTTATCAATTCCTTCGGGATTAAAAAGATTTTGGATGAGAAAAATAAATGATTAATTTTAGCTATACGGAATTTCCTGAACCGATACTATGTACAAGAGAATTATCTTCCTTTTTTTTCTGATCCTTTCCGGAATTCAATATTCCAGTGCACAATCTGTTTACCTCATCAAATGTAAAACACTTTATCAGCTTGACAAGTACGATGAATTGATGGAACCCGCTTTACAGGCCGTAAAAGCTGAACCCAAAAGTGCACAGGCTAATTTTTACCTCGCCCTGGCATATATGTTTGTAAGTGACAGCACCAATGCCTTGTTTTTTATTAATGAGGCCGCCGCCTATGCTAACGCAGAAGAAGAAATAAGCGTGCTTGATGTAAGAGCCAGCTTGTATTATGAATTACATAAGTACCGGGAAGCATTGGGAGATCTTTTTTTCCTGTTAGATCACAACCAAACTCCATCAGGTGTATATTGGTACATGGGACGATGCTATGAGGGTCTCGAAATCCTGGACTCCGCAGGCATATATTATCGAAAGGCAATCAGCATTTATCCCGACAGTGAAGACATCCTCATTGAATATGCCCGGTACAAGGCAAATGCAGATGATCTGGATTCATCTATGATCATTTTTAAACGATGTCTTCAGATCAATCCACAAAGCCCTCAGGCGATGATGGGGATGGCCAAAATAGCAACCTACAAAAGCGATTTCGCTGAAACCATGTTAAGAACCGATGCCGTTTTAGACATCATTAAACAGGGTTATTATGATTCCGCAACCGTCCAAGCCGCTTTTATTGATGTATATCACCACCGTATGTGTGCCGCCATTTTTTTTGAAAGATATGATGCGGTGGATGCCGACCTGAAAAATTTCTCACTTAAAGATGTTTATTCAGTCTGTATGAAAAATCTCATGGGTATAACTTCATTCATCGCCCAGGGGAAAATTACAGAGGCAAATAAAGAAATGAAAAAGATAACCGATTCTGTAACGGTGAATAGTTATGAATTCCGTCAAACCAGAATGGTACTATCAATGCACAGCAAAGATGTAAAAACATTTTCGGCGACCCTGATCAGTATGTGTGAAAATGATCCGGAGGGAAAAACACTCAAGGAAAGGATCATTGCGCCTTTTGCAGGAGAACAAACGGTGATTGCCGGTGATATTCTTTTCTACCGGGAAAATATGAAAGGAGAGATCCATTTTGATCTGAACATTCAAACCGACAAAGCTTTTCTACAGGAAACAAAAATATACCTGGATAAATTTAATAAATCGAATAAAGCAAGTAATGCCAGTATCAGGGCTCTTTTAATGGTTGAGGAATTGTTGAATGCAATCTAAACAATCAACTATCGGATCAGATTCACCTGTCCGATGAACTGGTGGTCTTCCCCCAAAACATCCGTTAAATTTATTTTGTAAACATACACGCCCTGTTGAGATATTTGAGTATTGTTCTGGCGTTTTCCATCCCAACCCTTCGAAAGATCATTCGTACTGAAGATCAATTCTCCCCAGCGATCAAAAATCAAAAACTGATATTCATCAATTCCGCGTCCCTTCGGTTTAAATACCGGATTCATTTCGTCATCATTCGGGGTAAAGCTATTGGGAATAAAAATAGAAAACTCACCATAGATCGTTACAGAATTTATGACCGTATCTGTACAACCAAAATTATTGGTCACCACGAGTTGAACATTAAAAGTTCCTGTATCAGAATAACTAAAACTTGGATGTTGTAAATTGCTGGTAGACCCATTTGGATCACCAAAAGACCAACTCCAGGCATTCGCTCCCTGAGAAAGATCCGTGAAATTAACGGTAGGATCTGCAATCGTCGGATTTTGCGGCATCGAAGTAAAGGCAGCTATCGGATTCGAATACACATTGATCATGTTAGCGATCATACCTGTTGCCGAACAACCATTCACACCTGTTACGGTTAGACTCACATCATAATTACCCGGTGCATTATAACAATGATTCACCAATGGATCCACATTACTGGTGGGTGAACCATCACCAAAATCCCATACCACCGATTGCGTGTTTATGGTTTGATTTGTAAAATCTACACAAACATTTTCACAACCTTGATTCACATCAGAAATAAATTGAACCACAGGTGATGGATTCACGATCACATCAATATTGGCGCTTGCCTGGCATCCGTTATTGTCGGTAACATCCAACACATAATTGGTGGTAACCACGGGTGAAACATTAATATTTGGTGTAACCGCTCCTGTACTCCAGAGATAGTTGTATGCAGGTGTTCCTCCGTTCACTACCGAAACCAGATTTACATTGTCACCGGCACAGATTGGATTTACCGGATTGATGGCAACATTTAAAGCCGATACTGGTTCTGTTATGGTAACCGTTGCTGAAGCGGTAGCACCGGTATTATCGGTCACAGTTACGGTGTACGTTCCAGCAATTAGATTATTGATGTTCGGAGTGATTTCACCTCCGGGTTGCCAGTCATACGTATAAGGAGCCGTTCCTCCATTCGCAACCACATCAGCTGTTCCATCGTTTCCTCCAAAACAGGAAACATTGGTTGAATTCATCACCAGATTGATCATGATGGGCGGACACATTACATTCACGCCAATTACAAAAGGTTGTGTTTGTATGTTCAACACAGTTGTAATACCGGCGGGTTGTACAACCGTGGGCAACGGAGCCGCAGGTCCATTTGCTACCGATTGAAATACGGCTTGCGGAACTTCACAATGGATCATTCCCTGATTGGTGGTTTTTAATAACACCGAACTCCCGTCTATAAAATTAAATCCGCCATCCGAATCTTCTCTTACAGAAGTAGCAGAACTAAATGCAAATGAAAAATAAGTTCTCGACCAAACCATATCAAGGTTAGCATCTGCTTTTAAAATATACAAAGGTCCAAAATCATTATATCCACCGCCACTTCCAACAAATTCACCAGCACTTGTTACATCCATGGATGCAAAACCAAGATCCGTTGGGCCACCACCACCAGGTGTAAATTCAAATGCACCGATATCTGCAACAGCACCATTTACATCCACTTTTAAGAACATGGCTTTACTTTTCAACGGAAAAAGATCTCCACCTACAAATCCACCTACAATATAGCCTCCTGGTATTTCCAATACTTCTCTGCCCGAAGAGGCATCTCCCGAATTACAGGAAATATTATACATAAAATCCCATGAAATATTTCCGGCATTGTCGAGCTTCATCAGATATAACCTAACCAGCCCCATATCCTCAGGCATGGTATTCCCGGTAAGTATATATCCTCCATCACTTGTTTGTTTGATATTTTGTGCACTGGCCAGACCTGCTCCCAGATCCCATACATTTTCCCATTGTACATTTCCGGCCGCATCCGTTTTAATCACATATACATCTCCTTCGGTAAATCTCCCGGGTGTAGTTTCATCTTTGGTTCCGCATAATATATATCCGCCATCAGCCGTTTGTTCTACCCAGATCCCATGATCATTTCCACCACCTCCATAGCTTTTACTCCACGTAATGGCACCGGTATTATCTGCTTTCACCAAAACCACATCCTCAGTAGCACCAGTATAGGTACCAGTCATAATAAAACCACCGTCGGCTGTTTGTTGTGTACATCTCAATTGAATATTGGCGCCCAATGGTGCACCGCCCTGGGTAAATTCCCAGGAGGTAAGGGGAGTTCCAACATTGTCAGTACGGGTCATGTAATTGCTAAAAAGAAGCATATAGTCCCCATTGGTCAATTCACGTTGACATCGCATATTCCATTGGGTATAGGAATTTTTAAAATCAGATTGGGCAGAAGTTGGATTAGAAAAGGCGATAAAAATTCCGAGGCATAACGCCACATAAATGCGTCTCATAAAAAATAGTTGTTTTAAACTAGCGCTGTAATACATTATAGATGAAATAATTCATTTTTTCGTTGCATGAGAGAGGGTCTGCCCTCAACACCCTATGATCAGGATGGTTGAGAAGGTTTTCTGCTTGAATTCCGGCTGTTTCTGAAGTGTTTTATTGTTCATTTTGCATGTATTTTTTTGTTTGTGATGGCGCCTTTTCCTCGCCTTCCGGGTACCGTCTCTTTTTGTTCCGGCTAAGCCGGAACAAAAAGAGACCCCCGCCGCAAGCGTCGGGGCCTCCAGTCTCGGGGCGCTTACATATAAATAGACGATTTATAGCAGGCAGGAATCTCATGGTTAACCATGAAATATTTTTTTATTTTATGGAAAAGGATCTGCTAAAAAATATGGCAAGGGAATATTTGGGGAAATACAGGAATGAATCAATGCGCCTTTCGAATTATGATTATGGTCGAGGAGGGAAATATTATATAACCATCTGCACAAATAAGATGAAGCATTATTTCGGAGAGGTAATAGAATCCGCAAGCGATAATATGGAAGCAGAACAGACGAATCCCTTCTCAACATCCGCAACTATATCCAACAAAACCCTTCAAAATAGCTTAAGAAATATCATAAATAATTTTTATCTTCATATCATGAAAAAAATTGAGATCATTTCATCGCTCCAGCAAAATCATCAGGCATTTTGCGATTATATTCAATCCTTATCTGCTGATGATTTTATGCATCAGAAAAAAGAAAAATGGACGGCAGGGCAACAGATCGATCATATTGTAAAATCAGTGTCGCCTGTTGCTTTGGCCTTTGGATTACCGAGGATCGCACCACGGCTCTTATTTGGAAAATCCAAACGACCTTCTAAAACTTATGAGGGTGTGGTGGAAAAGTATAAACTCAAATTATCCAAGGGGGGCAAGGCTTCCGGAAGGTTTGTACCGAAAGAAGTAAGCCTTCAGCAACGATATTTATTGCCCAAGCAAGTGATGTATTATACAAACGAGCTTTGTAAGAAAATCGAAAAATCCTCCGAAGAAGAACTGGATGTTTATTTATTGCCGCATCCATTGCTTGGTAAAATGACCTTTCGCGAAATGTTGTACTTCACGATCTATCATGTTGAGCACCATCACGAAATAACGAAGAGAGATTTAAAGGGATGAAACAGCGCCAGGGATAGGAGCAAGTAGCCTGCGCAGCAGCTACTGCGGATAGCCCGGTTCAGGCGTAAAAAAAATTAGGATTAAGGATTTCGTTATTTAGGATTCAATCCAAAACCCTCAATCACAATTCCCAAATAATTCTATGCCTGTCCTAATGGTCCTCCAAAATTCATTGGAAAGGGAGGAATATTCTGATCTGGGCCCAATTGCTTAATAGAACCAAACTGCTCCTCAAATTTCTTCACATTGTCACTTAAAGCAGCCATGAGTCTTTTAGCATGTTCCGGCGTGAGGATGATACGGCTCTTTACACGGGCGTTTGGCACTCCGGGCCTGATATTGATCACGTCGGC
>JANWKQ010000060.1 GCA_025451295.1 Flavobacteriales bacterium | reverse complement strand
TTTTCCCCCTGGTTGCGCTTGAATACTACCATAGGCATCTTACCAAGTGCCAAAATAACAAAATAATCTAATAAAAGGGTGGGATTTAATTCCCCAGATCCGACATAAACTTAATGCGCATAAGTCTTAGTTCATCCTCTTCATATGCATCTCCAAATTCATCTACGATGGGTTGTAAACTATCGGTTTCTCCTTCACGGAGTAATTCGAAGATCTCTTCCTGGTCGTCTTTATCGATCAGCCGATTGATATAATAATTAATATCGATTTTGGTCCCGGAGCTCACAATGGATTCAAGTTCCGACAGCAGGTCATGCATCGAAACCCCTTTGTTGCTGGCAAAATCTTCCAATGATAATTTACGGTCAATCGCCTGGATAATGGAAACCTTCATCGCTGATTTATTGGCCACTGTTTTAACAGCCATATCAAACGGACGATCAATTTCATTCTCCTCTACATATTTAGCAATCGTTTCTACAAACTGAGTTCCATATTTAGCCGCTTTACCATCACCTACACCTGAAATATTTTTCAACTCATCCATGGTAACTGGATATTGGGTCGCCATTTCTTCCAAGGAGGGATCCTGGAAAATAACAAACGGAGGAAGATTTAATTTTCTGGCAATGGTTTTACGCAAATCCTTCAACATTCCCATAAGGACTTCATCCAATGCACCACCGCCTTTTTCTTTGGTGATGATATCCGCTTCGAGCTCTTCCGCATTATAATCCCGGTCCCTGGTAAACATAAGTGGTTCGGGATTTTTTAAATATTGCTGCCCCTTTTCACTAATGGTAAGGGTTCCGTAATTTTCAATTTCTTTCGATAATAAATTATGCACCAATGCCTGGCGGATCATTGCATTCCAGAATCGTTCATCTTCATAATCACCTTTCGCAAAAACATCCAGTTGATCGTGCTTATATTGTTTTACACTGTTACTAATTACGCCTGTAAGCACCTGGACAACGTGATTGCTTTTGAGTTTTCCGATGATCCCCTGCATGGCTTCGAGTAAAAGAATGAGATGTTCCTGTGCATCAAATCTTTCTTTTGGAATGACACAGTTATCACAATTCCCACAGTTTTCGCTTGGATATTCTTCACCAAAATAATGTAACAATGATTTTCTCCGGCAGCTGCTGGTTTCAGAAAATGCCACCACTTCATACATCAATAATTTATTGATCTCCTGCTCGGCCACTGGTTTCCCCGATAAAAGTTTTTCGAGTTTGAGAATATCTTCATATGCATAAAAAGAAACACATCTTCCTTCTCCACCATCACGACCTGCTCTTCCGGTTTCCTGATAATAACTTTCAAGACTTTTAGGAATATCATGATGGATGATATAACGAATATCCGGTTTGTCGATACCCATTCCAAAAGCAATAGTAGCTACGATCACATCAACTTCTTCAAGCAGGAACATGTCCTGGTGACGAGCTCTGGTCTTCGCATCCATTCCGGCATGATAAGGCACAGCAGAAATTCCGTTCACCTGTAATTGTTCCGCAATTTCTTCTACTTTTTTGCGACTCTGGCAGTATACGATCCCGCTTTTTCCAGGTTGAGCCTTTACATATTTAATGATCTCCTTGTTAACATTTTTCTTCGGCCGAATTTCATAATAAAGATTCGCCCTGTTGAATGAATCCCTATAAACGATGGCTTCCTGCATACCCAGGTTCTTCAAAATATCCAATTGCACTTTTGGAGTGGCCGTTGCGGTCAATGCAATAATGGGAACCCTGTCAATCTCTTCGATGATCGGACGAAGCCGGCGATATTCCGGACGGAAGTCATGGCCCCATTCTGATATACAATGCGCCTCATCGATTGCAAAAAAGGAGATCTTAATGCTTTGTAAAAATTCTACATTCTCATCCTTGGTTAAAGACTCGGGAGCTACATATAGTAATTTGGTAACTCCATCAACAATATCTCTTTTAACCTTATCACGTTCTGTTTTACTAAGGGATGAATTAAAAAAATGTGCTATGCCATCTACCTCACCATATCCGCGAATGCTGTCAACCTGGTTCTTCATTAATGCGATCAGCGGAGAAACGATAATAGCTGTTCCTTCACTTATCAATGCGGGTAACTGGTAACAAAGGGATTTACCACCACCTGTGGGCATGATCACGAATGTGTCCTTCCCACTCATCAGGGAATTAATGATCGTTTCCTGCTGGCCTTTAAACTTGCCAAAGCCGAAATACTTCTTAAGTTCCTGATGTAATGTTATATCCTCTAATTCTTGCATAGCTCCGTCATTAAATCTTTTAAATATACATATTTATTCTGTTGCGGGAGTAAAAAAAAGGGTAAAATGTCCTATTTCTTTTCTGTACCCGGCACAATAAAACAATACTTCTTTTTTATTTGTTTAGCACTCAGTTCAATTATATTTATCTTCATTTCAACATTCTCCAGTGGCTTGTCCTGTGCGCCTGTCTGCACCACTGCAAGCTCATCAATTACCTCTAAACCGCTGATCACCTGTCCAAATACTGTGTATTGCATGTCAAGCTGTGGAGCTCCACCCACTTCTGCATATGCTTTTCTGGTTGCTTCATCAAACTTAAAATCCTCGTTGTTGGTGGCAGTCCGAATTTGTTTTTCTATATAATCCAATGATTGATCGTTGAATTTGGTCCCCTGCACAATATAAAACTGTGATCCCGAGGAAGCTCTTTCCGGATTTATGTTATCCCCCAACCTTGCGGCAGCAAGCATTCCTTTCTTATGGAAATGTGTTTTTGTGATTTCTGCATCAATCGTATAGCCGGGTCCTCCCTTACCCCATTGATCCTTTAATTTTTCATCTTTCGAATTAGGATCACCACCCTGGATCATAAAATCCTTAATGATGCGATGGAATTTTGTTTGATTGTAAAATCCCTCTCTGGCTAGTTTTAAAAAATTCTCCTTATGCTTGGGTGTATCATCATATAACCAGACATATAGGTTACCGTAACCGGTTACGATTTCGACAACAGGATACTTAGTCACCTTTGCCAATACTACCTGGGCAGGTGCTATCAATAAAATAGTGGTTAATAAAAGCCAGTACTTTTTCATAGTGTCCTAATATCTAAAAATAGAACTTTTTTTAAAATTTCCCAAACATTTCTACAGGTAATAAGGTCGTAAATTTGTTGGTCGCCTTTTTTTAAAGGGATGCGAATATCGCTAAAAAAGCGCATTAAAGGAATAGGCAAAACACAGTATTTGCAACTGTTAACTATAATTGTACAACCGTTTTGTTTGTTTAGATTTTAGGGCTTTTGGGCATCTTTGCCTGCCTTGCTGCTGGTCTTTCCATCCCCATCAGTCGATAAAGTCATCCACTGTTCTCCGCTTCTGCCATTGGTACTGGGGGCGTTTGGTGCTTTTTAATAGAAAAACTGCAACATAAATAACCCATCCACGTTTTTAGCCTTAATAAACTCAATAGCTATGTCTACAAGCGCCATTCAGGCTTTTGAAAAGCAAAAAAACAACCGCCTTATTGTGGGTCTTTTGTTTGATGCTCTGGGTATTGCCACCTATATTTTTCCAGCTATCGGAGAAGCAGGCGATCTTGCCTGGGCTCCCATTGCTGCAGCCACCTTTTTTGGTATGTACAGAGGCCTTACAGGTATCATCGGAGGCTCTGTGGTGTTCATAGAGGAGTTGTTCCCTTTAACCGACTTTATGCCCACATTTACCTTAACCTGGTTATGGGTCTATAAGGTACATGGTGAAAAAAATAAAGCCAGATTCGTTAAGCGGCATGCAAAAAACGCAGAACAGGAAGGTATCATCGATATCACTCATCTGCAGGATAAGAAAAAGCTAACCGCGTAAATATATTAGCAATCATAATTGAAGAAAGTCCATCCTAACCGATGGGCTTTTTTTATATTTGTGCATGATCACCATTTATTATAATCCGGATTGCAGCAAATGCAATGAAACCTGTGTTTTATTGGATACCAATTCAAAAAAATACAAGGTGGTGGAATATCTCAAGCATCCACCCTCGGCTGAAGAATTGCGGACATTGATCCAAAAGCTGGGTGTTCGCCCCGAAGAGCTGATCCGCAAAAAAGAATTTGTTTTCAAGGAGAAATTTTCCGGAAAGCAGCTTTCTGATGAAGAATGGATCGATGCAATGATCAACCATCCCATTCTCATTGAACGACCTATCGTAGTGGAGGGTGACAAGGCGGTCATTTGCAGACCTCCGGAGAAATTGCTGGAGTTTTTGAAGTAATCATTATTTACAAGCATCGCTGAATTGAATGATCCTTGATTCCTCCGCCTTCTTTAGGATTTCTAATGGATCATTCTTTCCTATATATGGCATCACAGGATGCTCTCCTTTTTTGTAAGCACAGAGCGTATTGTTGAGGTGATTACGAACACTGATCGTATACGGAGTGTATAAACGTTGTGATCGTTGGTAATGCGCCGCCGAAAATATCATTAGTAAAATTCCAACTAACATTCCAATCCAGAAAGTTCGCATCATCTTTTTATAGAATAACATTGAAACTGTTATGATCAGATAAAGTGTGGAAAAGATCATATATCGGCTGGCAAAAGCCTGATCAACCCCAAAATTAAACCGGTAGATCGCAATCAGTACAAGTGTACCTGTAATAAAAAGGTTAAGATAAATGAACACATGGAACCTGTTATGCAAAAACAAGCGAATGAAAAAGATCGTATTCAACATGATCGTTATACATCCGGTAATCATTGCCCATAAAGGCTGGTTCCTGAAAAAAGGACCTGTATAGGATGCAAACAAGGTTAAATAATATTTGATAGCTCTACGCGGCCATAACACTGCTGCCTGAGGTCCTTCATTTGAATGAACAGATGGAAACCCTATTCCAAAAAAGGCAATCGCCAAACCCATCAATAAAATGGCATAAATCACTGCATACGTATGTTCTTTTTTAAAAAGGTGATAAAGGGAAAATACGGCCAACAAAACCAATCCACTGCTGCTACAAACAACAGCAAGTAATGCAAAAAGAACCATCAGGATCGGTTTTCCTTTTATCAATCCCACAAGGCTTGACAAGGCAAGTAGTACAACCCCGTAATTTTGCAATCCGGATAAAGCCCATTGATAATTTTCAAAATGGGCATAGTTAAATAGGAGAACGATAGCTGCCACCTGAATACCCAGATAAGTCTTGTCAAGAAAATATCGGAGCAATAAAAATACAATACCAACAAGCATTAAGTTGGCAATTATTAAAGTAAGACGAAGGTTCAGTTCACCCGTGATCATGTATTGGATCCAGACAATGAATCTGGGAACAACGATCCTGTGTTCGTTATGCGATTGAAAAAATATTCCGATCTTGTTCCACCAGTTTGTTTCTGTTTTGAGGGAGATAAGAAAATTGAGCAGCGCTTCATAATCATCCAGGTAAGGAGCCTCAGAAGAAAGCCGGTAGGTAAAAATAAGATAGGATACAGAGGCAATGGCGAACAGCGTCCATACCATTGTCTTCCTTAAATATGCATTGATCGGCTTCATTGGTCAGGTCCAAATATAACCATTACCATGAAGGAAAACCGGAAGAAATAGTACATTTGAAATCTCAAAACATGTTGAATATGGAATTCCGAATAGAAAAAGATACCATGGGCGAAGTAAAAGTCCCTGCCGAAAAATACTGGGGTGCTCAAACCGAACGTAGCCGAAATACTTTTAAGATTGGCCCCGAGGCCAGCATGCCTAAGGAAATTATTTATGCATTTGCCTATCTTAAAAAGGCAGCAGCGCATGCAAATTTCGATCTGGGTGTTTTAGCCGCCGAAAAAAGAGACCTTATCTCAAAAGTATGCGATGAAGTGCTTACCGGAAAACTGGATGGCGAATTTCCTTTGGTTATCTGGCAAACAGGTAGCGGTACACAGAGTAACATGAATGTAAATGAGGTGATTGCCTACCGGGCACATGTCATGAGTGGAGGTAAATTAACGGACGATAAAAAAATATTGCACCCCAATGATGATGTCAATAAATCACAAAGCAGCAACGATACTTTTCCAACAGCTATGCACATTGCCACTTATAAAGTAGTGCATGATGTAACCATTCCCGGAATTTTAAAACTAAGGGATACGCTGGCAAAAAAAACAGAAGCTTTTAAGGAAATTGTAAAAACAGGTCGTACCCATTTTATGGATGCTACCCCACTTACTTTGGGACAGGAATTCAGTGGATATGTTCAGCAACTTGACAATGGCATAAGAGCATTGAAGAATGCCCTTGAAATGGTGGCAGAACTTGCATTGGGCGGAACGGCAGTGGGTACCGGATTGAATACTCCCAAAGGATATGATGTAGTGGTTGCTAAAAAAATTGCTGAATTCACAAAACTTCCTTTTGTAACAGCTCCGAATAAATTTGAAGCGTTGGCTGCGCATGATGCGATGGTAGAAATGAGTGGGGCGATTAAAAGAGTGGCCGTTTCGCTGATGAAAATTGCCAATGATATTCGCATTCTTAGCTCAGGCCCCAGATGCGGTATTGGTGAGATCATTATTCCTGACAACGAACCTGGGTCATCGATTATGCCAGGTAAAGTAAATCCAACCCAACCGGAAGCGATGACGATGGTAGCTGCCCAGGTAATGGGAAATGATGTTGCGGTAAATATTGGTGGCTCCAATGGTCATTTCGAATTGAATGTATTTAAACCATTAATAGCAGCAAACGTTTTACAAAGCGCCAATCTCATTGGTGATGCCTGCATAAGTTTTAACGATAAATGTGCCGCCGGAATTGAACCCAATCTTCCGATCATAAAGTTGCATCTGGAAAATTCATTGATGCTGGTTACTGCTTTAAATACCCATGTGGGTTATGACAATGCCGCCAAGATCGCCAAAACGGCTCATAAGGAAGGTAAAACCCTCAAGCAAACTTCTATTGATCTCGGACTGTTGACCGCTGAGCAATTTGATGAATGGGTGAAGCCTGAAGATATGACAGGAAGCTTAAAATAGAAATTTTATTTCCTGTACACCGCCGTTTGTGAAATCAGATCATGTAAAGATTGTTTGTTTTTTCCAATCGTTAAAAAGGTTCCGAGGAACACTATTATTGAACAGGCCATTGCCAAGAGTGCATAATTGTCGAATGGAAACCCGACAAGTACGGTCATAAAATAAAAAGTCCAAAAAAAACAAGGGCTATACTTGATCAGGAAACGCAATAAACACAACAGTACATTTTTTTTGTCCCCGGATTTGTTCCTGATTTCCAGTTTCAGCATCTGTTTACCAGGGCTCCAACCCATAAGCCCTTCTATAACTCCAATCAAAACACTAAAACAAAAAAAGCCTAATATAGCTCCCAGTATACCGCCATATATCCCACCAAATATTCCTCCAAAATTAAGCTCCGATCTTCCATTATCATATTGTTCATTCATTTCATTTCCAACATAAATGGATCCAACGATCAATCCAATGATTCCACCAACCATTAGTGAGATCAGAAAATCCAGGAGATAGGCGCCTGATCTTCTCCAAAAACCAATTCGTGATTCGATAAAGGTTATAGGTTTATTTGACATGAAAAATTTTAATCATTCTCAAAAAACATGGAGATTTGCAAAAGCTTGTTCTCAACAAAAGAATAATGCATGATGAAAGATACTTTACCGAGATGAAATTTGTACATGTTGTTGATTGCTCCGTTCAGATCCTTCAATTCCCATTTTTTTAACTTTGCCCGAACCTGTTTTAGTGTAGTAGATTTTGTGATCGTTAAACTTCCCACCACTATTTTACCTTCGAATCCTTGTCGGGGTGTTCTGTAATAATCCAATGTTTCGGGAACAAAATACAACTGAAGGGATGAACTTTGAATAGATAATCCCAATCTATCATAAACCCGGTAGCTTTCCTCACCATGGTCAAAGGAGCCCATAGTCTTACCAATCTCTTCTACAATATAACCCGGCTGAATGAGACAACCATTCACGGTAATATCATTTGCCGTGATCTTAATAAGGTCTTTAGACATTTTCTGGGCAAATAATCCCGATCCTAAAAACAACAGACATGAAATTAAAAAGGAGGTGGTTACATTTTTCATAACAAAGAAATAGTGACTGCAAAGTTAATAGCAAATCGCCAGCAAGGATCTATACAGAAAAATGAGTTATTTAAAATTCACGTCAAAACAATTCTCCGCAACGCTCTGGTCACGAAAATGAATTCGGCCAATGGAGCTTTTTTGAATGGTTGCCTGACCATTTGGTGAATCGTAAACAGTAGTTGATATACTAACTGCATCTGCCTTTGTGTAAAGATAGATCACATAAATATTTCCGGGAGTATAGGTCGACTTTTGATCAGAAGAGGCCAATGAACAGCTGCTTTTGTCCATATCCTTCATATTACATTCAGTAATTTCAATATGCACCGGTATCCCCTGATCATATTCGACCACCGTATACAATAGCTGGCCATTCTTAATGTCAAGATAATCCTTGGTAATATGACTGTTTTTGTTGACAGTATAGCTGCATACCTCCGTTCCTGGTATCTTTATTTTCTTGTCCCCAAACTTGATCTCGTTCTGGGAAAATAACAGGGGGGTAAAGAGAATAAACAGGATAAGGGGAGTAAATATCCGTTTCATAACATCCATATCTCAAATTTACGCAAACATATTGGTAATTTGAACGGATTTAAGGGGATTTTAATACTAACATTACGTGTTAAAAACTCTGAATCACCCCTAATTTCCTTGTTTAATGAGTGCTCTGAACATAGGAGTCATTACGTTTAGGGCAGTTATGGGTCTGATTAATTGGACTTTTTGATTTTAAAAAACGATCAAATAGGATTAAACGGGCATTCGGATCCTCCATTCCTGTGGATAATAATTATTGACGCGGTTCGGCAAGACTTTAACAAAGCCCAGCGGAAGGGTATCATACCGAACAATATTCCAGCCAGGCACGGCATACTCGAGATGAAGTTCACTTCTTGAAAGATAATTTAAAGCACCTACCGGATCCAATTCAATGCTATTAAAGTCTTCATTCAAATAAATACTCATCGCTAGTACATGGTCGGGGATCAGATCTTTTCCTTTTACTTCTCCAACGGATAGATACCCCCCACGTATTTTGGTGATAGCAGATATTTCTTCGAAGGATCTTAGTTGCTCTTTTCCAATCCCTGTTATTTTTTGTTGAACAGAAGTCCAATGGAAATTTTCCGGTTGTATAATATATTTCTCCAGGGAAATGTTTTTTTTATCAAACGATTCCCATTT
>JANWKQ010000059.1 GCA_025451295.1 Flavobacteriales bacterium | reverse complement strand
GTTTTGGGAGCTGTGATGATCTCAACTAATTCTAATACGCAGAACTACCTTTTAGACCTGAATCGCCTGGCCAGTGGAACCTACTTCCTGAAAGTGGTTCAGAGTGGTCAACAGGCGGTTAAAAAGCTTGTTGTGATTAAGTAACAGGAGGTTTTAAAAAAGGCTTTTCCCCATCGAATAACAGCCTTTTTTTTGCTGTTTGCCCTGCCGGAACAGCCAAGCAAAATTTCCTTCATTTTTCTTTGTAAAGATGGTTATTTGCATACATTTGCAAGGTTTATACTCCTTGTATGCAAGACATCAGTTATTTCGCGATCTTAATTCAACTGTCGGTAGCTATTGGCTTTGTGGTTGCCGTGATGGCGCTTACGCATTTGGTTGGACCTAAGCGTAAAACAAAACTTAAACAGGAAAATACTGAATCGGGGATCAAAGTGGTGGGTAATGCCCGTTTACCATTTAATATCAAATACTTTGTGGTGGCCATACTTTTTGTATTGTTTGATGTGGAGATCATATTTCTTTATCCCTGGGCTGTGAATTTTAAGGCGTTGGGTACAACCGGATTTATTGAAATGATTATTTTTATTGCGACCCTTCTCATTGGCTTTTTCTATATCATTAAAAAAGGTGGATTGAAATGGGAGAAATAACCTTGCGGTTATTGAATATATTATGACAGAAAAAACTTCAGATATAAAAATTGTAAAGGAGCCGGAAGGCCTTAAAGGCGAAGGCTTTTTTGCTACCAGACTAGACCAGGTACTTGCGCTTGCCCGTGCAAATTCCATCTGGCCACTCCCTTTTGCTACCTCCTGTTGTGGAATAGAGTTTATGGCTACAATGGGAAGCAACTATGACCTGGCCAGATTCGGATCTGAAAAATTATCTTTTTCTCCCCGTCAGGCGGATCTTCTGATGGTTATGGGAACCATTGCAAAAAAAATGGGACCGGTACTGAAGCAAACCTATATCCAAATGGCCGAACCACGTTGGGTAATTGCGGTAGGAGCCTGTGCCAGCAGCGGTGGCATATTTGATACTTATTCAGTACTTCAGGGTATCGACAAGGTCATACCGGTAGATGTTTATGTACCCGGTTGCCCCCCTCGTCCTGAACAGATCCTGGATGGATTTATGAAGATACAGGATATTGTAAAGAATGAATCACTCCGAAGAAGGTCATTACCTGAATATAAAGAACTTTTAAACCAATACGGAATAGAATAAATTAATGGCCTTAACCTCAGATATCTTACTTTCCAAAGTGAAAGATTTCCTTGGAGAAGATCTTATTTCTTCAACGGATACTTTTGGGATACTGTCGGTTAACATTTCTGCCTCGAGAAATATCGATCTATTAGAATTCCTTCATAAAGATGCCGCCATTCAGATGAACTTCTTAACGGATATTACCGGAGCGCATTATCCGGATAGAAAAGGGCAGGAGTTCGAAGTCATCTATCATGCACATAGCTTTGTAAATAATATCAGGCTGCGGATCAAATGTCCGCTTCCATTGGAAAACCTGGAGATAAAATCAGCTACTTCACTCTACTCCGGTGCGAATTGGATGGAAAGAGAAGCGTATGATTTTTTTGGGATCATTTTTACTGGCCATCCTAATTTAAAACGAATCTTAAATGTGGATGAAATGGATTATTTTCCCATGCGAAAAGAGTATCCATTAGAAGATCAAACAAGAACCGATAAAGAGGATGATTATTTTGGAAGATAAAAACAAAAATATCACACTCGATCCTTTAAAAAAGGTTGATGAGACGGAACTCACCACACTCAACTTTGGTCCAATCCACCCTGCGACGCATGGTGTGATGCAAAATATTTTAAAAGTAAATGGTGAGACCATTGTTGAATGTGAACAAACCATTGGATATATTCACAGGGCATTTGAAAAAATTGCAGAACATAGACCTTTTTATCAGATCACTCCACTTACGGATCGTTTAAATTATTGTAGTTCTCCCATCAACAATATGGGCTGGCATCTCACGGTTGAAAAGCTCATTCAGGCAGATATTCCTAAACGGGTGGATTATATGCGTGTGATTATTATGGAACTGTCACGAATAGCAGATCACCTGGTTTGTAATTCGGTTATCGCAGCGGATATGGGAGCATTAACCGGATTCACCTATGTATTTCAATTCCGGGAAAAAATTTACGATATTTTCGAAGAGGTTTGCGGAGCACGCTTAACCACCAATATTGGAAGAATAGGCGGATTCGAAAGAGATTTTAGTCCTGCAGCACATAAAAAGATAAAAGCATTACTCCAGGAATTCCCTAAAATGTTCAACGAATTTAAATCGATGCTGGAGAGAAACCGGATCTTTATGGACCGCACAATTGGTGTGGGTGGGATCTCCGCCGAAAGAGCATTGAATTATGGCTTTACAGGTCCAAACCTAAGGGCTACAGGAGTTGACTACGATGTTCGGGTCATGAACCCATATTGCTCGTATGAAGATTTCGATTTTATGATCCCGGTAGGATCATCAGGTGATGTATATGATCGCTTTATGGTTAGAAACCGCGAGATTGAAGAGAGTCTGAAAATGATCAAACAGGCACATGATAATTTACCCGAAGGAAAATATTATGCAGAGGTTCCGGAATTTTATCTTCCTCCAAAAGAAGATGTATATACTAAAATGGAAGCGTTGATCTGGCATTTTAAAATTGTGATGGGTGAAACAGATGTACCCACAGGTGAAATATATCATGCGGTTGAAGGAGGTAATGGAGAACTTGGATTCTATCTGGTAAGCGATGGTGGCAGAAGTGCCTATCGTTTGCATTTCAGGAGACCTTGTTTTATTTATTACCAGGCATTCTCCGAAATTGTTTGTGGTGGAATGATTAGTGATGCAGTAATGACAATGAGTTCCTTAAATGTAATTGCTGGGGAACTGGACGCGTAAATAATGAGTTGAAGTGGAAGATAACAAGAACATAGAATTTTCGGCAGATGCTTTAGCCCTGGCAAAAAAGTTGATGGGCAGGTATCCTGAAGGAAAACATAAGTCGGCCATTATACCGATCCTTCATTTGGCCCAGGCCGAGTTTGGAGGTTGGTTAAGTCCGAAAGGGATGGACTATGTGGCTACACTCATGAATATACAACCCATTGAAGTATATGAAGTAGCTTCTTTTTATTCGATGTTCAACCTTCAGCCGGTGGGAAAATGTGTGATTGAGGTTTGCAGAACAGGACCTTGCTGGTTAATGGGCGCTGAGGATATTGTAAATCATATTGAATCAAAATTGAATATTAAAGTAGGTGAGACCACTACAGATGGAATGTTTACCCTGAAAACAGTGGAATGTCTGGCGGCCTGTGGAGGAGCACCCATGATGCAGGTAGGACAGAAGTATCATGAAGATCTTACCTTTAATAAAGTAGATTCTATATTGGAAGATTATAAAAAGAATACAACTGAACCCATATCACATTGGGCAAAAGATAAAATTAAAGCTTGATGAGTAAGAAGCTGCTAACAGAACATTTTGGTGTTCAGGGAATAGACCAACTGCCGGTTTACAAGCAGCATGGCGGCTATAGTGCATTAGAGAAGGCTTTTAAAAAGACACCTGATGAGATCGTTCAAGAGGTGATTGCCTCAGGTCTGAGAGGTAGGGGTGGTGCAGGTTTCCCAACCGGAAAGAAATGGTCTTTTATTGATAAGAAATCCGGTAAACCAAGATACCTGGTTTGCAATGCAGATGAAAGTGAGCCAGGCACCTTTAAGGATCGCTATTTAATGGAAGTGAATCCGCATTTGTTGATTGAAGGAATGATCATTTCCAGTTTTGCGTTGGGGGCGAACCTATCTTTTATCTATATCAGGGGAGAATTATTATACGTTTATCATATCCTTGAAAAGGCAATCGCCGAAGCTTACGAAGCGGGTTATCTGGGTAAAAATATTTTAGGAACTGGTTATGATCTTGAATTATATTGTCATACCGGTGGTGGAGCTTATATATGTGGAGAAGAAACCGCATTGATCGAATCATTGGAAGGTAAAAGAGGGAACCCACGGATCAAACCACCATTTCCTGCCATTTCCGGATTATATAACAATCCAACGGTGGTTAACAATGTGGAAAGTATTGCCACGGTAGTTCCCATTATCAATATGGGTGGTGAGGAATATGCAAAGATCGGTATTGGCAATTCAAAGGGTACGAAACTGATTTCAGCTTGTGGGCATATTAAAAAACCAGGTATTTATGAAATAGAGCTGGGATTGCCAGTGGAAGAGTTTATTTATTCGGATAGCTATTGTGGAGGAATTCGTGGTGGAAGAAAATTAAAGGCAGTTGTAGCCGGAGGATCTTCAGTACCTATCTTACCGGCAGAGTTGATCCTGAAAACAGAAAAAGGAGAACCAAGACTGATGTCTTATGAATCCCTGGCTGAAGGAGGTTTTGCAAGCGGCACGATGCTCGGCTCCGGAGGATTTATTGTGATGGATGAAACCACCAGCATTGTAAAAAATCTTTTCAATTTTACCAGGTTCTATCATCATGAATCTTGCGGACAATGCAGTCCATGCAGAGAAGGAACTGCCTGGATGGAGAAAATATTGCACAGGATTTTACATGGACATGGCACTTTAAAAGATGTTGATTTGCTATGGACCTTACAAAAAAACATTGACGGAAAAACGATTTGTCCGTTGGGAGATGCGGCTGCATGGCCAGTGGCCAGTGCCATCCGACATTTCAGGGCGGAATTTGAAGACTTTGTAGAACATCCGGAAAAATACCAGGATGTAAAACATTATTTTAACCAGATAGAAGATAAACAATTAGCGTAAATAGATTAGTATTTTATGCCAAAAGTAACGATAGACGGTAAAACCATTGAAGTACCACAAGGTACTACCATCCTGCAGGCCGCAAGGATGATAGGGGAGGAGGTTACACCACCTGCCATGTGCTATTATACTTCGTTGAAAACAAGTGGTGGATATTGCCGTACTTGTATTGTAAAAGTTTCAAAAATGTCGGAAGCAAATCCGAATCCCATACCCAAACCAGTAGCTTCTTGCCGAACCAATTGTGAGGAAGGGATGGAAGTAATGAATTATACTTCTCCGGAAATTATTGAAGCAAGAAAAGGAGTGGTGGAATTTTTACTAGCCAATCATCCACTGGATTGTCCGATTTGTGATCAGGCAGGTGAATGTCATTTACAGGATCTTTCGTATGAGCATGGATCTGATGATACCCGGTACGAATTTGAGCGAAGGAAATTCAAAAAAATTGATCTCGGACCTTTCATTCAATTGCATATGACCCGGTGCATCCTTTGCTATCGTTGTGTAAAAGTAGCCGACCAACTTACCGATCACAGGGTTCACGGCGTATTGAACAGGGGAGAGGTTTCTGAAATTTCAACTTATATAACTACTGCAATCGATAATGATTTCTCGGGAAATATGATTGATGTTTGTCCAGTGGGTGCATTAACCGACAAAACCTTTCGATTTAAAAGCAGGGTTTGGTTTACCAATCCGGTATCAGCTCATCGTGATTGCGAAAAATGTTGTGGTAAGGTAACATTGTGGTATAAGGGAGATGATGTATTGAGAGTAACGGCGAGAAAAGATAAATGGGGAGAAGCAGAAGAATTTATTTGTAACGACTGCAGGTTTGAAAAGAAACAGACATTGGATTGGACCATTGAAGGACCCGCAAAGATCAGCAGACATTCGGTTATTTCTGCGAACCATTATGAAAAGATGGTAGAACCATCGCTGTTTAAATTAAACGATATTAAACCTTTCGAGGATCAATGATAGCATATTCCATACTAGATAGAGATTGGAGTTTTTTAACGGATAAATTAATTCTGGTTGGGATTTTATTTGCGGTTGCTTTGGGAATAGCGGCTTATAGTACATTGGCGGAAAGAAAGATTGCTGCATTCATGCAGGACAGGATAGGCCCGGATCGTGCCGGTTTCTTTGGTATCCTTCAACCCATTGCCGATGGGGTAAAGAGTATTTTAAAGGAAGAGATCATTCCTGGCAGAGCACATAAGTTTTTATTCATACTGGCACCCTGTATTTTTATGACAGTTGCCTTGATGACCTATGCCATTATTCCATGGGGAAAAGACCTGATCATCAATGGTAGAAAATTCTCTTTGCAACTAGCGGATCTGAATGTAGGTATCCTCTATTCATTCGCTATTGTTTCTCTGGGCGTATATGGGATTATGATTGGAGGCTGGGCATCCAACAATAAATTTTCATTGTTAGGAGCGGTAAGGGCATCCACCCAGATGATCAGTTATGAACTGGCGATGGGTCTATCATTGATCCCTATTGTTATGATGTCGTCTTCTTTAAGTTTAAGGGATATTACCGAGGCTCAGTCCTACTGGCACGGTATGCATTGGAATATAATGCTTCAGCCACTTTCATTTATTATTTTCTTTACCTGTGCGCTGGCAGAGTGTAACCGTACACCGTTTGACCTGGCAGAAACTGAATCGGAATTGATTGGTGGATATCATACTGAATATAGCAGTATGAAACTGGCTTTATTCCTCTTCGGTGAATATGTAAACATATTTGTTTCTGCTGCTGTTATTTCAATTCTCTTTCTGGGTGGATATAATTTCCCTTATATGAATGAAATGGGATTGTCACCGAATTGGGTAAGTATATTAAGTATGGGTGCATTATTTGCCAAAATATTCTTCATCATATTTGTATTTATGTGGATTCGCTGGACAATCCCGAGATTCAGATACGATCAGTTAATGAAACTTGGATGGCAGATATTTATTCCGCTTTGTATTGTAAATATCCTGATAACAGGACTTTTAATAACGCTTAAAATTTATCATTAATGCAGGCGCTAACCAAAAGATCAAAATTAGTTTCCAATAAAAAACTTTCTTTTATTGAGAAATTATATTTGCCTGCCATTTTGGGTGGGTTAAAAATTACGCTCCAGCATTTTTTTAAGAAGAAGGTAACCTTGAAATATCCGGAGGTAAAACGTGAATTTGCACCTGTATATCGTGGAATGCATGTGTTGAAAAGAGATGAGGCAGGAAGAGAAAATTGCACAGCCTGCGGATTATGCGCAGTTGCTTGTCCGGCCGAGGCGATTACCATGGAAGCTGCAGAACGCATGGATGGGGAAGAAGGCTTATACAGAGAAGAAAAATATGCTGCCAAATATGAGATCAATATGCTCAGATGCATATACTGTGGATTATGTGAAGAGGCCTGTCCGAAGGATGCGATCTATTTAACAGATCGTATCGTAGACTCTGAATATACCAGAGAAGGATTTATATATGGTAAAGATATTTTGGTGGAAAAGGTTGATGATAGAATTGATATAACTAAACGAAAAAAGAAAAAAGGTGAATAGCCGGAGAGTCCGACATAATTATTAAAAAAACAATGAAAAAAATTAAGCAGGTTTTGTTAAACTTGCGCCATTAAACCGGAATGAGAGAATACATATTTTACTTTTTAGCCCTTGTTTCTGTCATTAGTGCATTGATGGTCGTATTTTCACGAAATCCGATCCACAGTGTCTTATACCTGGTGGTTTGCTTTTTCTCTATAGCAGGCCATTATCTGCTTTTAAACGCACAGTTTCTTGCGGTGGTGCATGTGATCATCTATGCAGGCGCTATCATGGTATTGTTCCTGTTTGTGATCATGCTGTTGAACCTGAACAAAGAATCTGAACCTCATAAACCTATTATCATCAAATTTGCCTCGGTGATTTCTGCCAGCTTATTGGTACTTGTGCTCATTGCCGCAATGGTGAATATTAATCCGGCCGCAGATTCACATCCAACCCTGCATACCATTGGAATGGTAAGAGAACTTGGCGATACCTTATTCAAAGAATATTTATTACCATTTGAAATATCATCTGTTTTATTTTTAACAGCCATGGTGGGAGTGGTTTTAATCTCTAAAAAGGAATCATGATTGCACTAGAGGTCATAGACATTACTTCAAATCCGGTGAACAAATATGTTTACCTGTCGATCATTTTGTTTGCCATTGGTGTAATGGGTGTGTTAATGCGTCGCAATGCCATCATCATATTAATGTGTGTTGAGCTCATGCTCAATGCAGCTAACTTGTTATTGGTAGCGTTTTCAGCATACACCGGTAATGTAGAAGGCCAGATGGTTGTATTCTTTGTAATTGTGGTTGCCGCTGCAGAAGTGGCCGTCGGACTCGCCTTGCTGATCAGTATCTACCGAAATATTTCCAGTACCGATATTAACCTTTTAAACAGAATGAAGGGATAAAATGTCTACGCACCAGATCTATATTATCCTGTTGCTTGGCTTTCCGCTTTTGGGATTTATGATCAATGGTATCTTCGGTAAGAAGGTACCGGTATCCTTTGCAGGAATTTTAGGTTGTCTTGCCATTGCTGCATCATTTACCATTTCACTCATTTTCTTTTTTACGGATCCAGGTACTCCGGTTAAGATCAATTTATGTCATTGGTTCCATATTACCGACTGGAATGTAAATATCTCTTTTACAATTGACCATTTATCGAATATCATGTTGCTCATCATTACCGGTGTTGGATTGCTGATCCATATATACTCCATTGGTTATATGAAGGGTGATGCGGCTTACCAGCGTTTCTTTGCCTATTTGAATTTGTTCGTATTCTTCATGATATTTCTGGTAACCGGTTCGAATTTCCTGTTGATGTTCATTGGTTGGGAAGGGGTAGGGCTTTGTTCTTATCTGCTTATTGGTTTCTGGTCGGATAAAAATGCCTATAACCTGGCTGCCAAAAAAGCCTTTGTGATGAACAGAATTGGGGATGTAGGACTGGTATTGGCCATGTTCTATATTCTTCAGATCTGTCATACACTTGAATTTGACTCAGTAAATCTTGCAGCACAAATAGGGTTGATCAAAACAAGAGAGATCACCATTATTACGATGTTATTGTTCCTGGCTGCTACCGGTAAATCTGCACAACTTCCTTTATTGACCTGGTTACCCGATGCCATGGCTGGTCCAACACCAGTTTCGGCATTGATCCATGCTGCTACAATGGTAACGGCCGGGATCTATATGGTGATCCGGAATTTTGCCATGTTCAGTCTGGCACCGCTTACAATGGATACGATTCTCTGGATTGGAGTAGCTACCTGTTTAATCGGCGCAATCATTGGGGTCAAACAAAACGATATCAAAAAGATCCTTGCATATTCTACCGTTTCACAATTAGGATTATTATTTATTGCGTTAGGTGCACATGCACCAGTGAGTTCCTTCTTTCATTTGATCACACATGCCTTCTTTAAAGCCTTGTTATTCCTTGGTGCCGGATCAGTGATCCATGCGATGTCAGGTGAACAGGATATTCGCAAAATGGGAGGACTCAAAAAACATATCCCGGTTACATATTTTGTATTTCTCATTGGAACATTAGCGATCTCCGGAATTCCGCCTTTTGCAGGTTTCTTTTCGAAGGATGAAATCCTCGAACATGTATTCATGCACAATAAACTGGCCTATGGATTGGCACAGTTTGCCTCATTGCTCACAGTGTTTTATATGTTCCGTTTATTCTTTCTTACCTTTCATACTTCGTATCGTGGTACCGAAGAAGCCAAACATCATTTACATGAATCACCCAAAGTGATCACCATTCCATTGATCATCCTGGCCATTTTTGCCACAATTGCAGGAGGTATTGGACTTCCACATTACCTTGGAGCACATCATTGGCTGCATGATTATTTGGGTAAACATATCACCTTACATCCTGGGGCAGAAATTGAAACAGGAACTTTATTTATGCTGATTGGTATTGCAGTTGGTGGAGCAGTTGCCACCATATGTCTTGCCTGGATGATGTATTGTAAGCGTGGAACCTTACCGGAGAAAGAAGAAGCTGAGATGAACTTCCTTTCTAAACTTGTCTATCGAAAATTTTATCTGGATGAATTGTATACAGCGTTATTCAAGTATCCTATAAATATGATGTCGAAATTATTTTACATCATTGACACAAGGGTTATTGATAAGATTGTGAATCTAACGGGTATTACAGCATTAACAAGTGGTGAAGCCATTAGAAAGATCCAATCAGGTAATATCGGATTCTACTTGTTTATAATGACTATTTCAGCAATCGGTTTAATCTTATTACAATTCCTGCTCCGATGATATCGATCCTGCTCCTCATATTACCCCTGTTGTTTTCGCTGATCATATTAGCAGGACCGAAGCAGCATACAGCTAGGTTATCTGCTGGGTTATCGGTTGTTTCACTTTTAGTATCCGTATATGCCTATTGTGAATTTATGCAGCATGGGGTTACCCAATTTAACTTCGATTATGAGTGGATAAAAAATCCGTCAATCCATGTTAAATTTACGATGGATGGCATCGCTTTATTATTGATTATTCTTACCAATCTTTGTATTCCTTTTGTACATCTCTCTGCAAGTGCAAGAAAGCTGGATCATCCGAGGATCTTTCACTTTCTTATTTTCCTGATGCAGTCAGCACTCATTGGTGTGTTTATTTCCAATGATCTTTTATTGTATTATGTATTCTGGGAGCTTACCATCATTCCTGCTTATTTTCTTTTGCTGTATTGGGGTGGACAAAACCGTCGACGAATTACCCTAAAATTTTTCCTGTATACTGTTTTTGGAAGTTTGCTCATGATGGTTGCGATCTTTTATCTGTATGCCAATTATTCGCAGGGAGGGGCATTGGATAGTATATCTATTTATAACATTAAGGTAGAACCCAAAGCGCAAACCTGGTTATTCATTGGATTTATGATGGCCTTTGGTGTGAAACTACCATTGATCCCTTTACATACCTGGCAGGCGAATACCTATCACATGGCCCCTAACCAGGGAACCATGATTCTTTCAGGGCTTTTAGCCAAGATGGCCTTATTTAGTATCGTTCGATGGATGATGCCAATAGTCCCCATAGCTGTTGTTAAGCTGGCGCCTTATGTGGCTGGTATCGCAGTGATCGGAGTGATCTATGCCGGCATAGTTGCCATCATGCAAAAGGATATGAAACGAATGTTTGCATACGTTTCGCTGGCCCATATATCTTTAATGGTAGCAGGAATTTTTTCATTGAACCAGTCTGGTATCCAGGGAGCTTTTGTTCAGGCATTTTCTCATGGGATCAATACGATTGCCTTATTTATTTGTGCTGATATTATTCAAAACAGAACAGGTACAACTGAACTATCAAGACTCGGAGGTATTCGAAAAATAGCACCTAAATTTACCACGGTATTTTTTGTGGTGATGTTAGCCACTGCAGCTATTCCTTTTTCAAATAGCTTTATTAGCGAATTGGTTGTCTTATATGGAATTTTTCATGCTACACCTACGATTGCCTTCGTTGCCGTCTTTTCATTGGTTTTAGGGGCTGTGTTTATGTTAAGAATGTTCAGACAGGCGGTGCTGGGGCCAGAGAATTCGAATACCTCCGGCTTTAGAGATTTGAGTATTTCCGAAAAGATAACTACCTATCCGTTTGTGATCCTCATATTCGTATTTGGATTAGTTTATCAACCCGTGTTTAATGTATCAACTGATTCAGTGAATAATTTATTAACCTATATTAATACGTGGAGCATGTATACTCCTGGTAGTATATTACCATAACAAAAAGTGGAAGCATTAATAGGCATATCATCTCTCGGACTGGTCATCATGTTGATCGAGCTTATGGGGCTTCGTAAGATACTCATCCCTTTTACCATCCTTGGGTTAATGGCCATCCTCTACATGAATTTCATGCACTGGAATGAACCGGCAGAAAGTTATTATAACAGCATGTACCTGGTGAACAGAACTACCACCGTTTTTAACGGGATACTCCTAGTATTTGCCCTCATTATTGTTTTCCTGTCAGCAAATTTTTATAAGGATGAGCAAAATCACTGGTCTGATTATTTAGCCATTTATATGTTTGCTGTTTGTGGTGCTATGTTGATGGTTGGTGCGCATCACTTATTAATGACCTTTATTGGAATTGAGATCTTATCTGTTTCACTCTACGTTTTGGCGGGAAGTAATCGCAAAAAGCTGGAGAGTAATGAAGCTGGTATGAAGTATTTTTTGATGGGTGCTTTTGCTTCCGGCATTCTTCTCTTTGGAATGGTATTGCTGTATGGTGCCACCGGTACTTTGCATTATGAAAAATTAAGTACTTTTTTATATTCCCATACTACCTTAAATATCGGCTTCCTCTATTCAGGATTAATATTGATTCTTATCGGGTTTCTGTTTAAGGTTTCCGCTGCACCATTCCATTTCTGGAGTCCGGATGTTTACCAGGGATCTCCTTCACTGGTTACCGCCTTTATGGCTACCGTTGCAAAAATTGCAGCGATCGCCAGTTTATATCTGGTATTGAACCAGGTATTTGTTCCATTGCACCATTTATATGATGTGGTCCTGATCATTGTTTCTATAGCTACCATTTGTATCGGGAATATTCTGGCGATCATCCAGAGTAATTTCAAAAGAATGATGGCTTATTCGGGGATCTCTCATGCAGGGTTTATGCTGGTGGGAATATTAGCGGTAGACTTTAATCACTGGGACTTAATCGCCTATTATGCAGCTGGATATGGGATTGCTAACCTGATCGGTTTTGGGGTAGCTATTGTGGTATTTAAAAGCATGCAAAACGAGAATATTTCAGCATTCAACGGATTGTTTTTTAAACGTCCAATCCTCGCCGTTACATTAACCATCGCCTTATTATCCATGGCAAGTATTCCACCAATGGCAGGTTTCTGGGGAAAATATTATGTATTAAGTGCAGCATTAAGCAAGGATCTTCTCTTGCTGGTTTTAATTGCTATCGTTAATACGGTACTCTCCGTGTATTTTTACTTCAAGGTATTTGTGGCTATCTATGCACGTAGGGCTGATAATACGCCTATCGATGTATCCGGATGGTACAAGGGATTTTTAATCCTGCTTACACTTGTTCTGATTGCTATCAGTCTGATGCCAGATATGATTGCAAGATGCCTTTAGACTAATTTACAATCTACGATTTTTACATCTCAAATTGAGAATTTCTTCTCAAAAAAAGATCACATCATAATCTCAAACTATTTGTATCGTAGATTAATCAAGCATTTACTGATTCGGCATTATATTTCGTGAGAGGTTCATAATTAATTGAATTGAAATTATGAGCACATTTTTGTACATCATCGCCATCATATTGGTAATAGGTTGGGCGGTTGGGTTTCTGGGGTTTCATGCAGGAAGCCTCATTCACATACTTCTTGTATTGGCGATCATTGCAGTATTGGTAAGGATCATCAGAGGTAGAAGACCTATTGATTAGTTGTAGTAAAATATATTAGGTGGATTAGGCCAAACAAAAAGGCCAGTGTATCACTGGCCTTCTGCAATTTTAAGTAAGTAGTCTTGGCGATTATGCAAGCTTAACATTAACTGCATTCAAGCCTTTTTTGCCTTGCTGCACTTCGTATGTTACGTTGTCATTTTCACGAACTTTGTCAATCAAACCAGTTGAATGAACAAAAATGTCTTCTCCACCAGCATCTGGTGTAATGAATCCAAATCCTTTGGTCTCATTAAAAAATTTAATTTTTCCTTTTTGCATTGTTAATTTTACTAATGATAAATAATAAATAAATAATCGTGCAAAGATATACTATTTTGGAATATTGTGAAAAACTTTGTAAAAAAATGAGGATCAAAGGCTTTTTTATTGATTATTTGCCCACAAATGGCTGAATCTACCCACTTTTTAGCCACAATTCCACGACTATTTTGGCCAGTTAAGACCAATCTCCCTAAAAATCCCGGTTAACCCCGAGAAAGGCTCGTCTCAATCTCTTCACCTTTGCCCTGATCAAACCAAATTAAAATGAAAGCAAAGCTCTTATTCTTATTTTTCCTGGTGCCAGTTGTTCAACAGGGTATGGCTCAATGCAATTATCTGGTCTATCCGTCGCCTGGAACTATTCAGATCACAACCGATCAGACAATCAATCCAGATGGTAATGCCACCTATTGGATCTGTTCAGGGGTAACTGTGACAGTGCAAAGTTCAGCTGGAACCCAGTATTTGCTTGAACAGAATGTAACCCTTCATATAATGGATACAGATGGAGACCAGATTGTGGCCAAGAATGGCTGTATCATCAATAACCATTCAGATGAAACAGTCACTTTAAATGCAAATAGCTCCCAGGTAACCGCCAATAACCTTGGAGGCGGTATGATTGTTCAGACCAATTGCCCAATTGTCACCTATGACTATAGCTGGGTGGGTGGTACACCCTGTCCTTCCATGGGTATGGAATCGTATGAGCTGAATTCATTCAACATATATCCGAATCCCGTTAGTCAGGGGGAAATGATCACGCTGGATATGAAGGAAATTATCCCTGGAACAGTGGTGAACTTTTATGATTTGTCAGGTAGACATGTTAGTTCGTATGTACTTCAATCAAACCAACTCAAAACAGAAGAAATCAGATCAGGCATTTATATCGTTGAACTCATTTCAGAAAATCAGACAACCAGATCAAAATTGGTTGTGAGATAATTGAAGATCAAGTTGTGTTAAGGAGTGGTAACCCCGGAATTAGAGTAGAGTTTCGGGGTTTTCCTATTGTTATTATCTCATTTTGCATTCGTCTGCGGAAGTAATATATTTATACCCAAGAACGATAATATGGCGAATGATACGGATCAACATCAGAATTGCAAATCAACGGGACTTATCTTTGGGACTGCCAAAAAGGGTTCGTACAATTCTGTGATGTTTAAGCACGACGATCTGGAAACAAAAGCCAGGGCTATCTATCATTTAATAAAGAGTTGTGAATCTTCCGTAAATCCTGAAGAGCTATGCAGCTCAGATTCAAAAAATCCCGGACATATATGTCTGCCTGGTACATTGCAAAGCGCTGGAAACGATGATGCGGATCTGTCTCTCCATGGACCCGATGAGAATGGAAATTGTTATTATAACCTGGTCATTACCGGTAAAGGCCTGGTAGGTTGGTCGGCGGTTGAAGATACCTGTGTATGTATCCCGAAGGAAAAGATTGGCTAGTGGATATTCATCCGTAGTGTCTTTATCATTAAAATGTTTTTTTTCTCATTTTGTTCTTGATGACGAATCCTTGTCAGGAATAAACTATTCGTTTTGAATGAGTTGAATTTTTGGTAAATGGTTTGATTCTGCATCAATGACAAACATTTAAATTTTTAAGTTATGAATAAGCAAACCAGAAATACCGGAAAAATCAATCCGAATGTTACCAGTCAAAAACCTCATTTAACACCAAAAAAAGAGCTTGCACCAAAGCCGAAGAACCATGAAAAAACTACTAAAGACAAAGGCCAGGATAACCATGAGGAGATCCAGCGTCAAAAAAGAAATCCAGATGAGGATTTCAGAGAGAAAGAAGTAAAGGGTTTTAAAAGTGAGCTTCAGAAAAAAGAAGAACAACAGACTAAGAAAAGAAAGCCTGAGGATACAAGAGAAGAAGAGGATGATGAAAGATATGAGGCCGAGGATGAAAATCCAGAGAATCTTGAAGACGATGAGGATCTTGAAGACGATGAGGATTTGGATGATGACAAATAGTTAGTCAAAAAATCAACCTAAAAATCAAATACTCATGAAAAAAATACCATTGATATCCATGGGTATTGATTGGTGAAATAGAAGGGGCTTTCTTCGGAAGGCCTTTTCTATACTTTAATATACGGCTTATGGATCAGATCATTCAACATACCTATACTACCGAACTATTTCTGCTTGGCAATGATGGAATATTCCCGAATAATAGTTCACTTCCGATTATCATTTACCGGTCCATTTTAAAGCTGCCTATGTGGGGTCCGGCCAATGCCTTGAGACGAATATTTATATCCAATAATTGGAAAAACGAATGGAAAAACAATATTTACGACTGTCATCACTACCACAGTAATACCCATGAAGTACTTGGTGTTTACAAAGGGGAAACCACCATCATTCTGGGTGGAGAGAATGGCCAGATCGTTGATCTTAAAAAAGGAGATGTAATCATTATCCCTGCCGGGGTGGCCTATAAAAACCTCAAGCCCAAAAGCCCGTTTAAATGTGTTGGTGCTTATCCGGAAGGAAGGGAGTATGATATGAATTATGGACGTATTGGAGAAAGACCCCAAACGGATGAGAATATTAAAAAAGTCCCTTTGCCCAGTCAGGATCCTGTTTTTGGTTATAAAAAAGGAGAACTTCAAAAACAATGGTTTAACTAACAGAGACTATTCCCATTTTCCTTAAATAATGCTAAGGTTCATAAATTAATGGAGTGGATGATTTAAAAATCCATACTTTTAATCGTGATTGATAAGATCAAACTACTATGAGCTGGTATTCCCTTTGCAAATCAAAAAAAGTTGACCTCAAACCTGAATTCTTTGATACTATCCACAACATTAACAAAGAACACTGGAATGATATCCTAAAGGGAAGCAATATTTATTTATCCACAGAATATCTCGAGGCGCTTGAAACCTCGTTAAAGGGGCAGGTTGAATTCAGGTATATTCTTTTTTATAATAAAAGTTCCAAACCGGTAGCTCTTGCTTCCGTTCAGATCCTTGATTTTTCCAATGAGGGATTTAAGACCAATGACGTATATTGTAAAGTAGCCTCCAGGATCAAAAATAAATTGTTGGAAACACTGGATGTAAAGATGATGGTTTGTGGCAATGTATTTGCCTGTGGCGAAAACGGATTCATGTATACGAATGATCTGAGTGCCGAGGATGCTTACAACAATCTTTCCAATGGATTATATGAGTTGCGTCAGACCCAGAAAACAGATAAACCGATTTCTGTGGTGCTTCTGAAAGAATTCTGGCCAAGCTCATTCAAAACAAGTGACCTCTTAAAATCTGCAGGATTTAAAGACTTCAAGGTAGATGTGAATATGATCCTTCATATCCATCCAACCTGGAAAACGATGGATGATTATCTGGCCAGTATGACAACGAAATTCAGAACCAAGGCTAAAAGTGTCTATAAAAAATCAGCTGAATTGATCGTAAAGGATTTTAGTGTAGATGATATTCTGCATTATAAATCAGAAATAGAAAATCTCTATGGTTCTGTGGTTGAAAAGGCTGATTTTAAATTCGGCATATTAAATGGAGATGCTTTTGTGAATTTCAAAAAAAACCATCAGGGTCATTTTATATTTAAAGCATATTTTCTGAAAGAGAAACTTGTTGGATTCAGTTCCTCCTTTATTTCGAATAATAGTTTTGATGCCAATTATGTTGGACTTGATTATGAATACAATTATACGCATGCTACCTATCAGCGTATGTTATACGATTTTGTTGAACTTTCTATTTCCAATAATCTGAAAGAATTGAGATTGGGAAGAACCGCTGAAGAAATCAAAAGCTGCATTGGTGCAGAGCCAATGGATATGAAACTATACCTTCGTCATCGCAATTCTATATCCAATAAATTACTGGCTCCCATCATTGCTACGATCACCCCAAGTGAATTTGAACTGAGATACCCATTCAAGGCCGAATTTACACCCACAGTTTAGCATAGATATACCATACCAGGTACAATCCAAAGCCAATCAATACCACACCGCAACCAGTCGAGATTAGCCTGAGCATTTTGGGCTGAAGAAGTTTTTTCAGATAACCGGCCAGATATACTTTTAAGATATCAATGGTTAAAATGCCAAGTACGATGGCTCCCAGAAAACTAACAAAAGAGAGAGTCTGTAGATAGTGAGTCACACCTTCGGTTGCATTAAAAAGCCAGAAGGCAAACGTAAACGGACTCGTAAAGTTCACGATAAAGCCCTTACTAAAAAAACCGGCGTACTGCTTCGGATGTAGCTTAATGGGTTTTTCAGTATACTTAATGGGCTTAATGAGATATTTAATCCCCATCCCAATAAGAACTCCACAACCAACAATAGTTATCCAGAGCTGACTGGTATTACTTGCCACAAAAGGACTGGCCAGGGAACAGATACTAACACAGGCTATGTCACTGGTAATAATACCAGCAGTCACGATCAATCCTGCACGGCTGCCAAATTGAAGCGTGCCGTTAAGTATGGTAAAAAATACCGGTCCAAAAAAAATAACGGTAGCCAGCCCAATCAGGTAGCCTTCGATGAATGACATAATACGAAGGTAATGGATTTAGAAACATTAAACGATAAGGTCAGCGGCCTTCTTCGTAGATTTGATGAATTCGTATTCAGGTTTTCTACGTTCTTCATACTGCTTTTTGGCCATTTCAATTGAATAACCCTTCCAGGCATGATATTGTTGCGTACGGATATAATGATCCTCGTCCGATATATCCTTGAAGATCTTTAAATCTGAAACTTCGAGTAAATAGGGGAGTGCTAATCCAATAACGCCTTCAACAATGATCACCTTTTCTTTTGAATGAAGGTATTTGGCAGGGATAGGTTTGTTTCCATGGATCCGGCTGTATCCGTCCAACTCAATCATTCCACCCTTCAGAATTCTTTTAAGGTCACTGGTGAGCTTATCGTGTTGAAAATTATGCAATACATCATGCTGACCCTTTCTTTTGTCTTTAGGTAGGATCCAATCATCCAGCTCTATTTTCAGCACTTCCACTCCCTGGTTTTGTAAATAAAACTTCAGGTAGGTGGCAAACGTGCTTTTTCCACTCTGGCTGTTACCTCCTATGGCTATTATATAAGTTTCCTTGCCTGCTTTTTCGATGAGATCATAGATGTCGGAAGCTTGTTTTTTATAAGGTTCTGTCAGCAGAAAACTAACTGCCTCTTCCAGATTTTTTAAAAAATAATCAGGTTTGGTAAGTGTTTGTCTCAAGCCTTTACCAGTCCAAACACCAATGGTAGTGCAGCCTGCTGCCTTTCCTGCCTGTATATCCCTTTCATGATCTCCGATCATATAAGATTCGGATAATGCTAT
>JANWKQ010000058.1 GCA_025451295.1 Flavobacteriales bacterium | reverse complement strand
TAACCGGATCTGTTTCAGCGGTATTAAAATTAATAGGTGGTAGCATTGATTTGAATTGTGGTATAGCGCAGCAAAAATACAACCTCGTTTCGGATAAAGTATGCATGCAGACAAAGAGAAATTCAATAAATTCCTAAAACCGTTATGGAGCAAGGAAATAAATGGTATGCTATGCATACAATGATGGTATCCATCTGTATGGTTTTCAATATTATGGTGTGTCTGGGTGTGAAACTCTAAATCTTTCCGTCACAGACCATTATCAATTTCCTTCATAAAATCTTACGTTTTGGCACGATTTTTCGTGTTATCATGCAAATGATCAGCGTTTTACAAAGCACCGAGGAACTTTTGCAGCAGTATGATAAGTATGCTGCGGCCAATACCTTCCCCAGCGAACCTAAGGGGATTTACGATGGTGCACGCCACATCATGAATATTAAAGGAAAAAGAATTCGTCCGCTTCTTGCTTTGCATGCCTGTGATGTTTTTGAAGGAAACATTCAAAAAGCATTAGGTGTTGCACATGCGGTAGAAGTATTCCATAATTTTACCTTGGTGCATGATGATATCATGGACAATGCATCTGTTCGTCGCGGAGAAAAAACAGTACATGAAGTATACGGAAACAGTGTAGCCATCCTTGCGGGTGATGTAATGCTTTCCTTGGCCTATCAGTATCTCGCCGATAAGAATGATGATTGCCTGGTAGATCTCATACAAGTTTTCAATCGCACGGGTGTGCAGGTAATGGAAGGGCAGCAATGGGATGTTGATTTTGAAAGCCGCCTTGATGTGACTGAGCAGGAATACATCGAAATGATCAAATATAAAACATCGGTGCTGATTGCCTGCAGCCTAAAACTGGGTGCTATTATTGCCGGTGCTAATAAAGAAGATCAGGAAAATATTTACCAGTTTGGATTAAATCTTGGATTGGCATTTCAGATCAAGGATGATTATCTCGACACTTTTGGCGAAGCTGAAAAAGTAGGCAAAAGAATTGGCGGAGATATTCTCAACAATAAGAAAACCCTTTTATTGATCACTGCACTTAGCAACGCGAATGGAAAGGATAAAGAAGAGTTACTTACCCTGTTAAAAGAACAGGATGAAAATAAAAAAATAGCCAATACTAAAACGCTATTCGAAAAAACCGGTGTAAAGGAATATGCCGAGAAAAAAATGCAGGAATTATTTACCACCTCCTTGGAATACCTTGCCAAGGTGAAAGGCGACGAAGACCGTAAAAAGAACCTGGCCATCTTTGCCGAAAAGGTTTATTACCGGGAGTTTTAAAACCCTGCTTCCATTTCATTTATTATTCTTTACATTTATGGAATATCCCTTCCATGAAGATCAAGAAATTTTCCTGCCATCGTTGCGGGGCTCCAAAAGTGAATGCCTATAAAAACCCTTATGTGGTTTGTGATTATTGCGGAGAAATGATCGATGTAGACTATGCTGCCGGTCTGGAAGTTTGGAATCATTCAGAAGAACATACCAACAAATATTTGCAGATGAAACAAAAATTTGAAACCAATTCTGCCAGGTATGCCAAGCAAAAAAACAAAGAAGCGTATAGAAAAGAGCAATATGATTACTGGGATTTTTACTATACGCATTATCCGGAATATTTGCCTCCCAGTATTCCCAAGGGAGAAAAATATAAACTCTTTATTACCGCTGCAGCGGATATGATGGCAGACAGTGTATTTTCTAATCCTTCAACAGAAAAGAACGATCAATATACCAAAGCCTATGGCAATCTCGAATATTACCAGAAAAACGGGAAGACATTGGTCAAATATGAATCATTTATAAAAATGATGGATGTATATCTCGAACTTCAATCAGATGGATTTAGAATTGTCTATGACAATCCCAAATATCAGATCATGCACGAGGTATTACCCGAAGAATTTCAACTGAAGATGAAATTATCGCAGATTGCACAAGTATGGATCCCATATCTCGATGATCAACATGCCGATGCTTTTTTAACGAAACATAAACTCAAGCATGAATATGTGGAAATTGAAGAACCACAAAGAATAAATGTGGTATGCGAAGATTGCAAAAAAGATCTGAGCATCCCCACGGGAGCTCTTAGATGTATTTGCGAACATTGCCGTCATGAAAACATTCTTCGCAAAACAACGCATTGCATTAATTGCGGCAATGAAAATACATTACCTGACAACTGGAGCATGATGATGGATTGTGTTACCTGTGGAACCGAATTAAGAGTGGTACAGCCCCTGTTCGGATAATTTTGTATATCTGCTCAATGCCCATAGAGGAAATACATTCCTGTAGGCTGTATATGTGATCATACAATTAAAATTGAACACACCGGAAATCTGTTGCTGTGGGACATCACCCCAACTGTCCTGTTTGGAAATTAAGAATTGGATCCCTTTATCAATCGCTTCTTTGTTGGGATTTTTCGCAGCCATCAGTGCCAACAATGCCCAGGCTGTATTAGGCACCTGCGATTGCGGATGCTCCACATATTTTTTTTGTACACAGCTTTCAAAATGTTCGCCCCATCCCCCATCCGGTTTTTGTTTGGATAAAATAAATTCACATGCCTTTTTTATTTCCGGTGAAGTTTGCGGATCTTCTCCTGAAGCAATCAACCCTTCAATTCCAAACCAGGTTGCATAGGTGAAACAAACAGCCCAGGAACCCAGCCAGGAACCATCTTCACGTTGAATGGATCTTAAAAATGCATGACCCCTTTTGATTGCCCTCTCAATTTCTTCAGTACGATAATCATCATATTCTTTTCGGAAAGTGGTGAGTCCTTGTAAACAAGCGGAAGTACATTCTGCATAGCTATAGTCTAGCATAATATCCCCAAAAACTTCTGCAGCATTCATTTTTTCCACCCATTTGGGAGCCCGTGTTGGTTCGTAAGACGCCCAGCCACCATCTTTATTCTGATAGGCCAGCAATACATTCACCGTATCTTTTAATCGTTCTTTATTAACAGTGAGCTCAGGTCCATTTAATATTCCAGCATGCATATACTTAATGGAAGTTTTCATTCCTTCGGCCGAACAATCGGTAATAGGCCAGCCCTGTTCAAATGTTGAAAATGCCCAACCTCCTTTTCTAATGCAACGATCATACTCTTCCCTGTGCGGAATTTCAGTTTTGATCTGTTGATCATCCATCCATTGATAAATATTTTTTGCCATGTCTGGAAATTCCTTGTCCATCCCTGCCTCCATTAATGACAAGGCGGCAAAATTTGTATCCCAGAATTGAGATCCGTTATAACCATTCATTTTCATTCCATCTTCAGCCAACCATAAATAGTCAGACCATCGTTCTATACTGTCTTTAAAAACGATACTTTCATTTCCAAAACCATGGTGCATACAAAGTGTATTCATGATATGATTTACCGGCCCCAGGTTAATCGAAAAAGTATTTTCATTTTCCTGTTTCATTTGTTTCAACAAAAAACGGGACGTAGATTTTCGCCAGCTCTTTAAATGAATTTTTTCATAGGCATTCATCAATCCGGTCGCAAATTTTAATAAACTACTATGCGGTGTATAAAGATCTTTCTCACAAAACTGGTTCCTTGCTTTTTTCCAGTTCACTTCGTTATAGGGAGTGGTATATAATTCTTGACGAAGTTCTTTTACAAGATCGGTTTTCGCAGATCTTATTTTATTCGCATAACAATAGGCCATGGGCATATGCACCATTCTTGCATGACACCAGTATTTGGATGGGTGGAATGATAACCATTTGGGAAATTTCCATATCTCTGGTAATATGGAGTTAAATCCTTTCCATTCATACACCCTCAACAGACATAAATAAAATTTCCCCCATGTTGGAATATAATTTGCACCCCCATTTTCGTGGATCCATTTTCTGGCCTTTTCGATTTGAGGATCATCCTTTTTTTTGCCTAAGATCCTCAATGCCACATATTGCAAAACGGTTCCAAGCATGGTCGACTTTCCTTCGATGTGCAATCCCCATCCTCCATCTTCGTTTTGCATGTTGAGCATATATTGTTTACACAAACTTGCATGAGGTTCTTGAATCGGATGTTTGGTGAGATAGGAAACAATGATCATTCCCGGTTGAAGAAACAAAGGTCCACCATAATCGCCCGGCCAGTTTCCGTCATCCGTTTGCAACCCCTGATAAAAATGAAATCCTTTTTTTGCGGCGGTTTTTGCCCGTTCACCTAAATTTTCGGTTGATGAACCATCCTCTCGTGGAGAAAATCCGGTTTGTTTTAATCGGGAAGTTCGATAGGGTAAGTCGGCCGAATGAGGTTGGCCCTTTTTATCATATGCAAAAGCAGCCTGCATATTAATTAAAAATTGCTGAGCTTCAGGCTTTTGCCAGTCCTGCGGCGTCTTAATGATCTCCTTTAAATCTTGTGGAAGCGTAAATCGCCATACCTGCCGCCCCCTGTGGGTTTCCAATGCCCAGCAATCCCAAAACGGCTGATGCTCTGGCTTTACTGTATTCAATATCAATGGTTTGTCCACAATCTCGCTAACAGGCACTTTGGTAATTTTTTGTTAAAAAAACAGCTAGAATGGCACAAAAATTGCACCAAAAATGGGAATTGAAAAAATTAATTGATTCCTGGAGTCAAAAAACAGTTGAAAGATGTTGAAAGACCTTTACCAGTCGGCCTTATTCCCCAGTGAGATCAAAGCGATGCTAAAGATCAAAATGGAAGGACAGAAGTTTGCTCCAAGTAAACAGTCATTGGAGGAGCTGGCATTGGTAACTACTGATAAAGAATTTTGCTATTCGGCCCTCAATAAAGTTTCCCGCTCTTTTGCCATGGTGATCCAACAATTACCGGAAGACCTGAAAGATGCTGTTTGTGTTTTTTATCTTGTGTTAAGAGCTTTGGATACGGTGGAAGATGATATGAAATTTCCTGAGGATAAGAAGTGGCCATTGTTAAGAGAATTCCATAAAAAATCATATGATGAAACGTTTAAACTTTCAGGGGTTGGCGACCAGGACGATTATACTGTTCTACTTGAGAACTATCCTAAAGTAACCCGCTTCTTTCAATCACTCCATCCATCTTATCAGTATGTAATTTCAGACATCTGTTATAAAATGGGAAATGGCATGGCTGATTTTAGTGAGAAAAAAGTTCATACCATCGAAGACTATGATCTCTATTGCTACTATGTAGCCGGTCTGGTTGGAATTGGACTCAGTGGATTGTTCAGCGCTTCGGGGGCTGAGCTGGCAGGATTAAAAGACCAGACCAAACTTTCTAATTCCATGGGTTTGCTCCTGCAAAAAACAAATATCATTCGTGATTATTGCGAGGATCTGCATGGCGACCGTGTATTCTGGCCATCAGATGTGTGGAAACGATATGCGGAAGACCTGGATTTCTTTCATAAAAATCCACATCATCCGAATTCTGTAGCTTGTTTAAATCATTTGGTAACGGATGCGTTGCGTCATGTTCCGGATGCATTAGCCTATATGAGTCTTCTGAGAAATAAAAAAGTATTTAGATTTTGTGCCATCCCTCAGGTAATGGCCATTGCCACGTTGGCTAAGGTATATAACAACCCGCTGGTATTTACAGGTAATGTAAAGATCAGAAAAGGATTGGCGGCCAAACTCATGGTGGAAACCAATACGATGGATGATGTATACGAAGCATTCGACCAACTTTCACGTGAAATTTTAAGAAAACTACCGGCGAATGATCCTAATTATCATAATACAAAAGCGCAATTAGAAACCATCTTTGCCACCATTGAAGAACCGAACAATATGATCAAAGATCTTCTGATCAAGGAAGAAAAAGTTTCGGTATAAGTAGTATTTTAGCGCAATGATTTTATCCCCTTCTTATGATGTTTGCATAATAGGAGCAGGAGTTGCAGGATCCGCTATGGCAGCTTACCTGGGCAAGAATGGGAAAAAAGTAGTAGTCATTGAAAAGAATCTTGCAGAAATGGATCGCATTCTTGGCGAGCTTTTGCAACCTGGTGGTGTGCAGATGCTGCGAAAAATGGGGATCGAATCTTCTCTTGAAAACATCGATGCACAACCGGTGATCGGCTATGGAATGTTTCTCGATGGAAAAAGTTTTCAGATCGGTTATAAAGCCGAAAAGGGGTTAACCGGTTTTGGATTCAGAAATGGAAAGTTTGTACAGAGTTTAAGATCCATTTTATTTACGCTTCCGAATGTTACTGTAATTGAAGCAGCGGCCAACTCCTTCATTGAAGAGAACGGTGAGATCAAAGGAATCAATTTTACGGATAGTGCTGATCAACCAAAACAGATAAGAGCCTCATTGACCATTGTGAGTGATGGTGCCTTGTCGATCTTTCGTCCGTCGCTTTCCAAATCGGAAAAAAAAGTCACAGGATATTTTCTGGGGTTGGTATTGGAGAATTGTGATCTGCCTTATCCTAATCACGGACATGTGATCATGTCGGGCACATCCCCGGTTTTATTATATCCCATCACCTCTACCGGAACCCGTGCATTGATTGACTTTCAGGGTGAACAGGCACCAAGAATGGGAGAAGAGCTAAAACAACATTTACTTACAAAGATCGGCGCAATCATTCCTGAGTCTGCCAAGCCTTCTTATATGAATGCCGTAAATGCAGGCAAGTATAAAGTATTTCCAAATCATCGTTTACCTGCGAACCCGGTTTTGAAAAAAGGGGCTGTTTTACTGGGTGATTCATTAAATATGCGACATCCGTTAACCGGAGCAGGTATGACGGCGGCTTTTTCGGATTGTTATAACCTCGGCAATTGTTTACTGGAAGTAAAAGACTGGTGGAACAGTATGGAAATAGAACTGGCCATTAAAAAATTCTACGACACCAAAACAAAACAAACAGGCTCCATTAATATTCTTGCGGATGCCTTATATGGAGTCATGACCAGTCAGGATCTGAAAGAAGCCTGCTTTAGTTATTTAAAGCAAGGTGGTTTAAAAGCATCCGAACCGGTTTCTATTTTATCTACCCTGTCACGTGATAAACACATGTTGCAACGACATTTTTTCGCGGTGGCTTTTCACGGGGCCGGAAATATTTTGCGGGCCAAATCAGGTAAGGCCAAATTAAAAAGAAGCTATCGGATGATCAGAGATGCCGTAAATATTATCTCTCCATTATTGATGAGTGAAAAACCTGGATTGGGGATGAAAAGTTTGTTGAAGATTGCACGAAAGATCTTTTAGAAAATATTTCCTACATTTATTTAATGAAATTTCTCTTTGTTTTTCTTGGAAGTGGAATTGGAGGCGTGATACGTTATGCCATCTCCTTTACTTTTTCCTCTACCAGCCTTAAATTTCCGTGGCCAACTTTTATGGCCAATCTGGTAGCCGCATTTCTGGTTGGATTGTTCTATTCGATCGCAGCTCAGAAAACATGGTTCGACAAAAACTATCTCCTTCTTCTTACGACAGGATTATGTGGAGGTCTTAGTACCTTTAGCGCCTTTAGCTATGAAACCCTGAGACTATGGCAAGCACAACAATATGGAATAAGCATTACTTATGTAGTGCTAAGCATTCTCTCCTGTCTGCTATTTGCTTTTATCGGAAGCAAATTGGCATAGCAATAATTCCTGTGCTGATAGATCATTTTACGATTTGGCGGGGAGACGTCATACTGACGCTAAGGCCAGCATGTTCCACATGGGATGTCTGGGTTACTAATTAAAATTAGCAGTCGGCCTTGTATAAGTCTATATATTCAAAGATACCGGTAACAGAAGGTTGGGCCATGTCCTGTTTGAGTGCTGTATTTGCTTTTACCTCGGCACATACTTTATACACCATACACCAGTCTGATTCAAAATAATCCTGAGCTTTGATCAAGGCCAGAATAATATGATAGGTAAAACTCTTGCTGTTTTTTGCGACCGCAGCCTCCGCATATTTCTTAGGTTTCGCCATTTTATGATAATCTGCCAATGCATATAAATAGGCAAGACATAAATTATCCGATGCAGTGAATTTATCTTCGGTTTTTCTTTTTAAGGATATGTAATCGAACATTTTGGTTGCATTGGTCATGGCATAATCACCCCAGCTAAGTGTATTGATCACCGCCATTTTTTCAGCGATATCAACACCTCCAGCCAGAAATTGAATAAGCTCATCGGTGATGATCCCGTTGGCCGCTTTGGCGGCTATTACATTTTTACTTTCCTGATATCCCTTCGCAAGATCAGTAGACGTGATGGGTGAATCAGCTTTTAAAAGAATGAAAAAGAAAAAAGCTGAGATGCTGAGTAGCACTTTTTTCATACACGAGTATTTTGGTGGTTAAACAAATTTCAGGCTAAAAACCTTTGAATGATGTAAAAAACATCCAACTTACCAAGGATAGGCTGTTGATAACGCCTGCACCAGGGATAGTTGATAACCTTGTGATGAATGGCCATGTGCAGGAATCACGCGGGAATTGAGCCTGACACCAAAAAAATCACCCCTGGCAAATACAATATATGCTCGATTAGGGTCGTTATTGCTTTTTTAATTGAACCCCATGTTAAAAAGCTTAGAAATCTCAGGTCTTAGCCAACGCGAAAAGGAAATCTTTGAAGCCCTGTTAAACGGACTTCCGTATAAAGAGATCGCAGACCGCCACTTCATCTCAGTGAATACGGTAAAAACTCATGCCAAAAAGATCTATTCAAAATTGAGTATTAAAAACCGTGTAGAACTACTTACCGCTTATAGAGAACCCATGTATGAAAATCATGCAACAGGGTGATTGATGTAAGATCCTATTGCCCTAAATTTGTAACAACCAACTTTAATTCTACAGTAAATTATGAAAAAAATTGCTTTGAAGCTACTAACCGGGCTGGTTATTCTTTTTTGCAATCAACAGGTAAAAGCTTGCGACTATATGATGTACATCAGTACATCTTGTACCAATGGATCATACCCTCCCCCTATTCTCTATCTCGATGAATCAGAAACTACTTCTATCTATGCCTTATACGGACAAGGTCTGATCAACTATTTTATGGACGAGTTGGTCACATTGGTTTGGGATAAAGACGGAGTTCCATTTAAAACAACAAATATCTATGACACCTATACATGTCAGCAAATTAATTCCTGGGCCTTTGTAACCAGGGTAGATATTTCTGAGCCCGGAACATATTCGGTTACGTATTCAACACCGAACGGCCAGCCAATGAACGGAGGAAAAATTGTGGTGATGGGGTCCCGTCCGATAGAAGAAATTACAACCGGCTTGCCTTCAGAACAGGCTGCCGTTTCAACCGACAATACCGTGAACATTTATCCGAACCCGACTTCCGATGGTTATGTATACATAGAATATCAAGGTATCAGAGGAATTCAAAGCATCGAATTGATGAATGAAAACGGGCAGCAGATATCGAACGTTACGTTATCCGATAATGGGCTCGTTGTACTTAATACTGGAGATTATAAGAAAGGATTATATTTTATCCGGATCAACATGGGTGCCGAAACAATTATGAAAAAAATAATTATCAATTAATATTTCTGCATCATGAAAAAAATATATACCGGGCTGGTTCTTGTTTTTTTATTTAGCATACTGGCTGCCAATGTACATGCAGGTTGTGGCGGACCTAAAATTGGCCTCCAGCCTTTTCCACATCCCAACTGGCATTATGTTGATACCGTTTATATAATGCCGCAGGATTCGATCTTTCTTTACTCAGATTATGAAGATCAAAACAGTTGTTGTCAATTGCAACTTGGCTGGGATCTTTATATCGGGTTTTTTAAGGATAGTAATCCCCATCCTCTATATGCCTCACATCAAATTCTGGTAACCGAACCCGGTGTTTATACGGTTGATTTTGTATTTCCAGGACATCCGGGAGGCCCTAACCCATACGGTGGCAAAATAGTTGTTTTAAGGGCCGATGCTATTGTAATTCCCTTCAGCAGCGTTCCTGTTATTGAAGAAAATAGTATTTCTATTTATCCGAATCCTGTATCAGATGGAATGTTTACCATAGATCTTGGAAACAACAATGATATTCAGGGTATTGAAATACTCAGCATGGAGGGATCCATGATTGCACAAATAAATCCAACTGGCGTTTATAGTTATTCGATATATGCCCATGATTATCGCAAAGGATTGTACGTTGTGAGAATTCATTATCCTCAATCAACCATTACAAGAAAAATTGTGATCAACTAGCCTACTCCGCCACCACCGGCCTTTTTCTTCTTTTTAGTGATGCTGGCCAGTATATAATCACGATTCATCCGGGCAATATTTTCCAAAGAAATTTCTTTCGGACATTCAACCTCACAGGCACCAGTGTTGGTGCAATTTCCAAAACCTTCATGATCCATTTGCTCAACCATGCTCAAAACCCTTGCGTGACGCTCAGGTTGACCCTGAGGCAATAACGCCAGTTGAGATATTTTTGCAGAAACAAATAACATAGCTGAACTATTTACGCAGGTAGCTACACAAGCGCCACATCCAATACAGGCTGCAGCCTCAAAAGATTCATCCGCATTTTCTTTGGAGATAGGAATGCTATTGGCATCCTTTACCGATCCTGTGTTAACTGAAATATATCCACCCTTCGCAATGATCCGATCGAAAGAAGTACGGTCTACTACCAAGTCTTTAATGATTGGAAATGCTTTTGCTCTCCACGGCTCAATAACAATTGTATCTCCATCCTTAAACGAACGCATGTGAAGCTGGCAGGTAGTAATTGCCCTCTTCGGTCCATGTGCACGACCATTGATAACCATGGAACACATTCCACAAATTCCTTCTCTGCAATCATGATCAAATGCAACCGGTTCCTCTCCTTTATTGATCAATTGTTCATTCAATACATCGATCATTTCGAGGAATGACATATCGGGAGAAATTCCGCTGATGGGATAAGTTACCAATTTACCTTCGGTCTTGGTATTCTTCTGTCTCCAGATTTTCAGGGTGAGATTCATATTTTCGTTACTGCTCATAATACTATACTTTACGTTCCCTGACCTGAAGGTCAGGGTTACCAATTAGTTATTATTTATAAGATCTTGCGGCGATTTTAATGGCCTCAAATTTTAATTCTTCTTTATGTAGTTCAAATTGTCCTTCTCCTTTGTACTCCCATGCTGCTACATAGGCAAAATTCTCATCATCCCGATTGGCCTCGCCTTCATCTGTTTGATATTCTTCACGGAAATGTCCACCACAGGATTCATTCCGGTGTAACGCATCCATGCACATGAGTTCGCCTAATTCTATAAAGTCGGCAACACGTCCTGCTTTTTCAAGCTCCGTATTGAGTTCATCTGCAGAACCAAGCACTCTCAAATCCTTCCAGAACTCTTCTTTAATTTTCCGGATCTCTTCAATTGCTTTTTTTAAGCCCTCTGCATTTCTTGCCATTCCACATTTATCCCACATTACATGTCCTAATTGTTTGTGAAAATGATCCACCGATTTGGTTCCCTTAATATTGAGGATCTTATTAATTTTTTCGCTTACTTCCTTTTCCGCTTTTTCAAATTCCGGATGATTGGTTTTTACTTTATCAATAGCGTCAGCATTTCCTTTTTCTGCACTCATCCTCGTAACCTCCGCTGATAAATAAGCACCGATTGTATATGGAATAACAAAATAACCATCTGCTAATCCCTGCATTAAAGCAGATGCACCCAGACGATTCGCTCCATGATCAGAAAAATTCGCTTCACCTAACGCATACAATCCCGGAACGGTGGTCATTAAATTATAATCTACCCAAATTCCACCCATTGTATAATGTACAGCTGGATAAATCATCATCGGTTCCTCATATGGATCCACACC
>JANWKQ010000057.1 GCA_025451295.1 Flavobacteriales bacterium | reverse complement strand
CGGCTGCAAAAATCTACCGCATCCTTTATTGTTCCTCCATATATATTCTGGATCACCAGATCAGATGTTAGTTTAAATTCATCCTCCAGTTGTTTCCTCAAGGCTAGAGGAATTGCATTTCTCAAATAATCTATCAGTATTTTTTTTCCTATATCACTTCCACTTCCCTCATCTCCCAGAATAAAGCCCCCCGGTGCTACCTTTTTAACAATCGATTTCCCATCATAAAAACAGGAATTAGACCCCGTCCCTAATATCCCAACAATTCCTTTTTCATTCCCTGCAGTGGCATAACAGGCTGCTAACAAATCGGAATGAATTTCAATGGTGGCTCCGTCGGTTCCCTTTGAAAGGATCTGTATAAAACGATCCTTCTTTTCTACATTTATTTTACCTGCTGCAAACAGAAAAACAGTCTGAATTTTAACGGGCTGTAATTCGCTCCACCGATGGACCCTTTTTTCAAAATCCTCCGTTGATTCTCTTGATAAGTGCACTCCACCTTCTACAAAGGAGGAAATGATCTCACCGTTTTCAACAAAAACCAGGTTTGATTTAGTCCCGCCAGCTTCGATGATCAAGTTCATGGCATAAAACTAAATTTATTTCCTGCTTAGGTTGCCGGTCCGGCAAAAAAGAATTGAACAGATTTTCAGGCAGACAATGCTTCCTCTGCTGATTTAATTTTTCTTATTCTTGGATTCATGATTGAAAACCAGACCGGAGGAAACATGCAAACCACCATTGAAGCAGGATAGCCCAATGGTAATTGTGGGCTTTCCCCGAAATACCGTAAAATTTGATATTTCCGGTTCGCCTTAAAATGATGATCCGAATGCCTGGTTAATTCATAGAGCATCACTCTGCCAAGAATATGTTCAGAATTCCAGGAATGTGTTGGCTTTACCTTTTCATAAAGTCCGGGTTCCAATTCCAGGCGACGAAGCCCATAATGTTCAATATAATTCACTGTTTCAAGAAGGAGTATTCCCACCGCGGCGGCAGCCAGAAAATACAAAATAGTGAGAGGGCTAAAAATAAGTCCGATGACAGCAACAAAGAGAATTTGGATGACTGCAAACCGGAGCATTTCATTCCTGAATGACCAGGCACCCAAACCCATTCGTTCTAACCTTAATTTTTCCAGTCGCAGCGCAGAGAAATAGCTCCCGATAATTGAACGAAACCAGAAAATATAGATTGGCTCATTCAACCTGGAGGTAGCGGGATCAACCGGGGTGCCTACATTCTTGTGATGGCCTCTGTTGTGTTCAATATAGAAATGCATGTACAATGAGGAGAGCAATAAGGTTCTGGCCATCAGTTGCTCAAATTTTTGAGTACGATGACCCAGTTCATGGGCCACATTGATCCCAAGTATTCCACAAGCAATTCCCATACTAATCGTGGTTCCGATAAGTTCAATATCGGCTAATCCACCATAGGTTACTATATATAAAAAATAAGCAAGCATTCCGAATTGGATAGGAAGGTTGAGGTATAACAAAAAATCGAAGAACAGATTCGACATTTTGGAGGTTTCAGCTTCTTCAGAATGATTCGTTCTGCTCCGTGGTAATATTTGTTCCAGTGCAGGAATAACAATAAAAGCAATCGCCGGTGCAAAAAAAGTCCAATAGCCTGATGAAAGAAGCGAAACGATCACAATGGATGGAACTCCAAAAAATCCCCATAGATATTTAAGATCCGTTACCTTCATCATTATTTCTTAGATCGTTGTATCCTCACTCCTATCACCGTTTTTGATTTTTTAGTGTATTCAGGGATGATGTTATAGTTGATCTGTAGTGGCTCAAGCAGCCGCTTGTAAAGCACTTTCTCAGTTCTGAAGTAATCCACACCAACAATCTCAATTCTTAACTCGTCGTTTGTGTGAAACAAATATTCGGAAATATCCACTTTGAATTTATATTTTTTGGCTTTGTTTTCTTCCTTCAGATCCATGGTGGCCAACAACGTATTACCCCGATAAATTCTTGCCAGTCCCTTTTCAAAGTTCTTTCCTTTTATTTTGAATCTTAAATCAAAGGGCTTCACATGCACCAACTGCGGATTAGTAATTTCAAGCTGAAAAGTATCCTTGTTGATGAGGGTATGATTTCCCAAGTATTCCGAACGGGTATAAATAGTAACCTTGTGGTTTGTATTAGAAAGATTGAGGGACGAATAAGGAATATGAAGTGTTTTGTCGTGTCTGATCTTTCTCATATGAAAGGCTCCAAGGGACGTATCCCCAAAAAATGAAATGATCTGCATCTTGTTCGTGATCTCCATTGTATCATCTACAAAAATCCGAATCGAATTCGAAATGTCGGAATATTTAAGATCATCATAATACATCATAGGAATATCAAGAGTCATTGGAAACTTCAGGCCCCAATATCCATTGTAACTGTTTTCTTCAACAGATTCCACCTGGATATTTACATCATCCCTGATAATACCAAAAGAACTGAGTTTGTTTTGGGAGAATTGTGATTGAATTACCTCTGCATAACTATCCATCAAAAATTCCACACCAGGATACATATCAGGCATACAGGCATAATGAGGAATAAAAAACACCTGCTTGGCAGGTCCGTTCTTTTTAGTTACCAGATTTCCAGTAGCTGCATTAATTTCAAAATCAGTTTCTACGAGTTTCACAAAATCAGGCACAATTGTTTTACCATTTTTATCTCTGAACACAGGACGTATGATCACTGCATCTCCGGCTTGCAAGCCTGCCATTACATATAGTATCTCCACCTCCATTCCGGTAACCCCGTCATGCTTTTTTACATGATAGTCTAAAACCATGCTCGAAATCGCTGGTATGACCGTTTTCTCGAAAATGATATGAGATGTGGCAACATCCTGAAAGGCAAAATTAGTTCGTTCATCAGTTCCAATATCATTGGTAGAATAATAGTTGATAGATCCAATCTCATCGTCGGATTTAAAATAATCCTCATCGAAAATAATGAGCTTTACCGGGTCTCCTTTTGATATTTTAAAGGTAGCACTTCCGGATAAAACATCCAGAGAATTTTTGTTAACCGGTGACTCATACATCACATCATTCCCTACTTTCACTTTCCAGGAAGCATCCGGTAATCCTTGGCCGGCCTTGGTATTTTTACCCCCGACAAACAACCCGAAAAAAGGGATCTTGGTAGCAGGCCGGTCATATTTTTGTTCAACCAGTCGGGCATTCTTAACAGTAATTTTAGCCATATATGTAGGTGGCTGATCAATCGTAATATCCGTTTGATAAAGATTCCTCCAGAAGTATTTTGCTTTTTCATCACAGGTACTTAGGCTCACATTTATTTTATGAAATCCCGGGATTAACTGAAAATGATGATAGGGAATAAAGATCCTTACGTAATATTTCCCCGGGGTGGTTACCCTAACCTTATAGTACTCATCAAAAGTAGTTTCCTTGTTTTCTTGATCAGGATTGTGTAATGGATAAAAGATCCTGTCTGAGTTTTCTCCCTTTTTTATTTCCAGAAAGAAATAATACTGTCGGAGATAATCACTTTCACTGGCTCCCTTAATGTTGTTGTCGCCATACTTAAATACAGCATAGCAGGTTAGCTGAACACCCTGCACACCGGCACGTATCTCATTTTTTCGTACATCCGCATTGGTAATGGTGATCGACTGATCTTTATACTCAACCATTTCCTGTCCATACCCCATGACACAAACGGCCATGAGAGAAATGAACAGAAAATAGCTGAGTTTTTTCATTTACTGAAATACAGATTTATATTGGCTTACCTTATCATAGACGGCATTTCCAAAAGTAGTATTCGCATTCATGATCAATTCATTATTCGTTGGAAAGTTCACCGGTTTTTTATTGATCAGACTTTGTGACGTGGTGCTCAATGCCCTGCTATCACCGGTGGCAGTCCCATATGAATAATTAAACGCATAATTTCCGGAAATCGCATCATTCGCATATTTTCTGTCTGAGTCAATTCCATAAATAACTACGGTACCATTAATGACGACATCTTTCGTCATTGTGTACTTTCTTACTGTACTGGTAATATCGCGATACACGGGTTGCTTTAGTTTATTTCCCAAAGAATCTGTCTTAACGGAACCATCTCCATTTTTTACATATTCCCATCCATCCTCTATCTTTTTTGTATCTACATAGGAAGTTTCTGCCACTCTTTCGGGGCTAACAACCACTGAATTGATCAACACATCGGTAAAGTAATGATAAACAAAATTACCCTGAAATATATTATGGATCCTCAACCAGTTATTCTCTAAGTTGGTCCATTTCCTGTTCAACGCATCTCGGATGAAATTTTCGGGTAATGTAACCTGGCTTCCTGCTGCTACCTGAACCAGCATATGCGTAGTTCCAATCGCTACAGATTGATCCATTTTGCCTTTTATGCTACTGTTGCTATTATCATAACCATAAGCTTTATTGTAATAATCATAAGCAGTTCTGGCATTAAAACGATCTCCTTTGCTCAGAAATTCATCCCCCTTTTTTACGAGGTCATCAATGGCATTCTGTTTGGCGTTATTCAGAGCCGATCCATAGTCTTCATAAACAAAATCCACATTGGTGTGACGGCTTTCTGGTTTTAATTTGGGTAATTGCATCACAATCCGTTGACGATCATCAAGTCTTTTGTACAATGCATAAACCCTTTCCCAATCAGGATTGCTGCCAGAAAGCTGACTATTAAGCTCATCCTTGTCAACACGATTAGAAATTTCCCATGAGTTCACCAGGATCTCAATGGTTTTTTGATCATCCGGTTTTTTACGGAGTTTTTTGGCGGCTAGGGTAATAGCCATATCATAATCTCCTCTTTCATATGATTTCTTGGCAGAATAGCATCCTCCCAGAAATGCTACGAAAAATATGCCTAAAAGAATGGGGTACAGTTTTTTCATGGTCCACAAATTTAAATGATTCCTACGAATGTTTATCCAAACCCAATGCCAAACTTTAGCAATCGTTAGCACTTCCCCTCAAATCCGGGTTGGGTATCCCATAAAAAATGGCTATTTTTGAGCTGTAATTAGGCACATGCTTACAAACGGACACATAACACTTACCGATCCGGTATTCGTTAAAAAAGAAAAACACAACGCTTTCGAACGATTTTGGTTGAAGTACATCAACGATGAAAGGGATATGCCTTTTGTTAGGTTATCACTCAAGTTATTGGCGATTTTCCCCCCAATGGCGGCCCTTATCTATTATTTAAGTATGAATCCAAATACCCCCTGGTATCTATGGTGGGGGGTGGTAGCCATCTATCTGTTTTTGGATTGGGCCATTTTTTTAGGCCCCTTTATTCTTATGCTGCATAATACCTCACATCGATCCTTCTTTAAGCATAAATACAAAAAGTGGAACAACTTTATCCCCTGGGTTATAGGTCCCTTCTTTGGTGAAACACCTGAAACCTATTTTGCACACCATGTAGCCATGCATCATCCGGAAAATAATATGGAAGAGGATCTTTCCACGACCATGCCTTTCCGAAGGGATTCCGTTAGAGGTTTTCTGCTGTATTTTTCTACCTTTTTCTTTATTGGAATGGGGCAGTTGGTCGCATATTTTCTTAAGAAGAATCGTAAACCTATTATGTGGTGGATGATCATCGGAGAGGCTGGTTTTATTCTCCTTTGCGTTGCACTTTCAATAACCCTCAGCTTTAAAGCCACGCTGGTGGTATTTATCATTCCTTTGTTCTTTACACGACTTATGATGATGGCCGGCAATTGGGCCCAGCATGCATTTGTAGATGCACCTACCCCCGGTAATTGTCACCGCAACAGTATCACCTGTATCAATACCACCTACAACAAAAAAAGTTGGAACGATGGTTATCACATCAGCCATCACCTGCGTCCTAACAGGCATTGGACAGATCATCCAAAAGAATTCATGGATAATATTGATGCCTACATAAAAGAAGATGCCATTGTTTTTCATACAGTAGATTTTACAACGGTATGGTTATTTCTCATGCTTAAGAAATATAAAACCCTGGCTAAATATTATGTGATCCTTGATCCCAATGTAACCATGACACAGGAGGAGATCATTGCCAAATTGAAGCATCGTACCCGGAAGATCGAGAACCGGGAGTATGTGCTAGCTACTACCTGATTTTTTTTATTGGGAAACCCTGGTGCCGGATTTCAAACCACCGCTTCTCATTTGCTGGTTAAAAAATTATCTTATAATCTTAAAACCAATATATCCATTCCCGGTTGCCATATAGATCCTCAACCAGATGGGCAACATCATCTCCGTTCCCCGGGCGGTAGTAATATCGCCAAGGTCGATAATATCGTCCCACCCGAATTGTTTTAATATCGAGATTGTTTCTGCTTTTGCATCCACACTATTCCCACTTACAAACATGGTAGGGTCTCCGCCACTTTTAGCCGCATTTACCATTACCTCACAATTCACAATGTTGAGGGTCTTTACCACATTAGCATCCGGTATTAATTTCTGGATCTCTTCACCCAGCGAATTTGTATTAGCATATTCCGGGGTTAAAAAGGGCGGCATTCCTTGTGAAAAGTCAAGTGGGTTGCTGATGTCAATCACTGTTTTCTCTTTAAAATTATCTGGTCCGGCCAGCTCAAAAACCCGGAGGGTGATTTCCCCTTTGGTACAGTTAAAGATCACATCTCCAAATTTGGTCGCATCTTCAAAAGTGCCGACAGAGGCCTTTTCACCATTCAATTTGGCCCATTCTACTGCGTTTTCATTATTAGCTGTTCGGCTGCCCATTTTTACCTCATAACCCAACTGGATAAGTTTTTTTCCAATAGTCTTACCAACAGTTCCGGTACCCAGTATCCCTGCTTTTTTCATAGTTGTTATTTATTTGATAGTTCGGTACTCAGATTCCATAATTTCTCCTGCATCGCTTGATCGTGAGAATAAGCAGATGATTTTTTTTCTTTTTGTTTAAAGTCGAAGAATTTTCCACTTACGCCATTGTATTTCTCCGAAGTTACCAGTTCACTCAGAGAATGAGCCGCCTTGTCAGGTTTGGTGCTCATCATATTTACTATCAGCTTCAAAGGGCCTTTCATTTCCTTCACCAAATCTGACTTTACCAGACCAGGATGAAAAGTATTGGTAGTAATATTGGTTCCTTCTAGTTTTTTTGCCAATGTATAGTTGGTCATCAGGTTCATCATTTTCGAACCTCCAAATGAATACATAGATGAATATTTTTTCTCCCCCTGAAGATCATCAAAATTCAGTTTGGTGGTAGAGGGCGCAGCTACAGTTACAATTCTTGCAGGTTTGCTTTGTTTCAGTAAATCCAGCAACTCATTGGTGAGTACGAAGGGCCCCATATGATTTGTTGCAAACATCATTTCAAGACCATCCTTCGACAATTCCCGGTTAGCCCGAAATATGGCTGCTATGTTTACTAATGCATCCAACCTGTTGTATTTCTGCTTAACCTCCTGGGCAACTTTTTTAATGCTTGCTATATGTGAAAGATCAGCCGTCAGAATATCGATGGAAGTATTATTCGTTTTTGCAATAATGTCTGCTTTTAAAGCCTCTAGCTTTTGCTGGTTTCTTGCCAATAGGACCAGGTGATGACCACCCTTGGCCAGTTCATGTGCAGTAGCTCCTCCGATGGAACCTGTTACGCCGGTAATAAGTATTGTTTTCTGCATGACTTTTAGTTTTTATTTATTTGCATGATGTTATAAATATCAGGGAAGGTTAAATATGCTCTTATACTTACAATAATAACCATTAAACTTAAAAACATCGTAAAATACGATTTAAGAAATGGAAATATCATTCCGCAATAGATGAGCATCGCCACGGCTACTATGCTGGAGATCAAGGCCCCATATTGGATTTTACTCAATAACATAGCATAACATACGAACAGAATAATTCCTGAAAGAATGAGTACATGTCCATCCATCAGCAGGCGGAGCAGATCACGGTTATAAGGTCCCGTATGTGCCTTGATCACAAAAATATCGTGGAGGATGCCACTTACCAGGTACCAGATAGCTACCCCAAGTACCCAATGTATAGATAAAAGTATATTCATGTCATTTTTATATTAACTATTAAAAGTATAGTTGCAAACCTATGTATAGTTTTGTACCTTTGCAATAGCTGTCAAAATTGACAGTATGCACTTTTTTTAGTTTATTAAGACTTTTGTATGATTATCAAGGGCAAAGAATATGTGGTAAAGATGCATGGAAACATTTACCACTGTGCTATGGACATTACCATGGACTATATTGGGGGTAAATGGAAGACGGTAGTGCTTTGGTATCTCAGGAACAAGACCATGCGTTTTGGAGAATTAAAAAAACAGATCCCTGAGATCACCGAAAAGATGCTGAGCATTCAGTTAAAAGCATTGGAGGACGATGGCGTGATCAAAAGACAAGTATATGCCGAAGTTCCTTTAAAAGTGGAATATTCACTCACGGAGTTCGGAAAGACTTTAATCCCGGTTTTGGAGGCGATTGCTAAATGGGGAAGAACCCTGGGAGAGAATGAAGGGAAATTGAAAGAGGTAAAGAAAAAAGAAATATCTCATGCTTAAGAGAACTTCATTTTTTTATTTAAAAACAGTAGATTTTATTTCAGTTATGGTGGATTTATCATTCGGTCGTTTATAAAATCTCCAGGTCCTGGGTTTTTTTATACCACGGGTCGTTCTGAAAACCGTTTTTACCGAATGTTCATTCCCAGTATCATCAAAATAATACACTTCAAAATGCAAATGTGGTCCACTCGAAAAACCGGTGGTGCCTACTTTTCCAATGGGTTGACCGGCTTCCACTGTATCTCCTGATTTAACCATTACGCTGTTATACTCCATATGCCAATAAGCGGCCGATGTACTATCCTCATGTTTGATGATCACATAATTCCCATCATTGATAAATTTATAGGAAGCTCCACCCCTCTTGGAATCGGAACGGGTGCTTTGAACAATTCCCCGTCGGGCAGCACAGATAACCTGACCTTTTCTCATTAAAAAATCTAATGCATTTGAATTTTGATGGCTAAACCAGCCATTGTAGCCTTGCACAATGGATACATGTTTTCCGGGCAAATATGGCAATTCATAAATAACCTGTTTGGTAAGTCCTTTCTTTTTTGTGCTATCGATGAAGATGGGTTCTTTTGAACTTTGGCCAAGTGCTTCCAGCGTAGGTGCTAAAGCAACCAGCGTAGCAATGAGTAGTGGAATAGCTAATTTCTTTTTCATGCTCAAACTGTAACGAAAGGTAGGGTTTTTTGTTTTCGATTGAAAAAAAGGTTTTACTTTTTTAACCATCATGTTCACTATGGCTATTCGCCACCACCACGCAGCTATTGCCAATTGAGTAGGATAGGCCCCTTAAAAAAAGAAGTTTACATTATCGAAATACTTTATAGATTTACCCAGAAATTATAAAACAAGAAATATGAAAAGAAACTTATTTTTTACCATTGTATGTGGTATGCTTATGATCGGGTTTACAGCCTGTGGCGGAAGTACCGACGTAAAGAAATCAAAGGCATATATGGATCTGAAAGCCGAGCTGGATAAAATAAAAGCTGGTGATAGTACAGAAGCAGCCAACATTGCTGCTTATAAAAAATTGAATGATGATTTTTGCGCAGGAAAGAGAGAAGATTTTCTTGCCGGTGTTGCCGATAACTATGTAGATCATAATCAGGATACCATGTTGACCAAAAAACAAGGGAAAGAAGCTTGTGCGGAAGGATTTGATGTTGTAAATGGCTCTAATAGTGAAATGAAAGTGAATTACGTACATATGTATGCCGAAGGGGATTATGTATTTGCGCATACAAGCATGAGTGGTAAAATGAGTGGTTCTATGGGGCCTGGGATACCTGCTATGAATGGTAATTACACAGAGGTTGATTTTTTTGAAGTGATTAGATACGAGAACGGAAAATGTGCTGAGCGTTGGGGATTAATGGATGGAGCTAAAATGATGGCTCAAATTGCTGCCAGTAATACTACTACCACAGAACAACCTAAATAATACGGAATTTCTTATTGCAAAAAAGGCCAGTCGCTGCGGCGAATGGCCTTTTTTATTTAGCGTTTTCTATTAGCTGTTTTTTCTTTTCCATTTCGCATGGACCTGTTTCGAAGGAAAGATCTTCCAGTTTTTGAATGGCTGACCAACCTTTATGAACGTTCACGAATTTGGTAAACCCATGTTTCTTTAAAATGCTTGCAGCAATCATACTTCTGTATCCTCCTGCACAATGGATAAGATAGCTGCTGTTTTTATCGAGTTCGTCGAGACTCTCTTCCAATATTTGCAGGTGTAATGTTTTGGCACCTTTTATATGACCGTTTTCAAATTCTCCGGGTTTACGAACGTCCAATACTTTCCAGCCTTTTTCCATGTAAGATTTCATCTCCTCCGGCTCTACAGATGAAATGGTGGTTGTTACTTCACTTGCATCAATCCATGTTTTGATGCCTCCTTGTAAATAACCGGTAATATTTTCAACGCCAACACGGGCTAATCTGGTGATCACTTCTGTTTCTTTTCCCGATTCAACGATCAATACAATTGGTGTTTTATAATCAAGTACTGTGGCAGCCCAAATAGCAAATTGCCCATTGGTTCCTATGTTGATTGAATTTTCAATATGTGCTTTTTCAAAATCGTCTGATACCCTTGTGTCCAGGATCACTGCGCCGGCCTTTATTTTAGATTTAAAATCAACCAATGACAATGCCTTTGAGGATTTACTGAAAACTTCGTCAAGATTATCATATCCGTTCTTATTGATGCCTGCTGCAATCGCAAAATAAGCAGGAGCAGGAACAATACCTTCTGTGATGGCCTTTACAAAGGTTTCCTTTGTCATGGCTTGAAGGGCATAATTGGTTTTCTTTTGTTCACCCAGCAGGGCAAAGGTTTCTTTCCCTATATTCTTACCACATGCTGAACCGGGTCCATGACCGGGATATACCATGATATCATCTTCTAAAGGCATAATCTTTTGCTGGATTGAATCATAAAGCATGGCGGCCAGATCATGGGTGGTAATATTCTGAGCAATAGCCAGATCAGGTCTTCCTACATCCCCGATAAACAGGGTATCTCCGGTAAAGATGGCATGATTTTTGCCTTTCTCGTCGACTAGTAAAAAAGTGGTTGACTCTGGGGTATGCCCTGGGGTATGCAAAACCACAAAATGGATTTTACCGATCTTTATATGTTCACCATCTGCAGCTGAGTGAATAGGAAAAGAAGTACTGGCATTGGGCCCAAATACAATCGTTGCCCCTGTTTTTTTAGCCAATTCTAAATGTCCTGAAATAAAATCAGCATGGAAGTGGGTTTCAAATATATATTTGATTGTTGCACCTCGTTCTTTGGCTAATTCAATATATTGATCCGGCTCTCTTATCGGATCGATAACCACGGCCTGGCCTTCGTTATCGATATAGTAAGAGGCTTCCGAAAGACACTGGGTATAGATCTGCTTAACGTACATAGTAAAGTATTTAGGATAATGACTACCACAAAGGTAACGTGTAATCCCTTATATTACTCTGTTTATTGGGAAATATTTAACGAAATAAGCCCCTATGCCGATATCACATTGATAGAGAAGGCTTCAGACAGTTTAACATGCTAAAAGTTAAACTATTAGCCCCATCTAAACTTGAAATACCCGGAATTTTAATATATTTTTGCAAAATTCGTAAAGGAGTATTTTACGTAGATTTTAGAAAGAATAACAAGCACTTAGAAGAAAGAGAATAGACGTATGGAAAACCAAACAAAACTTAGCTATGAACCCATTGCCGTTGTAGGTATGGGTTTAAGATTTCCCGGTGGGGCTACAAACCCGGAAGAGTTTTGGAATCTGTTGGCTGAAGGTACTGACTGTATCATTGATGTACCAAAGGATAGATGGGATTGGAGAAGATATTACGATCCTGAAACAGACAGTCCAGGCAAGAGCCATCAACCACAAATGGGATTTTTACAGAAAATACGAGTGGAAGAATTTGACCCTTTATTTTTTGGAATGTCTCCACGCGAAGCTGCCATCCTCGATCCACAGCAAAGACTATTGCTGGAGTCAACTTGGGAAGCATTTGAAGATGCCGGATTTCAGGAGGCCAGATTAAGAGGCTCCAGAACAGGTGTTTTCATTGGAGGATTCTGTTTAGATAATAAATTGCAACAGTTAGGCGCATTGAACCGCGACCTTATTGGACAAAATACAGCCACATCATCTACCATGGTGATGTTATCAAATCGTATTTCGTATTCATTCGATTTACGCGGACCTTCTTTAACCATCGATACCGCTTGTTCATCTGCACTCGTTGCGGCGCATTATGCATGTATGAGTATTTGGACCGGTGAATCTGATATGGCCATTGCTGGCGGCGTAAACGTTATGCTGCGTCCGGAATACCCTATTGCGATGAGTAAAGGTCAATTCCTATCAAAGCATGCCCGTTGTAAAGCATTTGATGAAGATGCTGGTGGATATGTTCGTGGTGAAGGTGCAGGTGTGGTTGTCTTTAAACCACTTTCAAAAGCAATGGCTGATGGTGATTATATCTATGCTGTTGTAAGAGGAACTGGATCAAATCAGGATGGTGCTACCAATGGTATTACCGTTCCAAACCCTGAAGCTCAGGAAGACCTGATTCGTGAAGTTTACGAAAAAGCAGGGATTGAAGTAAAGGATATCAAATACATAGAAGCACATGGTACTGGAACCAAAGTGGGGGACCCGCTGGAGTTAACTGCATTGGACAATGTATTAAAAACAGCTCACGATAAAAACAACAAAGTTTTTGTTGGGTCCGTAAAAACAAATATTGGTCACCTTGAAGCAGCTGCAGGTATTGCGGGCATCATCAAGACTTCGCTGGTTTTGAATAAGCGTCAGGTACCACCTCATTTACATTTCAAAAAAGCAAATCCAAAAATTGATTTCGAAAATATTTCTCTGAAGATCCCTATCAAACTCGAAAATTTCGGCGATGAAGAGAAACTGATGGCTTCCATTAACTCATTCGGATATGGGGGAACCAATGGTCACATGGTAATGGAACAACCTCCGCGTGATTATCTCACCAGATTTTCTAAAAATGGGAAGCATAATACGAGGGAACAATTCCTTTTTCCGATTTCTGCAAAAAGCGATGTTGCACTAGCAGGTATCTGTAAAAAATATGCTCACTTCCTCAAGAATGAAGATATGTCGATCGTTGACTTTGCCTATACGCTGGCATACCGAAGATCACATCACCTAAACAGGATCACCATTGTTGCTGCTACCAAAGAAGAATTGATTGAGAAACTTGAAGCATATTCGAATGGTGAATTATTGACCGCCGTTACTTTCAATCAAATCCAGGAGAACAGAAAACTTGTTTTTGTATATACAGGAATGGGGCCACAATGGTGGGCTATGGGAAGAGAGATGTATGAGAAAGAACCGATCTTCAAAAAAGTAATTGATGAATGTGAAGGTTATTTCAAAAATATCGCCGGTTGGTCATTACTCGATGAATTATTGAAGCCAGAAGCTGAATCAAGAATGAATGAAACAGCGATTGCACAACCAGGTAATTTCTTTATACAAGCTGCACTTACAGAAGTATGGAAGGCATGGGGAATTACACCTGAAGCAGTTGTTGGTCACTCCGTAGGTGAAGTGCCAGCAGCTTATGTTTCAGGAGCACTTACCCTTGAAGAAGGTGTGTTGGTGAGTTATCACAGAAGTCGTTGTCAACAGACAACCGCAGGACAAGGAACTATGCTGGCGATTGGATTAGGTGAAGAGGCTGCAGAAAAACTCATCAACGAAAATAATTTACAGAATGAAATTTCGGTTGCAGCCATCAACTCTTTTAATGGAGTTACCATCGCCGGAACCAAATCAGCACTTGAAAAAGTAAGTGCTATATTAACACCACAAAATGTTTTCAATAAAATGCTTACTGTAGAAGTGGCTTATCATAGCTACCAAATGGAGCCATTGAAAGATGAATTATTGAAATCATTGAAATCCGTTAATCCTAAAAAAGCGACTACACCATTATACTCAACTGTTACCGGAACCATTATGGATGGAACCGAATTTAACAATGATTACTGGTGGCAGAATGTTCGTCAGCCGGTTCGTTTTGCAAAAGCAGCACAGACCGTGGTGAACGATGGTTATACCGTATTCCTCGAAGTAGGACCACATCCTGTATTGAGAACAAACATCAACGAATGTTTAACCGCGGCAGATGTAAAAGGTTCTATTGTTCCTTCTTTACGCAGAGGAGATCCTGAAGTAGTTACCTTGATGAACTCATTAGGTAGTTTACATACCCTTGGTTTTGAGATCAACTGGAAGCCATTTACTGATGCAGGTAAATTCCAGAAGATCCCAACCTATGCATGGGACAAGGATGTTTATTGGCAGGAGTCAGACCGTTCCATTGAAGAAAAGCACGGTGTTCCGGGTCATATATTCATGAACGAAAATGCACGTCAGCCATATCCGGCTTGGGAAGTAGAGATCAATCAATATCTCCTTCCATGGTTGGAAGATCATCGCATCGAAGGTATGACGGTGGTACCCGGAGCTGCTTATGTAGAGGCGGGTCTTGCCATTCACGAAAAAGAATTTGGCAACTCAGCCTGTACTTTACAAAACTTAGAATTCAACCAGGTATTGGTGGTGGATCATAAACGTATCCAAATGTTCCACACAACTTATAATCCGGATTCGAAAAAATATGCTGTATTCAGCAGATATAGAGAAGATGATTCTCCTTGGACTTTACATGCTTCCGGAAGATTGTTGAGAGATACGATCTCAAGAGATATTCCTGCATTGAACTTCAAGGATATCAAAAAACGTTGCACGAATGAAGCAGATGCAAAAGAATTTTATACTTCGCTTGATGCACGTGGATTAATGTATGGACCTTGGTTCCAGGGCGTGAAACAGATCTTTAAGGGCGATAATGAAGTATTGGTGAAGCTTGAAGGTAACGACGAACTCATCCGTAATTCAGATAATTATTTATTGCATCCAACTTTATTAGACTCAGGATTCCAGTCTATGGTAGCTATCGTAAGTGACGGTAGTGAGAATCCGAATCCGTTTGTTCCGGTGAATATTAAGCAGGTAATGTTCTACACCAGCCCAGGCAATGAATGCTGGAGCTATTGCAAAATTACCGAAAGAACAGATACCTCTATCACTGGTGATCTAATCCTTTTTGATGAAAGCGGAGAAGTATTAGTTGCTTTGGAAGGAATTACCTGTCAGGCGATCAATAGCAGCAAAGGTGATGTTGCGGGTGAAATGGACAACTGGTTCTATGAATATCAGTGGAATGAAAGTGAAGCAATCAAGGAAAATGATACTCCTAATGCAGCCGGTAAATATCTCGTGTTTGGTGAATATGATAATCTTGATCTGATCCAGGGATTGATTGAAAAAGGGATCGATTATTCAGTGGTTATTAAAGGTGATGGATATACAAATGATGAAGGTATATTCTCTGTAGATCCGAAGAACGAGGAAGATTATCATAAGCTTTTTGCTGACGGATCATACAGCCATATTTTATATACCTGGAGTACAGAAAATAAGGGCAGAGGAACTAATATTTCCTGTGACGATATTTTGGATCAAACCATGCCTGTGGTTTATATTGCCAAGGCATTGGCTAAAAACAGACCGAACGAGAAGGTCCGCCTCGTGGTAATTACCTGCGGAGCGCAAGTAGCGATCAATTACGATAGAGGCGCTTCATTGGATACTTCAGCTTTCTGGGGATTGAACCATTTGATCAGCAATGAAAATCCAAATGTATCCTGTAAAACAATTGACCTCTATCAGGACGAAGATGAGGGTGAATTTGAATTGCTGGCCAGGGAAATCATGTCGGCAAGTAAAGATGAAGATATCGCCATTCGCCATAACAAACGTTATGTAAGAAGCTTGAATGCCGTTTCTTTAGGAAGTTCAACCGGTGAGAAGAGAAAGGTTTCAACTGAGACACCTGTTTCATTGGAGATTGGACAGATCGGACGTATGGATAGTTTATACTATGATGAATTCGAACGTAAAACAGAACTTGCACCGGATGAAGTAGAGATCAGAAACTATGCCGCTTGTTTGAACTTAAAAGATGGATTAAAAGTGATCGGTCAGTTAAGTGAGAAGGCAACAAAAGGTTCATATTACGAAAGAAATATCGGTCACGAAGCTGCAGGTGTTATTACCCGTGTGGGTTCAAAAGTAAAAGACTTTAAGGTGGGCGAAGAAATTATCCTTGCTGCACCTGAAGGTTGTTTAAGGACCTATGTGGTTTCTGTGCCTACTTATTATCTGCGTAAGCCAAAGAATATTTCATTCGAAGATGCGCTTATGGTAGTACCTTACATGACTGTATTATATAGCTTACGTAACAGGGCACAATTACAAAAAGGCGAAAAGATCCTTATCCACAATGGTACAGGTGGAGTTGGTCTGGCAGCCATTCAATATGCCCAATATGTTGGAGCGGAAATTTATACCACAGCGGGTAGCGAAGAAAAACGTGAATACCTTAAGAAATTAGGTATTAAAAATATCTACGATTCCCGTTCACTTGATTTCGTAAAACAGATCAAAGAAGATACGAATGGATATGGAATGGATGTGGTGATCAATGCGATTGCCGGTGAAGCTTTATATCAATCATTTGAGTTATTGTCTGCTTACGGACGTTTCGTAGAGATAGGTAAGCGTGATATTACTGAGAATACGGGATTGCCTATGCAGCAATTCAACAACAATATTTCCTTCTTAGGTATTGACCTCGACCGTTTAATGATGGAGCGTCCAGAAGTTGTTCAGGCCATTCATCGTGATATTGAAAGGTTCTATGCTGAAGGCGTATTTAAACCGGTGAACACACATTTATTCGATGCAAAAGATGCGGTGGAAGCATTCAACTTCATGCTTCAATCGAAACATATCGGTAAAGTAGTGATCAACTTTAAAGACCAGGAAGTAGAAGTTCCGGTGAAGAAAGAGAAAAAAGAGATTGATACCAATGCTACCTATTTAATTACAGGTGGTACAGGTGGATTTGGTTTACAGATTGCGAAATGGTTGTCTGATAAAGGGGTTAAACAACTCGTATTGGCATCACGTAGCGGCGCTAAAACAGAAGAAGCAAAAGATGCCATCAAACTCATCGAAGCCAATGGGACCAAGGTATACGCAGATCCGGTTGATATTACCAACGAAAAAGCAGTAGCTGATGTCGTTGCGAAGATCAAGAAAGATATGCCACCCTTAAAAGGAATTATCCATGGCGCAGTTGTGTTAGATGATGGATTCCTGGCTGATATGAATCGTGATCGTTTTGTTACTTCCTACCAGGCAAAAGTAGGTGGTGTACTCAACGTACATAAGTATACGAAAGATATTCCACTGGATTTCTTCGTTTCCTTCTCCTCTATTTCGGCATTGATCGGAAATGCAGGGCAGGCCAATTATGTTTCAGCCAATACATTCTTAGATCAGTTTGCACATTATAGAAGAGCAAATGGAATGCAGGCAACTACTATTAACTTAGGTGTACTTGGTGAGGTGGGTGTAGCTGCACGTGATGCGAATGTAACAGCGATCCTTGAAAGCGGAGGTATTTATGGATTCACAACGGCACAAGCCTTAGAAGGTCTTGGTCTTGTTATCCAGAATACGCCGGTACAGGTGGGAATGTTTGATGTGGATTGGGGACGTTGGTCATCTATCAACCAGAAATCAGCCCAAAGTAGCCGTTTTAAAGCCCTGGCTGATGCCAAAGGTGGTGGAAGCGGTGTTGGTGGTAAACTTGCTGAATTATGCGCTGAGCTTTCTGCTTTAGCTGATGGAGATCGTCTGTCATATATGGAAAATATGACCGCTGAAGAAGTAGCCCGTGTATTAAAACTATCCGTTGAAAAGATCGATAAAACCCGTGGTATTAATTTCCTGGGAGTGGACTCATTGATCGCCGTAGAGTTGGGCAGAGCCTTCCAGGCAAGATTTGGATTAGAGGTAAGTACGATGGAATTATTGAGCGGACCAAACGTAACACAATTGGCCAATGGCTTGTTAGAAAAAGCAGCTGCCAGTGGAATGTTATCAGATCTTGAATCACTCAGTGAAGAGGAACTTGATGCACTTCTTGCTGAAGTAAAGGAATAATAATTTTCTATTCTAAATATTAAACAGCCGTTACAGAAATGTAATGGCTGTTTTCATTTTAGGACTGTGGAACTAATAAAGTAGATGAAAATAAACACATTGTGCTTCTCCACCTATTTTTTCTCCTCCGGTTTTCTCCTCGATTTTCTTGCAAACCGAAACATAAACTTTTTAATGGTCCTTTCCAATGGCTGCAACGACATCGCCAGGATAATATTGAGCACGATCTGGAATACAGGAATGCCATGTGTGTATTTATCTGTATATGCGGACAAATAAAACAGCGCGGTCTCAAAAACCATCAATATTCCCAGTAAAGTTGTAATGTTGGCAAACCGGCTTTTAGAAGGATCTGTACTAAAGATAAAACTTAAGAGAATAACAGCTCCAACAATAGAAAATTGGATCATATAAAACCAAATCGTTTGCCAGAAAGGTCTGCGCACCTCAATTTTCAAACTCGTGATGGTTGACTCATATCCATCCGTATTGATGGCTTTTACCAGGAATGTATAGCCGCCAGGTTTTAAATTAGTATAATTTACAGAGGAATTGGTAGAAGGTGTTTTCCAGTTTTTATCAAAACCTTCCAACTTCCATTGATATTTAATCTCTTGAGAGCTGAAATAATTGAGCGACTTAAACCTGATCTCCAGATTATTTTGATTGTATTTAAGTCTCAGTGATGTAGCCAAAGGTTCTCCTATATGAAGCTGGTAACGATGAAGATCATTCACATCAATTTCTTCTATCAGAACGTCCGGTACTGTTGTATCCTGTTTAAGCTCATTTACCTTTACCGCCGATGCAGATTCAACCGTACCAAACCATATATCTCCTTCTGAATCTGTATACGCTACCGTTGTATTTGTTTCCATCGGATGAAATCCCTGGTAATAACCAACGAATTTTGTTTTTCTTTTTTCAATATCTAATCTTTCTATCCCCTTGTTATGTCCTACCCATAAATACTGCATACTATCCATGGTCAATGAATTTACGTGATCTCCATGCAATCCATTGGAAGTATTTAATAAGAGAGTAGATTCTCCATTCCATATAATGAGTCCATAACTGGTCCCAAAAAATAAAAGTCCATGTTTCTGATCGGCATAACCCTGTGTAAGTATATATCGGTTAGGATTGATCAACTGTGAATAATCCGTTACTTTCCCATGACTATATGCAAATACTTCGCCACCATCACCCAGTGCCCAAATGGTTCGCCTATAATCTACAAAACTGGATCGAAAGTAAATGGTGGGAAGCGTTTTTATTTGTGAGGCTTCAAGCGTATTGGCATCCTTGAGATATAGACCGGCGGAAGTAGAGAGAATAATGGTGTCATTGTTGAAAGGTGCCAAATGAACCACATATAATTCCTCGGCATCTATTACTTGTCGGTTGAGTATATTTTTTTCGTTGCTCAGGTGACTTATCAACCCAGTAACTGATGTTAACCAGATAGATTGATCGGCGGCACGGAATGAACTCAGAATATTGGTAGGTAAGCTCTCCATGCCGGGATAAAGCGAACAGGTTTTTCCATCATAACTGGCAACTCCATACTGACTCGTAAAAAATAGCATATTACCTATTGAATCCTCTACTAAGGAATAGGTGACCAAAGGTTGTTCCTGTTGTGAAAAATAGAAATGTCTGATGGCAGTTTCATCAATGCAATCTGCACCGGCATTATCCGTACCTGTCCATACTTTCCCTTTGTTATCTTTAAAAACTGTTTTTAGTGTGTTGCTGGATAAACCATTCTCCTTACCAATATGTTCGATGATTGTGTCATTGATCTTATATAAACCATTGTTGGTTGCCAGCCAAAGAATATTTCCATTTTCGCAAATTTCTTTAACGAGTACATCTTGTATGGAACTTTCAAAAAGACGATGAAAGTTGCTGCTATCTTTTTCCATCTCGAACAACCCTCCTGCCGAACCAAACAGCAGATTTCCGTTCTTTTTTTCAAACATCGAATATACCCGGCCTTCTCCATAAAGTTTTTTTAGGTTTCGTGAGTCTCCGGTTGGTAATTCATACATACCATCAATCCCGGAGATCAATAGATTTCCATTATTTCGCCTGAGCAATTTCAGTGTCACAGAAACACGTTCGCCTTCGGTCGTTTTATTGATGAAGGATATCTTTAATTTTTTGTCGATACAAATAAGCCCGCTATCCATGGTAGCCAGATAAAGATGATCCTCCCCGGGTAATATATCGAAGATATGATCACTGGGGAGACCATTTAATGTATGATAGTTAATAAAGCTATTACCATCATATAAAAATAATCCTGATCCATCGGTACTGATCCATAGTCTTCCATATTGATCAGGTTCTATATCGGTAACCCAGGCTGACACAAAACCATTGGACTGATCGAATTTCTTTACTTCGGAACCATCATATCTGGCAAGTCCCCTGCCTGTTCCCAGCCATAGATAACCATAATGATCCTGGGCAATTTTGTTCACTGTATATTCGGGTAGTCCTTCTTTCACTGATAGCGTTGAAATTGGATATACCTGTGCACTTGCATGATAAATAGAACCATACATAATAATTATAAGAAAACACCAGATCCGTTTTTTCACCCTGATAAATATCCAAGTAAGGTCGCTAAAATATTTAAGATTTGATGCTAAATCGATATTTAAATCATTTTCAACTATATTAATTTAGGTTTTTGTTTTTTGTTAATATTGTGCATAATAAACCCATTTGAGATATGAGCAATCGCGTAACCCATTTTGAGATCCCATCAGACAACCCGGAGCAAAGCATGGCTTTTTTTAAAAAAGCGTTTGGCTGGAATTTTATGCAGTTTGGTACAGAACCTTATTGGCTGGCCATGACTGGTGATGAAAAATCACCAGGTATCAATGGAGGCATCATGAAAAAAAGAGATCCCAACCAGCCCTGTGTCAATTCGATTTCAGTGGTTAACGTGGATGAAGCCATTAGGAATATAGAAAGTGCCGGAGGGACAATCGTGGTTCCGAAAATGGCCATTCCGGGTATTGGCTGGCTGGCCTATTTTAAAGATCCTGATGGATATATCCATGGGATCATGCAGGATGATAAGGAAGCTAAGTAAAAAAAGAAATTCTGTTCAGTATTTATTTTCACCGGCTAACGGGTACAGGCTCGACTACCATTTCGTTGGTCATGGAAAGAAGACTGGAAAATTTCCAAATTCCTGATACCGTTCTGCCAATCTGACAAACCGGTAAAATTTTACCAAACAGAATTTCAAGTGCAATTTCGGAAGGAAAAAGGATAAATGTTTTATAGTTTTCCAGAAAAAAGTTATATTACTCCAACCCAAATTGACAAAAAAACTAACAATGAAAAAACAAAAACAGCGCTGCGCATGGCCAGGGGAGGATGTACTCATGATCGCCTATCATGACGAAGAATGGGGAGTACCTGTACATGATGACCAGAAACATTTTGAATTTTTAGTGCTGGATGCCTTTCAGGCAGGCCTGAGTTGGAAAACCATTTTACATAGAAGAGAAGGATTTAGAAAAGCCTTCGCCAATTTTGATGTAAAAAAAGTAGCCAGGTTCACCGATCGGCATTTAGAAAAACTCATGCAGGATGAAAAGATCATCCGTAACCGGCTAAAAATAACCGGTACTGTAAAGAATGCCAAAGCTTTTATGGCTATCCAGAAGGAATTTGGAACTTTTGATCAATATATCTGGCAATTTAGTGGTAAGAAACCGATGAATGCGAAACGAAAAGCGATGAAGGATGTTCCCGCCACTTCTAAAGAAAGTGATGCCATGAGCAAGGATCTTAAAAAACGAGGTTTTACGTTTGTGGGTTCTACCATATGCTATGCCTATATGCAGGCCGCAGGTATGGTAAATGACCACGTGATAGATTGCTTCAGACATAAACACGTATAAATAAAATGAGCCTTGAATTATACGTGGGGCCTTGATAATTTATTTCAATTCTACTGTCCAATCCAAAAGGGGTCTGATAATAGTACCCATCTTGCTAAAATTTGCAGTCGGATCATTATTGGTAAGCAACCCTTCTTTTATTTTAAAGGAAATCAAATGCTCCAATTCTCGTTGAATAACCATCGACTTGCAAAACGACAATGATACCGTATACAATCCACGTGTAAGCAGGTTTTGTGGAATGGTGCATTTAAGTTTGTAATTCCCTTTGTTTTTTATTGGATCCTCCAGATAATTTTCACGCAAACCGTATGAATCTGTAAATACTCTGATGCCATCCATGTTGAAAATCGAAATGGCTATTTCCAGGGAGCTTTCTTCTTCCATTTTTTCGCATTCAATTTCTATATCAAATGGTTGATCGACCAAAATTTCGTTTTGACTTGTATTGATCGCAACCGATTTCAGATGAACAAAATTTTCGATTGAGAAATCCTGTGGGAAGACCATCGGCATAGAAGACCCGGTCTTGTTCACGCCCTTTTCCAAAATGGGGGTTCCCAAATATTGCTCCGCCACCTCAATTGGTTTTCCATCGAAATTTATCCTGCCCTTTTCCATCCAAATACTCCGATTGCAAAATTCAAGTATTTGTGAGATCTGATGACTCACTAAAATAATTGTAACGCCTTTAGCGGCCAGTTCGCGAATCATCCAATAACATTTGTTTCGGAAATCCCGATCTCCAACGGCAATTACCTCATCCAACAACAGGATCTGCGCATTCACATGAACGGCCGTGGAAAATGCGAGACGTAAATACATTCCGTTGGAATAATTCCTGAGGGGCTCATGAATAAAATCCCTTACGCCGCTAAACTCAATAATAGTTTCTACCTGTTCACTAGCCTGTTTTCTGGTGAGTCCATACAATGAAGCACTAAAAAAAATATTTTCATATCCGGTAAGGTCCGGATGAAAACCCGTACCTATATCCAAAATGGAAACTACTCTTCCGGTAAATTGAACATGACCGTTGGTAGGTGCAATTACATCTCCGAGAATTTTAAGTAAAGTGCTTTTCCCGGCACCATTACGACCAATGACCCCTACGATTTCACCCGGCTGAACCTCGAATGAAACATCCTTCAAGGCCCAAAATGGTTCTGAAGACCCTTTTTTGAAGTACTTTTTCGATAGATTATGTACGCTTAAAATGCTCATGGTTATAATTCGTTCTCCTTCCAGTTTTCTACCTGCATAAAATATAAATTCTGAAGAAAATAACGACTGTTCCCTGATAAAATATCAACCGTTGGCTTCATTAGTCTTAATTCGAAAAAATCAACCGGGAAAATATAATCTCTTAAATTCTCAATTTTATTGATCCCTGTTAATTCCTGAAATTCGTTTGAAATGGTGAGGTTCTCAAAATCCTCCAAAGGGATATCAATCGTCTTTAGGGAGGATAAAATATATCCTTTTTTTCGAACATGATCCAGAATAATATTGAGATCTGGTACGTGATAGTGATAAGCTTTATTAATATTCCTGATCTCTTTTTCGATGCCCTGTTCCATTCCCTTGTACAGAGCTTTTTTCCAAAAGAGATCCTTGATATAAACAGCTCCACCCGGTTTTAATACTTTCCAGGCAGAATCCAATACCTTTAAATGATCCTTTGCATGGCCAAATGATTCAAGGAAATAAACTACATCAAAATGCTCTGACGGATAATAGTTTTCCAATTGATGATAATCTCCCTCCCTTACATTGATCTTTCCCTTTAGATTGGCTTGGGTGATATTCTCAATTGATTTCTGAACCTGCACCGAAGAAATGGTGAGTGCTTCAATATGTATATCGGTATGATCTGCAAAAAAAATGGCCGGGCCACAAACCCCGCATCCTGCATCCAATACTCTCATATCTGGTTGAAGCCCCATTGAATTGATCTGGTAGTTTAACAAAACTGATACATCTTTTGTCCTGAAGGCCTGTATTATTTTACCATATACCTTGAGAAAATTGTCGGTTTGTTCGTTATAGAACTTTCCCACATCCTCAGGATTCTTATGATGAAGGCCGTTGTTTTGGTTCACCCGATCGTTCTTTTTCCTCAACAACAGAACTGTGAGCACAACTACCAGAATTGCCAATAAACCTATGACCAGATATAATATCTCCATGTTCTATTTCCCCTGAAGAAGTTTGGCAAACCAGGTTTTTTTTGAAGATTGGTTTTCACCCAAAAATATGGATTTAAACTGTTCTTCGGATAAAAGGCTATATTCCGGATACAATTCCCTAATGAACTTTAAATCCTGTGGTCCCTCCATCGGATCTTTTTGCAGGAAAAAATCTTCTGTCGCTTCATATATACTAACCCCATTCTGGCTATTAAAACAAAGTTGCATTCGCTCATTCCGCGAGATCATACCACAAACCACTCCCAGCCGGATATGTTCGGATTGATTGGCCGGTGAACCGTGAATGAGGGCATGGTCATAAAACAAAGCCTCTCCCGCCAGCATGGGTAAGGCATTCATATTTCCCCAAACATGGGATTCTACATCCCTAAGTATCGATGGGATTCCGGGTCCACGATAGGTATTCATTTTTCGATGACTGCCTTCTAATACGAATACCGCACCATTTTCAACTTTTACATCCATTAAAGGGATCCAAAGATTATAGGATCTGGCTTTTTGTTCGTTTACAATATTCCAGTCCTGATGAGGTGGAAGAAGGCCCTTCCCGTTAGGTGGTTTTACTACAAATGCGCCTCCCAATAAACGATAATCTTTGAAATATTGTGGCAACAAAGGAGAAATCACAGTTTTTAAAAATTCGTTCGTTTTTTTTCGAAAGGAAATATCTGTTGAATGAGTTGATGAATAAAAATGATCCGGTGTTTCCTTTTGAGTTTCGTGATAATAACGTGTAAAGGTCATTATTTCTGCCGGACTAAGAAATGGAAAGATCGAATAGCCTTTGTCAGCCAGTTCAGTGTCCTTTTCATTATCCAAAAGGATAGGCGTATAAACAAAATTTATCCCCTTGCCCATGCTATGATTTTTTCTGCAAAGCTTTTACGATTATTGGAAGAAGTCATCAATTTGTCCACCTCTTCCTTTGTTGGTTTTTGTAGCTGGAACGATTTCACCCCAAGACTTTCCCCTAAGTCAGGGCGACGAAAGATTGACTGATGGAAATTTTCAAACCGGATGAGGAAATCATCTTCCTGCTTAAACATTTCGATATGATCAGGTTTATTTTTATCCCAGTAGTGAAAAAGCATGGGGGCATCTTTTGTTTTTATCCCTGAGGTAATGGCAATCCGAACATCCTTACTCAAATTTGGTTTGGAGTAGTGAATGATGGCCTGATTGAGGACCACAGCCTCACCGCCTTTAGCAGACAACGGTGTAAGCTTCGATTTTAGAACATGTTGATATCCATCAAAATAAAACGGAAGTGTTGGAGCTCTTAACGCATTATGCCAGCGATGGCTTCCTTCAATCACCTCAATAGTTCCATTTTCCTCATTGGTATCCTGCAAAGGAGTCCATATGTTCATCGCCAGAAATTTATTTTCGTCCACAATGGTCCAATCCTGATGCATGGGCATTTCACTTCTTGATCCATTACCCTTTGATAAAAAGGCAGAACCAAACCAGGTATAGTCAATAAATATTTTCTCCAGATTTGGAACCATGATGGCTCCAATTTCGTCACTCATTTTCTTTTTTACCAGATAGTCATCCTCATAACTGGAAGAATAAAAATTTGCTGATGGGTCCGGATAATAAACTGAAAAAAGCTGACGTAATTTTTCTACCTCCGGGGAATTGAGCAACGCTATCTTCACAAACCCAATTTCATCGAATTGTTTTTGTAAGGTTTCATCCTTAAAAATATTGGGTGCCGCCATCTTATCGAATTAATCTATCGGCTTTTTACTCATTCTATGTTTGATCTCCGCCAGAATATTGGATGGTGTATACACCTTAAAAAAACCTGGCTTCTTAACTGCAATTGTAGCACCACCGCCTTCTTCTTTTTTCTTTTCCTTCGAAGTTCCATCCAGGTTATAGTTATACATTTCTGCCAACTCATGCATCAAATCCCCGTTGTATACCACCCCAGGACCTGAAAGTACCAGCTCTGTTATTTCTTCTTTAGAATAGTTTGGGGCTATTTTATATAAATGTTCTATCTTTTTAAGCTCTTTCGGTTTTTCACCTTTATCATACATTGAAGACATTCGTGCATTGTTATAATGAGGAAAAAAGGAAGAATCAACCTCATAAACTTCAATTTTTTCTTCGATACCCGGCTGCTGATAGTAATGTCTGAGTTGGGCTTCTTCATGTGTGATTCCAATACCGGCTGCAATCCTTGATAACCCAGAAATATTCGGTGGAGAAGCATGAATCGTTTTATTGTTAAAAATCAATGCTTCCCCGGCTTTCATTTCCACCACTTTTACATAGGGAAATAAATTAAATACGTGATCCGACAACAATGATTTAGCCTGAGGCGAAGGAGAAGCTCTCGGGTAATTAAAAATCCGATGACTCCCGGGAATCACTCCCAATGCCCCATTATTTTTGTTGACATCCATTAATGGGATCCATACTGTTGCGGAACAAAATTCGGTTTCATCCACAAAATTCCAATCCTGGTGAGGTGGAACAATGTTCTGAAGTCCGGCTTCCTTTATCACATAGCTTGCTGTAAATGTTTTATAATTCACCAGCAATGGATCAAGTTTGGGCATGATGGTTTCAAACAGTTTTTTAAAAATTCCGTTCCGATAATCTTCGCTGTTGTTCTCCAGACTGATATGAAACCCGTAATCTTTTATATGATCGTGGTGAAGGGATAAATAATAATCCTTTAGTTCATCCACCTCTTTTTCATTGAGCAAAGGGATCCTAACAAAACCATCCCTATCAAATTTTTGCTGGACTTCGACATCCCGGAAAAGTGGAGTTGGTGTGAATTTTTTCATTTGATTGCAGGAGGTCACCTCAATGCCTTTTATGAAATCGTCTAAACTAACCCTTGTAAAATCCTGCGAAACAATACCGAGAAGTTTCCCCTCGGGCGGTGCACTTCCATCATTTGGAAAGGTGATGAAAAAATCATCAGGAACCTGATACTGTTCAAAGGTATCATTGGCTGCCCGATGATAAAAAACAAGTTCGGCATCTTTGTGCACAAGTCCAAAAGCCACCGCAATTCGCGGTAATTCGGTTGAATTTATACCAGAGCCATGTACAATGGCTTGATCAAAAATAAAGGCTTCACCTGCCTCCATACTTAAACTATGGGAATATTTTTCGAGAACATTTTGTATATCTGCCAGCGCATCAAAATTTCCCGGTCCTCTTTTAGCGCTCGAAAATTCGTGACTATAAGGAATGACTTTGATTGTTCCGTTTTGTTCGTTGGCTTCGTTCAGGCTTATCCAAACAGTGACACTCCGATGTTTTTCCTCATCCACAATGGTCCAATCCTGATGGAAAGGTAAAAGACCTCCATCACCCGGATTTTTGATCAGAAACTGTGCCCCAAGGATCTTATAGTCCTGAAAAGATTCTCTGATTACCGGATCCAATTCCTGCACCAGTCTGTCGCTTAATTCTTTTTTGGCGGTTATGTCACTTAGAAATGTACTTGAATAAAAATCCTTTGACCCATCGGGAAAATATTGATGATAAAGTCCCGTCAAGGTAGAAACAGCATCTGCCCCCAGAAGTTTTTTTCGCAAAAACCCCATCCTGGAAAATTTTTCCGCCTCCCTTTCTCCGATCAACACCTTTTGCATAGCTATACCTTGAATAAATTGAACGCCTTTTTGAATACTCCCTGCGGCTCATCAAATCTTCTTCCATGAAGTCCTTCAACAAAGTTCTCATAGGATATTGGCTCAGGTTTATATTTCTCTCTTTTTAATTCTTTTTTTCCTTCGGGTTTGAGCCATGGATGAAACTGCATATAAAAATCCAAATCAGTTTCTAAAACCTGCACCTTGTTCGGGTCATTCGCCTTATCGAAATGGTAATGGATGGAATGGGTGCTGGAAGGGATCATAATAAGCTGAATGGCCAGTCTTAACCCCGGTGTTTTATTGATATTGCTATAATGAATAATACTATCGTCCAGGATAATGCCACAACCGGCTTTCACATTCATGGGAGTAAGGTGATTAGAAATGATTTTCTCTTTGATCGGTTCAAGTTCCCAGGGGATTAGCGGCCCTCTTAATTTCCCAAATCTTTTATGACTCCCTTCAACCATTTGAAGCGTTCCATTTACTTCATCACTATCAACCAGGGGTACCCAGATTGAAACAGATGTAAACTTCTCCTCATCAACAAATGCCCAATTCTGATGTAATGGAACTTCTCCTCCGCCTTCTTTTTTCCGGATATAGTTAGCAATAATGGGTTTGTATTCATTTAAATATTCATCCGCTCTTTTTTTGAATGCTGCTGTAATGATCTCAAATACTTTTCTTTTATAGTCCGGATTGCGATCGATAAATGTAAAATCGTAGGTGATCTCGCTTTCGGTTTTAAAATCAGCATCCCCGGATGTCATTGAACCGCCGCTTTCCGGCAATGTGTCGAAAAACATCTTTTTTAGATATTCAACCTCGGATGGGGAAAGAAAAGGGACCTGAACATATCCTTTTTGGTCAAACGCCTTCTGTAAATTCTCGTCTCTTAAAACTATGTTTGGCATAGGAATTTTCTTTAAAGTCGCTCCGGAATTCTCTTTTCAAATTTAATGAAAATAACGAAAGAAATAAAGAGCAGGAATAAAGAAAAAAGGAAAACCAGGATGGAGCCAAAAGATATGCCAGCACCTGAAAACAGGGCGTTCCGGAAGCTTTCTATTGAATGGGCAAGTGGATTGAGATACCTTAACCAGTTTTGATATTCAGGTGGTACGATTGAAACCGGATAAAAGACCGGTGTAAGCCATATCCCAAAATTGACAATAAACGGGAGCATATGAAGAAAATCACGAATGCGAACAATGAGCACACTAAATAAGATGGCTACCGCAAACGAAAAAATGAAAACCTGCAACACATAAAAAAAAGAAACAAAAATATTCAACCAATAGACCGGCCGGTTGACGAGGATAATAATGATGAGGGCCATAAAAAACAACAGGCTCTCCAACATCACAGGAACCGCTTTTGCCATGAGAAGGATGATCCTTGGAAAAGCTACCTTGTCGATCAGTTCTCTGGTTTCAACCAACGAGGTGCTTACCTTACTGAATATCCCTGTAAAGATATACCAGAGCACCAACCCGCTAAATACAAACTGGATGTATGGAATTTTTCCGGTATCTATTTTGATGAGATAGTTAAAAAATAAACTGTAGATAATAACAGCTACCAACGGTTGGATAAGTAACCAGCCGATTCCCAGAAATGCCCGGCTGTATTTTACCTTCAACTCACGACGTGACAAAGAAACCACTAAAAAAGCATGACTTTTTAATTTCCGAAGGTATTCTACAACACCATAAGGTCTGTTATTAATTTCCCGGGTTATCATCTCCCTTTATTTTTTTTATTCTCCGTTGAATTAACCATTTTCCTAAAATGTAAGGTGGTATTTTTATATAACTGTTTCTCATGGTAAATGAGTCGTTCTCAAAATCAAAGCTAATGGTTTTAGGGATCTTAAAAAATCTTCGGTAAAAAGCTTTGAAGAAGGGAATGTCCAAAAAGAAAAAGACGGCCATCGGCAATCTCCATAAACGTAAAAAAAGAAGTTTACATTTTTCGCCACCGCCCAACAGTTTTCTTTCTCGTTTTACGATCTGCATGCATTCCTTCAGATAAGTATTGGCAAAAGTTTTGGATACCTGATTTTCATTTCGGTGACGAAAGCCTGCAAGGTTACTGAGCAATGTATACAATTGTTCTTTTCGAAAAAAACGAGACCATAATTCCATATCCCCAGCATATTTAATGCTCATATCCATTTTGCGTCCGGCTTCCTCCCAGACTTTTTTTCGCCAAAAACTGGACTCCTGCTGAATGAATTGAAAATCGTTGGTGAGGTACCTGTATTTTGACCACCGGGCCCAGGGTAGAGAGATCCGGTTGAATGGCATTCCCTTTTCGTTAAACTCCCCGGGAATACCCATGAGCCAGTTTACCTGAGAATACTTCATAAAAACGGCCGCCACTGTATGAAATGCCATTGGCAGATATTTGTCATCGGAATTTATCCAGGCCATTATATCCCCGGTGCATTTATTCAATCCCTTTTCTACGGCATGATACTGACCATTGTCAGGTTCGCTTACCCAATAGGAGATCCGATCGGCGTATTTTTTAATAATATCGATACTATTGTCGGTACTACCACCATCTATAACTATATATTCTAAATTTGGATAATTTTGATTTAAAACCGAGAGGATCGTTTCCTCTAAATATTTACCCTGATTAAAACTTATGGTTACTATTGATATTTTTGGTAGACCTTCCACATTAAGAGACAAATGATTGCAATAAATATAACAATCCTTTTCCAATAAGTTTGAAATTCAGGCTGGCGCATATTATCAACCCTTTTATCGCAAACGCATCAAGTGACCTTGCGATTGCCCAACCCATTACCTTCAAAAGTATTGAAATAGCAAAGGAACGGGCCAAAGAAACGGTAGATATCGAATTGCTGGCGGCCTGTTTTGAAGAGGATGCCTCCATTGTTCCTGATTTTATTCGTAAAACTGCGTTTCTAAAAAAATCGGTGCTTGAGCTGTTTGAATTCAATAAAAAAATAAAATACCCGCTGATTGCAGACATACTCGAAAAAGCGATGGAATCATCGGATGCGGAATTTATCATCTATTCCAATATTGATATTGGCTTGTATCCTGATTTTTATCTAAAGGTAAACGAGCTTTTAAAAGAGGGATATGATGCACTCATCATCAATAGAAAACGTATTGAACCTCAATACACAAAAGTGGAGGAAATCAATCAGATCTTTGTACAGGCGGGAAAGTCACATCCTGGATTTGATTGTTTTGTTTTTCACCGGAGTCTGTTTGAAAAAATGTTCCTGGAAAATATTTGTATAGGAGTGCCATTCATAGAAATAAGCTTTTCGCAAAACTTATTCCATCTGGCAAAAAAATTCAGACTTGTAGAAACCCGTGATTTTACTTTTCACCTGGGAATGGAAATATTTAAAAGAAGGGCTCCTAAAGAATATTTTGTATATAACAGAAGTGAATATAAAAAGTTAATCAAAAAATTAGATCCGGTTCTCCAAAGCAAAAATCTTCCTTTTTCTCATTTATGGCTTCCTCTAAGGATCATTCGATATGGACTGCATCCATGTATCCCTATTCGTTTGGCGTTGAAACTTGAATGGAGGAAATATTTTCGCTAATCCTCATCCATTGCCAATTGAAAACGATGGTCGTTCAAATGTAAATAAGGCAATATCCAATCAGACGCTTTGTCAACATGGATTTTTATCTGACCATTTTTAGTAAAAAGTTCCTGAATTTTTGAAATAGAAGATTGGGGAGAACAAAAACCATTCCTGTCGCAAACATATTGATCAAAGTCTTTGTTTACTTTGGAATGAAGCATGTATCCAAGTTCGGTATTGAAGCGAATGGCTTGTTCATTTTTATTAGAGATCTTGGCCCATAGTTTTTCAAATTCAAAACATTCAAACACCAATTTCATCAGTATAAATACGGACAGAATGGGAGTGATCGTCCCACGGAAATCCTCTCTGCCCACAAAAACTCCGGCTTCGGTCTCTTTTAGATCCCAACGGATGTTTTTAAGGTTAATGATACCTATGGCGGTATTAGAAATCAATATTTTGAAATAAAGATTTTCATGGGGTCGCAATGAATTGAACCAGGTTATTTGTTCCTGCTTATCAATTTCAGCCTGATATTCCATATACCCGGCAACATGCGGTGCATTTCTCCATTGGCGGATCATCTCCAGATCATCCTCTGAAATGAGCTGTAATCTGATGTTCTCAAATTCAATAATGATCATTTTATTTTCTTAATGGAATAGTTGGGTCTTTTGATCCTTGAATTATAGATGCGGTTCACGAAGATGGCCAAAACACCAATGCCCAACATAATAATACTGGTGGCCACGAATATTGAAACGATGAGTGAAGAGTAACCAGATTGAGTCCCAACAGTGATCTTTTGGATAAAGTAGTAGGTGGCAAACAGAATGCTTACAATCGCTGTTAAAAAGGAAAAATAAATGATAAGCCGTAAAGGAAAACTTGTATAGTGAAAAATCAGCTTTAATCCAATATTTAATAATTTACCAAAACCATAACCAGACTGGTTGTCATTTCTTTGTTGAAATTCGACCTTTACAAAATCGATGTCAGCGGTATACCATGAAATGATCTGATTGATAAAAAGATGATCCTGGTTATGATGCCTGATTTTCTCAACAATGTTTTTTCTGATAAGTCTGAACGAAGATCCAATCGTAGCACCATTCTCCAGTTTATTGAACATGAAAAACAGAACCCGTCGTCCCAGGGCTCTGAAAGACTTATTGGGCGCTTTATTAAAAACTCCATACACCACATCCGAACCATTTTCGCTGGCTTTTTTGAGAAGTTCAGAAATATCTTTTGGATGAAATTCCATGTCATCATCAATGGTAACGACCAGATCGCCTTTGGAATGGTCAATGCCACAAAGCGTAGAACTATTCTGTCCAAAGTTCTTGGAGAGACGAATGATCTTCACCAGATCCGGTTTTTTTTCTTTGATCGCTTCCAACTGTTTCCATGATTCCTGATTTCCATGATCATCCACAAAAATAATCTCCAGGTTGTATTCTCCAGGATCAACCGAGTCACATATGGCTGTAAACAATTCTTCCAATGTACCACTGCTATTGTACACTGGAACTACTACAGAAACCAATATTTTTTCTCCGTTAATACTCATCTATCTGCAAACATTTTATCTGATCAAGATCCAGGACAACCGAACCCCATGAAAGACCCACCCCAAAACCAGCCAGAAGAAATTTTAATACAGGTTGTTTGTTAAGTGCTTTCGCATTGGCCACTATTGTAACCGGTATGGAAGCACAACTGGTATTTCCATATTCACGTAGTGAATACAAGGTTTTATGTGATTCTATTTCCAGTTTTTTTCGAATGGTTTCGTTCAACAATAAATTGGCCTGATGCATCACAAAATAATCAATTTTTTGATGGCTCAACCCGAATTCATTTAAAAGCACCGAAACATTTGGCGCTACTTCCTTTAATCCGAAATTAAAAATGTCCTGTCCATTCATCTGCAATCCACAAGGGTCATTTGCCGCCGGGAATCTGGCTCCTCCTTCTTTTAAAATGATCTTGTCGAAGCCCGATCCATCTGTTTGTAAATTAAAAAACATTTTTGATTCAATTGTTTCAGAAAATTCAAGCGCAGTACCTGATCCTGCATCCGAAAAAATAGGGACAAGGGCCGTATTTTTTTTATCGATGGTCCTGGTGATAGTATCACCAACCAGCAACAATCCTTTTTTTAATTTGCCCGAATTCATCATGGAAGCGATCACTGAAAGTCCATATACATAACCAGCACAACCCTGGTTGATATCAATACACAAACAGGTTTTAGGCAGGCCCAGTTCTTTCTGAATGAACATGCTGGATCCGGGAATCTGATAGTCTGGTGTTTGGGTGATAAAAACAAGTATTTCTACTTCGTTGGGATCCCAGTTTAATTCTTTCAACAATTTTTTGGCAGCACATATACAAAGATCAGCAGCAGTCGTTGAATGATCGGCTATCCTTCTGTTTTCTATACCGGTGGTTTCTACAAGTGTTCTTTTTTCATCCTCACCTAATCCGGTCAGATCAAAATTGCTCTCGCTGAACTTTGGAACAACCACAGACAATCCATTAATCTTTATATGTTCTATTGAAAAGATGGCCACTATGATCCGGTTTTTGATTGGGTTATTTCAAGCAGATCTTTTACTAACCTGGAATTTCTAAAATCCTCGTCGGAAAAACTAACTCCCCATTCTTCATGAATGGCAACTGTAACGACGAGGGCTTGCAATGATGACCAGCCTTTTATTTCCCGGAAAGAAGAATGGAGCGAAATATTTTTGCGTACACTTTCTTCAAACTGACCAGTAAATATCTGCAGAAATTTTTCGGGATCAACCAAATGGCTCATTTAAAGATGAATTCTAATTCCTGATCAGCTTAAATACTCCATCCCTGATCCTAACTGTATAAATTCCATGGTCAAGTTGAGAAACATTGATTGGATAATAATGTCCCTTTTCTATAGAAACGTTGGTAGATAAAACCACTCTGCCATACATATCGATCACTTCCAGATCTTCGTTTTCGACCGTTTTATCGAGTCTGATATAAGCATCGTCTTCTACCGGATTCGGAAATACATGCATCTTGAGATCAGAAGTGTAGTTTTCAAGACCAATATGGTTCACGTTCCATCCGATATCTTCCAGGATTGCAATGGTAACTGGTCCTGGAGAATGATGCTCCTCCGCCATTCCGGTATAAGGTGTCATCAATGTATTTGCATTTAATGGCGGAAAGGTTGCCTCATTTAAGTGCTCCATACTTGAGCCTTCGGCATATACAGCAGGGGCAAACAGCCTTACCCTGTTCCCTCCGTTTTGTGCCACCGACAAAGGTGCATTAAAGTAAATTCCGTTGCTTTTTAACTGACTGCCAAGAATAACAGATGGGTTAGGAAAAAGGGTTGTATCCACGATTGATTGGCCTCCGGCATTTTCCATATAGTAAGAAAAAATAGAACATTTATTCTGCAGATTAGGGAATGGGAATGTAGTTACTAAAGGAGCCAGATCGGCAGCGGTGATATTCCCAAATGATCCCATGGTATCGCCATCAAGCTTGGCCAAAGACAAAAAGCCGAGACCATGTCCAATTTCATGTAATAAAGTACTTACAAAATCATATTGTCCGGCCGGACAATTTGCATCAGTTCCAAAATACCACGAGTGTGTATTATCAAAATAAATGTTCATGTCATCCTCCCCAGGGTTAATTTCCACTCCCTCCATTGCATTGGCCAGACAGCTTGGATACCATACAGAATCAATAGGGGCCGATGGAAAATCCCTTTCTCCATTTGGAATAGTAATGGCTAGTGTGGACCCAAATAAATTCATATAATACAGATGTATCTTAATGGGTACGGCCGAGTTGATATACTGACCCCAGAGATTTCCGGTATAGGTGATGGCTGAATCTATCTGTGGAGTGGTTCCGGTGTTACTGAAAACAAAGGTTGCTCCTTGCGAAAATAATTTTCCTGAAGAAACAGAGATAAAAAATATAAAGAAAAGAAAGTAAAGTTTTTTCATACAACTGATGATTCCGTTAAATAATGAAATAAATATACGGATTTTTTTAAAGTTCCCTGAGCCCTTTAGAGTAAGGCTTCTTAAGAATCCAGGGAATAATGTAACTTTGCATACATTGATCCGTATTGAGAGTCAAATTTTGGATACAATGGAAGTTCTTTAAAATATGGGGCTGACTGGTTTTGACAGCATGAGTAGTGTATATGTAAGCACGTAGAGGGATGATGGATCTGCCTCTTTAAAAACGGACATCAAACTTGTAAGTGGCAACACTTCTAACTTTGCACTTGCTGCCTAATCGATAGATTTCGTAGTGTGCTGCTTCCTGGATCCTTTACCTGATAGGGTTCAATGAAGCATCAGAACATCAGGTTGCTGTTGCAGGTGTTTCGATTGCAACTTAAGATAAGAAACTAAGGAAGGGATTGGTGGCGTTATGCCTTATCCTTTCACAAAAACCCAAGTAACGCTAAACGTGTAGAAAGCTTATTCATTCCGTGTTTGGACGTGGGTTCGAATCCCACCAGCTCCACTTGATGATCATAATGCCCGGACAAAGTCCGGGCATTATTTATTTTAAGGGAGTAATGGAAAATAAATTTCCCATTACTCCCTTAAAATAAATAACCTCAGGCTTCGCCTGAGGTTTTGATCCATTTCAATGAGCGCCGTGGGAAAGCGAGCATAGCGAGCAATCCCATCAATAGTTTCCTTCATTTATGTATCTTTGCTACATAGATATTTACTCCCTTGTCCCCTAAAAAAGTAGAATTAACACTTGCCCCGCTTCAGTCCTGGTTTCCGGTTCCCGGAAGAATTCCGGTAATTGCAGGCCCATGCAGTGCAGAGACGTTTGAGCAAGTAATGGAAGATGCAAAGGCAATCAAAGCCCTGGGACAGGTTGGGATCTATCGAAGTGGTGTTTGGAAACCCAGAACAAGACCTAATTCCTTTGAGGGAAATGGTGTGGCTGCCCTTGAATGGCTGCAGGAAGTTCAAAAAGAAACCGGTCTGCTCACCACCGTTGAGGTGGCTAATACGGAGCATGTGGAACTCGCTTTGAAATATGGTGTCAATATCCTTTGGATAGGTGCCAGGACAACAGTGAATCCATTTTCCGTACAGGAAATTGCAGATTCCCTGAAAGGAGTGGATATCCCGGTATTGGTAAAAAATCCCATCAACCCGGATTTGAACCTATGGATCGGTGCATTGGAAAGGGTCCATCAGGCTGGTATTAAAAAACTAGCTGCCATTCACCGGGGATTTAATAATTATGAGAGTTCCCATTTCAGAAATTCCCCCAGATGGGAAATACCCATCCAATTGATGACACAGGTCCCCAATATTCCGGTGATTTGTGATCCGAGTCATATTACCGGACAAAGAGACTGGGTTCCGGAGGTCGCACAAAAAGCTATGAATCTTGGAATGCACGGGCTGATGATCGAAACTCATCCGGATCCGGAACATGCCTGGAGTGATGCGGATCAGCAAGTAACACCGGACAGGCTCGGCGAAATCCTGCAAAAACTTACCATCCGCCAGCAGGAGTCTCCGGATCTGGCAATGCTTGATACACTAATACAATTGCGCCGTATTATTGACAGTATAGATGAGGAACTTTTACAAATCCTGGCAAAACGGCTAAAGGTAATTGAAGAGATTGGCGAACATAAGAAGGATCATAACATTACCATCTTTCAGTTAGAAAGATGGAATGAAATTCTCAATACCAGAGGTGATCTCGCAGAAAAACTCAATCTGGATGCTGAATTTGTAAAAAGGATCATGAGTGAAATTCACAAAGAATCCATTCAGATCCAGACAGATATGCTTAACCAGGAAAACATTAAGTAGAATATTATTTTCTGATGGCACTTACCAGCAGCAGTCCATATTCAAGTTGTTTTTTGAAAAGACCATCGATCTCCTGGGGATTTCTCTTCCCGGTCATTTCCAACCTGCGAAGTCCGAATGACATATAGCCGTTAAGACCCTCTGTAATTTGCTGGGCAGTCTTTACCGGATTACATTTTCCAATGGAACCATCCTTTTTGCCTTTTTTAATGAGTTCAATCAACAGTTTTTGCTCCGTGGAAAAAATATAAAGCAGATCCGGATCTTCCATCAGCATCCGATATAGGATAACATTGGTATAAACGCCGATCACCTGAAAATCCTTGGCACAAAATATTTTCGTTCGAATCCCATTTTCCAACGCTTTTAAACCGGTGATTTTTCTTTTTAGCTCGGTTTGAAGCGAATCAAAATATTTATTAGCACAACGAATGAGAGCCATTTTAAAAATACTCTCCTTATCAGGGAAATAATAATACAAAAAGGTCCTTGAATAGCCGAGATCCTTGGCTATTTGGGCCATGGTGGTATTCTCAGGGCCAAATTTAGTAAAACGTCTAAATGCGGCGTCAATGATCTTATGTTGATCCGCGGTGATCTCCGGCATGTGGTTAGCTTTCGTATTCGGATACAAAAGAAGAAATTGTTTTTCATTAAACCTTCGATTCCTATAAAATACCTAATCTTAGTGAAACCTACTCACCTGAATTGGTTGTTCATCATTCACACTCTAAATGTTTTAGTTTGGCTTTATTCAAGGCATTGGTCAGGAGGGATCCAGGGTATAAAGCAAAAGGAAGGTTGTTATTTCCAAAAAAGTTATGCAGTGTAGAACAAATCCGATGCCAACCGATCCGAAATGATCTTCCCTTCATCCGAGAGACATACCCTGTTTTCTTCCTTTGTAAAGTGACCCGGCAACCATTTTTCTAATCGGGCAAGAAAATAGTCTTTCCGGTCACCACCAAATTTTGCTTCAAGCTCATCGACCCCAATACCCTCTATGAGTCGAATATGTGTCATGACAAATTCATTGTACAGATCATTGGATGACAATAGTTCCTCCTCGTAATAAATTTTATTTTGAGCAATTGCATTAATAAATTCAGGGTTATTGGAAATATTCCAGCGACGTTTATCTGTTCCGTTAAACGAATGAGCCCCGGGTCCAAACCCCAGATAGGGATGACCTGACCAATAAGAAGAATTATGTTTTGAGTGAAAACCTTTTTTGGAGAAATTAGAAATTTCATATTGTTCAAATCCTTCCTTTCTCAATATCTCTATCATCATGAAAAAATGATCGACTACTTTTGAGTCTTCGATTGGTGCCAGGCTTCTTCGCTTGATGAGAGCAGCCAATGGCGTTTTTTCTTCCAGCGTTAAGGCATAACAGGAAAGATGCCGAACCTGAAATTCAATGGCCTTGCGTAGATTCTCATTCCAATGTTGATCCGTTAAGGTAGGGGTGCCATAAATAAGATCGATCGTTAGATTTTCGAAGCCAGCATCCTGTACCGCTTTAATAGAAGCCTCGGCTTCAGATGCAGAATGTACCCGGTTCATATACTTCAGATCCCCCTCAAAAAAAGATTGAACCCCTATGCTAAAGCGGTTAATAATCGTTTCTTTTAATTCCCGGATCTTTTTTTTTGTGAGATCATCGGGATTGGTCTCCAATGTAATTTCTGCTTGATGTGAAACCGGGTAATTTTTATAAACTGTATCGAGTAATTTTTTTATTTCATCTACTTCTAAAATAGACGGTGTGCCTCCACCCAGATAAATCGTTTGAATTTCCTCTCGGATCTCCTCCTTACGGGAGACGATCTCCTTTAACAAAGCTTCGAGCAAAGGTTCTTTTAGCTTTGAAGACGTAGAAAAATGAAAGTCGCAATAATGACAGGCTTGTTTGCAAAATGGGATATGGATATAAATACCAGCCATGATTTACCGATAAAACCGACCCTCTACCCAAAAATCATTTTTTTCTCCCAGTTTTTTAATGGTTTGGATACCATAAATAGAATAACTGGTCCCCTTATAATAATACGCATCAATGCTTGTGGTAGAAATTAAATTTGATTTATTTATTTTTATACTAATCGTTGATGTCTCTCCATGAATAGACTCGATCTTTACACTTTGAATGTTCAGTTTTTTTGATCTTGACAGATACACAACACTGCTTTCAATAGAATCATAGGGGGCATGTAATATTTCCATGTTTGCAAAGTAGGCTGGTTTGTTAATATCGCATTCCAGAAATATAGCAAACTCCTTTTCCCAATTAATATCCGAAGCCTTCATGTCCATTTTTGATCCTTCACCATTATATGAATACGATTTAGTAACCACATAATTACTGGTCTTTATTATTTCTATTTCTTGTTTAAAAAAAGCGGGAATATCAAAGAATTTGAGATCCTTGTTTTTATTTTCACAGGAGAGCATAACGGAAACCACACATACTATATATAACATATAAATGCCTTTCCGGTTTTTCATCATAGAAAATTACAAATTGAACTCTATCCCCTGGGCCAACGGAAGTGAACTTCCGAAGTTGGTTGTATTTGTCTGCCTTCTCATATAGATCTTCCAGGCATCAGAACCTGATTCACGTCCACCGCCGGTTTCTTTTTCTCCACCAAATGCCCCGCCGATCTCCGCACCACTGGTACCAATATTTACATTGGCAATTCCACAATCACTTCCCTGATGGGATAAAAAATATTCGGACTCCTGCAGATTATTAGTGAAAATAGAGCTGCTTAATCCCTGAGGGACCCCATTCTGAATCGCAATGGCTTCTTCCAGTGTTTTGTATTTCAACAGATATAAAATAGGTGCAAATGTTTCGGATTGAACAATCTCCATTTTATTTTCTGCTTCTGCAATACATGGTTTTACATAACAACCGCTTTCAAATTCTTTTCCATCCAGTAAACCACCCTCTATAATAAATTTAGCGCCCTCTTTTTTCCCTTTTTCGATCGCTTTCAGATAGGTGTCTACAGCGAGTTGATCAATCAAAGGTCCCACATGATTCGTAGTATCCAATGGGTTTCCGATTTTCAATTGACCATATGCTTTTACAAGAGTCGCTTTAAAACTATCATATACTTTTTCATGAATGATCACACGACGTGTGGTGGTGCATCTTTGCCCTGCAGTTCCTACGGCACCAAATAAAACACCCCTGAGTGCCAGATCCATATTTGCATGTTCACTTACAATGATCGCATTGTTTCCCCCCAACTCAAGTAATGACTTTCCAAATCTTTGTGAAACTGCTGCCCCTACAATTTTTCCCATTCTCGTGCTGCCTGTTGCACTGATCAACGGAATATTTTTATCATTGGTAAGCCATTCTCCCACCTCATAATTTCCATTTACAATACAACTCACTCCTTCAGGTACATTGTTCCTTGCCAATACTCTGGCAGCAATTACCTGACAGGCAATTGAACAAATCGGCGTCTTTTCGCTCGGTTTCCAGATGCACACGTCGCCACAGATCCAGGCTAAAGCTGTATTCCAGCTCCAAACGGCCACTGGGAAATTAAAGGCGGTAATGATGCCCACCACACCCAACGGATGGTATTGCTCATACATACGATGTTGGGGACGTTCGCTATGAATGGTTAATCCATATAACTGACGACTGAGCCCAACTGCGAAATCACAGATGTCGATCATTTCCTGCACTTCTCCCAATCCCTCCTGATAGCTTTTTCCCATTTCATAACTAACCAGTGCCCCGAGTTCCGATTTATATTTTCTAAGTTCATCACCCACCTGACGAACGATTTCTCCACGTTTGGGTGCAGGCATCATTCTCCAGTTGGCAAATGCTTCAACGGCTTTTTCTATTACTTTTTGATAATCGTCTTTGCTGGCGGTTCCAATTTTAGCAATGATTTTTCCATCCACCGGAGAAAAAGAGTCTAATACATTTCCGCTACCTTGCCAGTGAGTCGATCCGGTGCTAACACCAGGATTCACTCCCTTAATATCAACCTGAAGCTTTGATAATATTTCTGAAATATTAAAATTCATTTCCTTAAAATTTAACCGCCGAATATGGCTTTAAAAATATCGTTTCCATTCGCATAGAGCAGTAAGCCCATCACAATGATAAAGCCAACATTGTTGGCAATGGTCATAAATTTTTCTCCCGGAGGTTTACCTCGGATCATTTCCCAAAGGATGAACATCATGTATCCTCCATCAAGCATTGGTATCGGAAGAAAGTTCATAAAGGCCAAAACCAGTGAAAGCGTTCCGGTAAGAAGCCAGAAGGATTCCCAATCCCAGGTAGAAGGAAACATTTTAGCCATGCCTCCGAAACCGCCTACCTGTTTATAAGCCCCGGTAGAAGGTCTGAAAATAAGTTTAAACTGTTTTACGTATTTCACGATCGTTTCAACCGCCTTATTAAATCCTGCAGGCAGAGCGGCAAAAAGCCCATAGCGTTTAACTTCTATCGGTAGTAATCCACGTTTATTAAGTTCTCTCGGATCACTTAACAGTTCTACGCCGATCATTCCTTCATCGTTTATTTTAAGTGGCACGTCAACAATGGCTCCTTTTCTTTCCACCTTACCATTCACCACTTTCCCTTTATAGTTCGGTGCGGCCACTTTAAACTGATCAAGATATTCAATCTTTACGGTATCAAACTGAACCAATTTATCTCCAGGTAGAAGGGTTGTAAAGTTTTCAGATTTTAATGGGATTTTTTCTATGATAAAAGGCACTCTTGGTTCGAAGAAAGATTGCTTGGGATTTCTGATAATACTTTTGATAATCTCTTCCTGCAAGGTAAGTTCTATGATCTGGCCGTCTCTTTCCACCTTTACATTTCTTACATCGTCGAATATAACGGCACCCGTTAGATCACTGAAACTTTCATATTCCACCACTTTGTCACCAGTCTTAAATCCGGATTTGATAAGTGTACTATCTGTTACTGCAAGCTGCACTTTTTTTAGAGGGATATAAGTTTCTCCCCAAATAAAAAGTACCATCCAGAATATTAAAACGCCAAGGATCAGATTCACAATAATTCCTCCGAGAATAATGATCAATCGCTGCCAGGCTTTTTTGGTTCGGAACTCGTCGGGTTTTGGTGGAAGTTTCATTGCTTCCTTGTCCGCACTTTCATCAATCATTCCGGCTATTTTCACGTAGCCGCCGAGTGGGAACCAACCGATTCCCCATTCGGTATCACCTCTCTTAAATTTGAATAATGAAAATTTAGCCAGATTTGGAAAGGGGAAAAGGAAATCGAAAAACAGATAAAATTTTTCAACTCTTACCTTAAAAATCCTGGCAGTAATATAATGGCCCCATTCGTGAAGGAAAACCAAAATGCTCAAACTCAATAACAGCTGCCCGATTTTTACTACCCATTCCATATGATCTGCACAAAAAATTTAGAAGGCCAAAAGTAACCTTTTAAAGGCCTATTCGCAAATGGATTCGGGCTATTTTCGTATTTTTAGTACTTTTCGCCTATATTGCCCTTTCTCCACAATAGAGCGGGCTTTAGCCATATGGATCGGAAAAAAATAGTGCTGTATAATCCCCATGCCGTATTCTTCGACATGCCGCTGGCCTTATTGGCCATTGGTTCAGTACTCGATCCGTTACTCTATGAAGTGATCATTATTGATTGCCGTATTGAAAAAAATGCAGATGAACTGGTGTTGCAACATTTGGAAAATGCACTATGTTTTGGTACCACCGTTCTCACCGGAAATCCGCTGAAAGATGCCTTAAGAATGTCGGAAAAAGTAAAAAGATCATTTCCCGATATGCCAGTTATCTGGGGTGGATGGCATACTTCTTTGTTCCCCAAAAAACCATTGGAAGACGAAACCTGCGTAGATATAACGGTTCAGGGTCAGGGCGAACAAACATTTAAGGAATTGATCGAACATCTTTCCAATCATCAACCGTTACACCAGATCAAGGGGATTTGCTTTAAAGAAAAAGATGTGGTGATCCAAACCCCTCCAAGACCTTTGGAAGACATGAATCATTTTGCAAGGATCAACTACGAATTAGTTGATGTAGAAAAATATTTTTCGCAAAAAGGCCGAAGACAATTTGATTTCATTACTTCCATTGGTTGTTTTTTCAGATGTACATTTTGTGCTGATCCATTTGTATATAACCGTAAGTTCTCCTCGTATGATCCACAAAGAATGGCCGACGATGTGGAATATTTTTATAAAAAATATAAATTCACGGATCTCAATTTTCAGGATGAAACTTTTTTTACGTACCCAAAGCAGATCAATGAATTTGCCACTGAGCTCATCAATCGGAATATTCAGATTACCTGGGCTGCTACCATGCGGGCCGATCAAGGATTCAGAATGACGGAAGAAGAATGGATCAACTGTAAAAAATCTGGTTTAAGGCGGGTACTAATTGGTGTTGAATCCGGCTCCCAGGAGATGATGGATTGGCTTGAGAAGGATATTAAAATTGAAAAGGTATTGTTTTGTGCAGAACAATGTAAAAAGTACGACATCGATGTCATCTTTCCTTTCATCGTGGGTTTTCCCGGAGAGTCGGATGAAAGTGTAAACGCAACGGTTTCCTTTGTAAAAAAGTTAAAGGCCATGAGTCCTGGTTTTAAAACGGAGATCTTTTATTTCAAACCATATCCTGGTTCTAAAATAACCAGCGAGGTGGTAAAAGAGGGCTATGTTTTGCCATCAAGCACAAGAGACTGGGCAGAATTTGATTATATCGGGTCATCTGGTCCCTGGGTAACAAAAGAAAAGTACAAGTTCTTTCAACGATTTAAATTTTATTCGAAGTTGGCATGGGGGCAAAAACGAATCTATCTGGCTCCGCTTTCTGCCATTGCCCGCTGGCGATGCAATAAAAATGCATTTGGCTTTCCCTTTGAAAAATCCATCATTGAATTTTTAAGACCACGGCAGAGATTATCCTAAGAACTATTTGAGTCGAAAAAATCTTTAGTACTTTTATATATATGAAGTTAAATCTCTATCAGGTGGATGCCTTTACTGAAAAAGTATTTGGTGGAAATCCGGCAGCTGTTTGTCCGTTGAATGAATGGATCACGGATGAACTCATGCAAAATATAGCCATGGAAAATAACCTGGCGGAAACCGCCTTCTATGTAAAAAAAGAAGATCGATATGAGATCCGTTGGTTTACACCGGCGGTAGAAGTGGATCTTTGCGGACATGCCACGCTGGCAACGGCGCATGTATTGTTCAATCACGAAGGGCATACAGATCATATCATTCGTTTTTTTTCTCCAAGAAGTGGAGAGTTAAGGGTAACAAAAACCGGCCATCTGTTAACATTGAATTTCCCAACCGATATTTTAAAGAAGATAGATATGCCCGTATTTATTTCTGCCTGTTTTCAAACAGAACCGATAGAGGCCTATATGGGAAAAACGGATTTCATGTTTGTATTTAAAAATGAAACAGAGATAAAAAATATTCAGCCGGATTTTAAAGCCATCAATTCGCTCGGAGGAAGAGGAGCTATAGTAACCGCTCCAGGGGATTCTGTTGATTTTGTCTCTCGTTTTTTCGCCCCTCAATCCGGGATTGATGAAGATCCGGTAACGGGTTCAGCACATACCAGCCTTACACCTTACTGGTCGAAAAAATTAGGAAAGATAGAACTGAGTGCCATCCAACTTTCTGCCCGGAAAGGATATTTACAATGTAAAGATCTGGGAGAACGGGTGGAAATTAGCGGCAAGGCACAAACCTATTTAAAAGGAGAAATAATCATTTAATGCAATCCATTTTCGAAGAAAAAGCCAAAAAGGAAATTCTTTTTAGAATTGAAAAGCTGACCCCTCAAAGCCAAAGGGTTTGGGGTAAAATGGAGGTAAGCCAGATGCTGGCTCATTGCGCCAATGCTATGCTATTGGCCATGGGAAAACTTAAACCAAAAAGACAATGGCTGAGTATTGTAGGCTGGTTATTTCGATCCTCTTATTCGAGTGAAAAAAAATTTCCAAGAAATGTGCAAACTATCAAAGGCGGGGCGGTAACGGATGAAAAAGATTTTCTGTTTGAAAAGGATCGTCTCATTTCAGCCATCAACGAAATGCATCAGGGTGGAGAAAATATCTGTACGGATCATCCACATCCCATTATGGGAAAATTTTCACCCTCCGAATGGGGAATCGGCATGTATAAACATTTAGACCATCACTTAAGACAATTTGGAGTCTGAATTGCCGCTGGCATATTTGAGATATTAGCCGACCTCCTTCTCGACAGTTTTTAGCATGGCTAAAAACACTTCCAGATATTCATCCGGCAAGTCAATACTACAACACCAGCCATCAATATGTTTTAGGGGCAAGCGATATAAAAATTCCTCCTGTTCTTTAAACTGGGCATATTCCTGCTCCTTATTGATCGGTATAGCAGGAATGGTAATTCGGTAATAACCGGTATATATGTTCAGATTAGTATATAAAGGAGAAAGATCAAATTCATATACCCTGTCAGGAACACCTTTGTCATCTGGAAGCCCTTGCGTATATATTTTAAAAGATTTTTTTCTGTTTTCCACCTGATCAAACATTGTTGGTTGTTTCTGATTCAACTGATGTTTGGGACTTAATCATGTATTTTCTCCACTCGAATATTGTATAGATGCCATTTAGTAAAATGATGGGTAATAGTGGCATTAGATATCTTTCTTCATTTATTTTTTGTATAAAAAATAAATAGAAGAGATAAAGTATCATACAGCCCGCAAAGAGAAAAATGGGTTTGTTTCTTCGGTTAAAAATATTCAGGAGACTAAGTAAAGTTGATAAAACTATCAGGAACAAACAAGTATACCTCAGCATTTCCATCCACCAGATACCCCGATAGGTCTTTTGAAATATAAAGAGATTAAGCTGGCTCTTTGTGAATATAAACTTTGCGGAACGAAAAGGCGTTTTAATATAGCATAAAACAAGATTTTGTGTTCTGATCCTTTTTGTAAGCTTATCAACTTTCAGTCGTAAATTTTTTTCCGTTTCTGGTTCTCCATTAAGCGGGCTTGCTTTATCATTTAGCGGTGCCATCTCATGAACCACCTCATGGTATTCTATCAAGAGATCCCGAATGTTAAGGTTAGTAATTCCTTTACATCCGTACAGACGAACATGATTACCTGCAATCCAGGTTTCCATCGTATCCAAATCGGCTCTATGTCCGTTAATCCATAAATTCGTAAAAAGTGTATGGAAATATTCGCCATCACATTCCCATATTTTAAATAACTCGCCAAAAGAACGATGAATGGGTCTGTATTGACTATTATTGGTAACATCGTAAATCCCGTGTAAGCCAACAAATCGTTTGGCAATCGTGGTGGATCTTATTTGCCAGGCAATAAAGCCTCCAAAGGCCAATAAAAATGCAAGTACAAGAACAGACATTTTTTTGGGATTTTTTCCTCTCAAAAAGTCAATCAGAAAATAGATAAACGGAAATGTAAAAATGATGAGTTGAGGTCTGGTAATTAATATGAGTCCACTAAGAGCTGCCTGCCAGATAAGCCATTTTGAAGAGGGCCAATAATGATATTTTACATAAGCAAAAAACAAAAAAACGATCAGGGATGGTGTTATAGATTCGGTAATGTAGTAGAAGAGATATCCCCAGAAACAAGGTAAAATGGCATAGATGAGCTGGACAAAAACCGACCATCTTCTCCCAAACAATTCGAGCGCAATGATACCAAAAACATACAGCGCCAGCACATGAAGAAGCAGGGCAAAAAATTTATGGAGAATGGAATGATCATGCGGACTAATGTTATAAAATAAAAGGTGCAACAGACCCGTTCCGGGGGGACGTTGAATATAAGAGCTGACACCTTCACTGTTATCTTTCCATACCCCTGTCCTGGTAAAATTCTCAGGGGGTCTTAAATAGGAGGCATCATCAGACGTGATGATCATCCCTGACTTTGTCTTATCGCCAAATAATTTTTGAATGTGAAGATTATGTGTATGGATAACAAATGCCCAGATACCCCCGGCGATTGCAATGATCCATGCAATGCGTTTGGGTGATATAGATATCTTATTTTGCAAAGGCAAATGACCTAGCTATTTCGATCCCTTTTTTATATTTATTGTTGAAGCAATAGATCCTCGCTTCGAAGTACATTTTTTTTCGTTCACTAAATCCTACCACCACAATTACACATGCATATTGATTGGCATCAAGCCCCGGAGTTTTGGCGAGCATATAATAACCGCTTTCCATCAGTGGAAGTGAATCGCCGTCTTCGATATCATAGAAACTCTGGTCTTCTGCTACTTGTTTAGTCACTTTTTTTATCTCTTGTCCTCCGTAATAGGTATTGTAGTATCCAATCCCGAATGCGGAGATCTCGATTGTGTACTCATCATTCTGCCAGTTGAATTCATCCAGTG
>JANWKQ010000056.1 GCA_025451295.1 Flavobacteriales bacterium | reverse complement strand
ACAAATATCCACTTTATATCCTAGAACTCAAAATGATATAGAGGCAATCATCCACATTGGATTGTTATTAAAGGATAAACATCGGGCATCCCCAGCGGTTGTTATATGCACAGGATGTCCCTCATGCTCAATTGCGGAGCCCTCCAAAACCTTTTTATAAAATTCTTTTAAACACCCTCTTATTCAAGTAAGTATTTACTTACCTTTACATCCCGTATTGTTACAACATTCTCTTATGCATTCTTGTAAATATGTGTTTGTTACAGGCGGGGTTGCCTCTTCCTTAGGAAAAGGAATCATCTCAGCTTCTTTAGGTAAACTTCTACAATCACGAGGATTGCAGGTAACCATTCAAAAACTCGACCCATACATCAACATTGACCCGGGAACCATGAATCCATATGAGCATGGTGAATGCTTCGTTACCGAAGATGGTGCCGAAACGGATCTTGATCTGGGTCACTATGAACGATTCCTGAATGTATATACTAGTCAGGCCAACAATGTTACCACGGGAAAAATATATCAAACAGTGATCGATCGTGAAAGAAAAGGTGACTATTTGGGGAAAACCGTTCAGGTGATCCCACATATCACGGACGAAATTAAACGCAGGATCAAACTTTTGGGTGAAGACGGTAAATATGATATCATTATTACGGAAATTGGCGGTACAGTGGGTGATATTGAGTCCCTCCCTTATATTGAAGCTGTACGTCAGTTAAAATACGAATTGGGAAGTGGAAACAGTGTGGTGATCCACCTAACCTTGTTACCCCATCTTAAAACATCCGGTGAACTAAAAACCAAACCTACCCAAAACAGTGTAAAAACATTGCTCGAAAGCGGGGTCCAACCCGATATCCTGGCATGTCGCACAGAACTACCCATCAACGAAGACATCAAAAACAAAATCGCTCTGTATTGTAACGTTGAATCTGAAGCGGTTATTGAAGCCATTGATGCTGAAACCATTTACGATGTACCGGTATTGATGAAAAAAGAACAGCTGGATGTGGTGGTTTTAAAAAAATTGAAAATAAGTGGCTACAATGAAACAGACCTTTCCAAATGGGAAGAGTTCCTCTATAAATTTAAAAACCCTACCAGCAATACAAGAATTGGAATCGTGGGTAAATATGTTGAGTTAAAAGATGCTTATAAATCAATCGCCGAATCTATTATTCATGCCGGCGTAAAAAATGAAACGAAGGTGGAGTTAACCTGGATCCATAGTGAGGATCTGGAAGACATGCCACAGGAGGAGATGGAAAAATTATTGGGTGACCTCAACGGAGTGTTGGTGGCTCCGGGTTTTGGCAGCAGAGGTATTGAGGGTAAATTACGGGCTATTAAATTTGTCCGGGAAAAGAATATTCCTTTCCTGGGAATTTGTTTAGGTATGCAATGCGCCGTTATCGAGTTTGCCAGAAATGTGCTCGGTTTTGAAAATGCGAACAGCACAGAATTTAATCCAAGCACCCGTTACCCGGTGATTGATTTTATGGAAGGTCAGAATGAAGATATTCATAAAGGAGGTACTATGCGTTTAGGCTCCTATACCTGTAAGATACAGGAGGGAACAAAAGTGAGAAGTATTTACGATAAAGAAACCATCACCGAAAGACATCGTCATCGTTATGAGTTCAACAATGAATATATTCAGGCGTATGAAAAAGCCGGTATGATCGCTTCCGGTATCAATCCTGATAAAACCCTGGTGGAAATTGTAGAACTTACTTCACATCCATGGTTTGTAGGTGTGCAATTCCATCCCGAATACAAAAGCACGGTTATGAATCCACATCCACTCTTTGTAAAATTTGTGAATGCGGCCTTAACAGTAAAAAGAGAAACGGTTAAGTCACCCACCATCGTTTGACATGAAGAAATTTCTTTTTGTTTTGTGCTTGACTTTGCTGATTGGCGGCTGTTCAAAGCCCGAATGGGCAGGTCGCTACAAATCCGACAATTGTATGACGCTGGAATATGTAGAATTCTACATGGATAAAACGGCAGATATTAAATACCACGGATCAAAATTTGCCACCAATCATAAAATGACCCGCAAGGACAATAAATTCTTCGTCAACATTTATACATTCGAATTTCGGGAGGATGGAAAAATGTACGAAATGGGAGGATATGACATCGGATGTGTACTTACACGGGATAAATCACATAGTTTTTGGGACCGGGTGTTTCAACCATAGGTCGCATCACTTCGCGCTGCTCTTTTTTGTTTCCCGCAGATTTCGCAGAAAAAGCGGACTGAGCGTTCGCTGATTCTTTTTCTCTGCTTGCCTTCGGACAATAGCATCCCGCTGATGAGGCGCAAGCGCCTCCAATCAGGGAGATGTTATCTGCCGGATGGGATGGCAGAACATGCGAAATTTGAGTGATCAGCGAAATCTGCGGGAAACAAAACATACGTCGAAGGCGTAGGTTTGAATAATGATAAAGACAAAAGACTTACTTGAACAGTCCATGCACTTCAGCATCGATGCTGTGAATGATCTTACCGAGATCTTCCGGCACTTCCGAGAAATTGTTGTTGTCCACATCTACTACCAGAAGTTTGCCTTGATCATAGGTGGTTACCCAGGCATCATATCTTTCGTTGAGTCTTTTTAAATAATCCAGTCGGATATTATTTTCATATTCACGACCTCTTTTCTGGATCTGATTTACCAGACATGGAACGGTAGCCTTTAGATAGATCAGAAGATCGGGTGGCTGAATAAATTGTGCCACCAGTTTAAAAAGATCCTGATAATTATTGAAATCACGGGTACTCATTAAACCCATGGCATGCAGATTCGGTGCAAAAATATGCGCATCCTCATAAATCGTTCTATCCTGAATTACGTTCTTACCGCTTTTGCGAATATCAACGATCTGCTGGAAACGACTGCGAAGAAAATAAACCTGTAGATTGTATGACCAACGTTGCATATCATCATAAAAATCATTCAGATATGGATTGTCATCAGTATCCTCGTAATGAGCAATCCAGTCATAGTGCTTTTCTAACTTAGCCGTTAGTGTGGTTTTCCCTGACCCGATATTTCCCGCGATTGCTATGTGCATAAGTAAAGGTTGTAAAAAGGTTGCAACAGATTTATTGTTACAAATAAAACAATTTTTTTACATGAAACAGCAAGAAACGGCCCAATACCTAAAGTTTATATATGAACAATTTCTTTTGGGTGAGCATATAGACTTTCCCTGAGGAATAGCGTACCGACTTGAGCTGATCATGATGGGGTAAGGCCATTGTAGAGGTTTTTGAAATATCCGGAAGCGATTGAAAAAACAGGGTATCATTCCTGAAATGGATCAGTTCACCCGACTGGATATCTGGATACTGAAGCCTTGCAATCGGCAAGGTTTGGACATAAGCACCAAAAACGTCAAAAACGATGAGGCCGTATTCAGGGAAAAACAAATAGAGCGAATTCGAATATTCCTTCATGAAAGTGGGTTCTAAAAGGGATAAATTAGAAAACCTGCTGATTGATTCGATAGCTACTGCCCTTTTGAGATATTGATCGTATCTGTACAGGCTCATGGTCCCCGGCAAATAGCTCCAGAACCCATTGTCATAAGAGGCACAAACCAGTGTACTTTGGGCCAGGTCCATTTCGTTCAGCGAAATTGCATTGCTAAAGTCTGAGATATTGTTGTCAATGTAGAGGATCTTACCCAGTTCTTTATAGTAAACCTGGATCTTCAGGGCGTTGGATGCATCAATATTGGTTACATCCGACAGATTAATGATGCTGAACTTCCGAAAAAGGGTATCAGCTCTGTTAAACATCCATAACTCATTGTTGTTCTGAATATAATAGTTGCCTATATAATCTACCGAAGCAACCTCAGTGTTGCTAATTTCGTAGGATTTGATCAACCTGATCTGACCAGACAGCGAAAAAATGGAATGAAAGCAGATGAATGTTAGAAGAATTCTCCTGTTCATGTAGCCTTATAAAATGATTCAACCACCTGGACGATTTCCTCGAGTTGTTTCCGGTCGTTCTGTAAACGAGGAATTTTTTGCTGTGCCCCCAGTTTTCCTTTATGCTTCATCCAGGTATAAAAACTATCCTTGGGCAAAACACGGATCAAAGGACGTTGCAATATATAATTCCCATACCTTTTGGCTTCATAGTCAGAATTGATCTCCTTTAATTTATCATCCAGCATATCTGTAAAAAATTCGATATCCTCCGGTTCATTTTCGAATTCAATGAGCCATTCATGCGCACCAGAGTGATCATTGGATAAATAGATGGGAGCTGCTGTAAATTCTTTTACAAGTGATTTGGTTCTTTGTGAAGCATATTCAATTGCACGTTCTGCATTTTCAACCATGAGTTCTTCTCCAAACACATTGATAAAATGTTTGGTTCTGCCGGTAACCATAATGCGATAAGGTTTTTTAGAGGTAAACTTAATAGTGTCCCCTATTTTATATCTCCACAATCCCCCATTGGTGCTTATAACAAGTGCATAGTTAGTATCCAGTTCTATTTCCTGCAAGGTAAGCGTTCTTGGATTTTCCAGATGGATCTCATCCATAGGTATAAATTCATAGTAAATACCGTAGTCGACCATTAAACGCATTTCTCCCGGATTGTCATTATCCTGCAAAGCAAAAAATCCCTCGGATGCGTTGTAGGTTTCGTAAAAATACATGTCGTCATGCGGAATTACCTGTCGAAATGGAACCCGGTACGGACTAAAATTCACCGCACCATGAATAAATAATTGTAAGCCTGGCCAAACTTCACGAATATCTTTTTTTCCGGTTACATCCAGAATGCGATTCATCAACACCAGCATCCAGCTGGGTACACCACCAATAAACCGTACATCCACATGCTGGGTTGATTCAATAATTCGGTTGATCTTTTCTTCCCAATCAGGTAGCAATGCGATATCGCGTGATGGAGTTCTCATAAAATTGATCCATCCTGGTAGTTTTTTTACGAGTACACCGCTTATATCACCATTCCATCCTTTTTTATATTCGGGGTTCTGGCTTACGGTTCCGGTAAGCATCAAACATTTTCCCCCAAAAATGTCGGTATAGGGATGATTTTTTAAAAACATGGCCGATACATCTTTTCCACTGCGATAATGCGTATACTCAAGTGAGTCCCTTGATACCGGAATGTATTTACTTCTGCCGTCTGTTGTACCGGATGATTTGCTGAACCACCGGATCGTATCCGGCCATAGAACATTTTGTTCTCCGTTGAAGGTCTTCTGTATAAAAGGTTTTATTTCTTCATAGGTACTAACAGGAACATTCTTTACATAATCCTTTTTTGAATGGATCGTGTTATAAGCATGCATTTTTCCCCATTCTGTATGCTTGGCTTTATGAATAAGATACATAAGGGTACGTCGCTGCACCGCCGCTGCATGATGCGTTGCATGTTCAATTCGTCCAATACGTGGACGCAGATAAGCCTTAATAAATGCGTTGGTTAACGACATAAAAGTTTGCTTATAATAGCAAAGTTAAGTGATAAGGTTAAAGTTAAGCTAATTTATTTACAACCAAAAATGCACCCTTGTTTTTTACGAAAAATTCTGATTTTAAGGTAGTTCTTACATAATTCCCACTTTATTCTACCTACGCTTATGATCTTTATATCGAGTAAAAGGTCTTTTCCATGCGATCCATAAAAAGAAAAGGATAAGCCAAATGATCCAGATGCCATATAATCCGATACGCATAATGCTAATGTAGTATTTTTTTTCACCCGATCCGGTGAAGAGGCATCGCAGGCCTTCTGATCCCGCATCCTTTATTACTTACAAATAGGTATTGTAAGGCAATGTGAATAAAAAGACACCCTGATTTTATCGGGGTGTTTTTATTTAAAATAACTTCATCTGATAACTTTTTCTTGCAACAGAGACTGCTCTCATTGATACTTCAGATACAAAATCAGATTTGATCTCATATACATCAATCTCGCTATAACGGGAAGCAACTACCACCTCAGTATTTCCAGCGTGTTGCGTAAACAAATCCTGTACAAGTTTCGGCGAATTGTTTTCTTTGGAAAGATGTGAAAGAAATACATGACTCAACGACGAGGAACGATGATTGACAAAAAGTTCCAGGGCCTGATCATTCGATAGGTGCCCCACATCACTTTTAATTCTTTTTTTTAGATGAAAAGGATAGTTTCCAAACTCCAGCATTTGTTCATCGTAATTGGTCTCCAGAAAACAGGCATGACATTGACTGAAATTTTTGATCACATTTTCACAAACACTTCCAATATCCGTTAATACCCCAATATTTACCCCATTGCCTGAAACCACAAAGCTGTACGGATCGATCGCATCATGGAATTTGGGAAAAGCTGTAATAGAAAGATCTCCGATGAATATAGGTTGATTGGCCTTAAAAATTTGACGTTGTTTTTCCGGAATTTGAAGGCCACCACTTACCAATGTTTTTCTGGTGATATAAACAGGTATCTCATATTTTTTTGACAACACTTCTACCCCATTGATATGATCCGAGTGTTCATGCGAAATAAAAATAGCTTTCACATTTTCCATGGAAAGCCCTATACGTGTCATTCTTTTTTCGGTTTCCCTGCAGGAAATACCGGCATCAATTAATACTGCCTCCGTCTCATTGGCAATATAATAGCAATTTCCGTTGCTGCCCGAATTAATGGATGTAACATAGAGTGACATAGGAAGTCACAAAAATAGGTTGTTTGGCAGAAAAAAATGAATGAAGTTATGAACGGTGACTATTTCACCAGGGTGGAATCCATGAAAGGGATCATTCTTTCCACTACCGTATGTGCCCAATATTTGGCGGTGCGGCCCACAAAATGTTTTTGAGTTAGGGTGTCGGCACCCAGAATATCATCACTTCGCACGAGCAAACCATTAGAACGGTTTTCCATCACTCTTTCGATGGCCGAATAACGCATGTCGACATTCTGCCGAAGATATGGTCCCACCCAAACAAAAGGCAGACCAACTTTATAGTCTTCCACAATTTTCAGAAGTTCGTAATGTGCATTATAATAATTGGAGCCGAGCGCTATGATGATCAGATCGGGTTTGAATTTGGCAAGTACCATTGCCAGCGTTGAACCATAAATACGAAGGATAGGCCTAGAACTGGGTTGTTCTGCACCTTCCAAAACAGGCATCCAGCCTTTTTCCTTTAACTTGCTTTCAGGACATGTATATCTTACCCTATACCCACAGCAGTTATTATAGAGCATATCCTTTACAAAAGTTTTGGTTCCAGCCCCACCAATAGCGATAGATAAAATGAAATATTCTCCTTCGCTATGAAGTTTTTTATGAAAAAATTCTCCGAAATATCCTTTCATATGCGAATCACCCAATACAAGAATTGATTTGGGTTCGGCTTGTGTTTTTCCAATGGTGAGGGAAATAACGACAGCTAAGAGAATTGTTTTTGGTATATGTTTCAATATCCCAGACATAGTCCAGTATTTAAAACGGAAGTCTAAAGTATAAAAAAAAATCATACTAACCTAAATACGTTACCAAAAAAATCAAGAATTAAACGATTCTATCTCAATATCAGTAACTTAGCTTGTTTTTAACGACCCAGGATAGGATCAATTGATAGGAATTAACACCTATAAACTGGTCAGGTTCTAATCCTGAAAATCGAAAGCAAGCTGGTTTTTTGTAAGTGTAAAGCTCATTCGATGATGAATACAAGGTCCAAATTTCTCAATCGCTTCCCGATGACGAAGGGTGGCATACCCTTTATTTGAATCCCATTTATAATGTGGAAATTTTTCGTGCAGGGCTTTCATGAATTCGTCACGATATGTCTTCGCTAGAACAGATGCGGCCGCAATGGATACGTATTTAGCATCACCTTCAATGATCGTGGTGGCCGGAATTTTTTGAAAAGGTTTGAAGCGGTTTCCATCTACAATAATATGTTCCGGTATAGTCCCAAGATCTTTTAATGCAAGGTGCATGGCTTTGATTGCAGCATTGAGAATATTGATCTTATCGATCTCTTGATTACTCACTGAACCAACAGCGAATGCAATGGCCTCCTTTTCGATCACCGGTCTTAATTCGTCCCGCTGTTTTTCTGTTAGCTGTTTTGAATCATTTAAAAATGGATGAGTAAAATCAACCGGCAGAATAACGGCAGCCGCATAAACAGGTCCTGCCAGACAGCCGCGACCTGCCTCATCAACGCCGGCTTCCAACAATTTACCGGAGTAATTAGAAAGTAAAATGTTCTGCATCTATTTTTTTAAGAGTTCCTTCAATCTTTTCACGAACCGATCAATATCGTCGGTAGTTGTATCCCAACTGCACATCCATCTAACCATATTGGCATGCTCATCGAATACATAAAAGAAAACTTCTTTTTGTAACTCTTCAGTTATCTCCTTCGGAATGATGGCAAAAACCCCGTTCGCCTCCACCGGATGCACCACATTGATCTCTTTGATGTCCTTTACTGCATTGTACAGATATTGCGCTTTTTCATTAGCATTTATAGCATTCTTTTTCCAGATATCCGGATTCAGATAAGCATCAAACTGGGCAGCTATATAGCGCATTTTGCTATTGAGTTGCATATTCTGTTTGCGAAAGTATTTGCTATGTTTTGCATGCTCCGGATTAAAAAAGATGACCGCTTCGCCAAACATCATTCCATTCTTGGTTCCACCAAACGATAAAATATCTACCCCCGCCTTCTTCGTAAAGTCGACGTATTCTAATCCAAGACTAATAGCCGCATTACTTAAACGTGCTCCATCCATGTGAAGTAACAGATTGTTATCATGACAAAATTTGGAGATCGTCTTTATTTCATTGAGACTATAAACACCGCCCATTTCTGTGCTTTGGGTAATGGAAACCACTTTAGGTTGAACCCTGTGTTCATCATCCAGCCAGACCAGATGCTTATGAATTCCATCAACCGAGATCTTACCATGAACATGTGGTAGTGGTATCAATTTACATCCGGTAATTTTTTCCGGAGCCCCACATTCATCCTCATAGATATGAGCAACCTCAGAACATAAAATACTATGCCAGCTTTCGGTGACAGATTTTAAGGCCAGTACATTTGCACCGGTACCATTGTATAAAAAATAAACTGCTATTTCATTTCCAAAGATCGTTTTAAATCTTTCAATAGCGGATTTTGTATAATGATCGCTTCCATAGGCTACCACATGTCCATTGTTCACATCAGCCAATGCCTGCATGATTAAAGGATGTACACCGCTGTTATTATCGCTGGCAAAACCTCTGGGATTCATCATAAGTTATTTTTTTTGATATTTTTGACGTATGACTTGCCGTTTTTACGCCGGGCTAAAGATATATGGATGAAAAGGATTTTGATCTTTTTTTATGTTTTTGATTCTCCCATTTTTTTAACAATCAAATGATGACCATTAAACTTCGTTTAATTCTGATGAATTTCCTCCAGTTCTTTGTTTGGGGGTCATGGTTGATATCGCTGGGAGGATATATGATCGTGAATCTGAAGTTTACCGGGAGCGAGGTGGGTAGTATTTATGGCACCATGGGCATCGCAGCGGTATTTATGCCCGCATTATTGGGTATTGTTGCGGACCGGTGGATGAATGCCGAAAGGGTATTAGGTCTCTGTCATATTGCGGGATCTATTTTACTCATGTGGGCATCAACGGTAACAGATGCATCCACCATGTACATGATCATGCTCTTTAACTCCATGGCATATATGCCTACCATTGCCCTTAATAATACGGTATCCTATAGTATTCTCGAACAAAAAGGATTTAATATTGTCAAGGATTTTCCTCCGGTGCGGGTTTGGGGGACCATTGGGTTTATTGCCGCCATGTGGATGGTGGACCTCTGCGGCTGGGCATTTAGTCCATTGCAGCTTTATATAAGTGCAGGCTCGGGAATGATGCTTGGTTTATATGCTTTTACCATGCCGGCGTGTCGCCCTGTAAAATCAGTCAAGAAAAGATCCTTGTTGTCATCGTTCGGATTAGACGCTTTTGTCTTATTTAAAAAAAGAAAAATGGCTGTTTTCTTTTTATTCGCCATGTTGTTAGGTGCAGCATTGCAGATCACCAATACATTTGGAGGTACATTTTTGGAAAGCTTTGCTAAAACCTATCCTGATTCATTTGGTGTAAAACATCCAAACATTCTCATTTCCATTTCACAGATCTCTGAAACATTATTTATTCTCACCATTCCTTTTTTCCTAAGAAAATTTGGAATCAAAAAGGTAATGCTCATGAGTATCTTTGCCTGGGTATTTCGTTTTGCCTTGTTCGGGATCGGGAATCCCGGCAATGGATTGGCGTTACTGGTGCTTTCCATGATCGTATATGGAATGGCCTTTGATTTCTTCAATATATCTGGTTCTCTTTTTGTAGAAAAAGAGGCAGACGTTAATATCCGAGCCAGTGCACAGGGTCTGTTCATGCTCATGACAAATGGGCTGGGGGCCTTTCTGGGGGGATTATTTAGCGGACGGGTGGTGGATTATTTTACCACCATCAATCCGGGAACCCAGGAAATCACCAGAAACTGGCCTTATATCTGGTATACTTTTGCGACTTATGCACTCATATTGGGGATTATTTTCCCCCTTATTTTTAAATACAGACATGATCCGGCGGATATAAAAAATGTGTCGCATTAACTTACCGGGTAGCCCTTACTCCAGCCTAAAACTGCAGATTTGGCCATGGGTTTTATTAAAATAAAATGAAAAAGTTCTTGATTTATACCGCATTTGCTGGTTAAACATTTACGAATAATAATTTAAGCAGGCACATCATTCATTTTTTGTTACATTCGGAAAATTTTCACCATGTCAAATCGCAGGGATTTTTTAAAAAAAGTAGGTCTGGCCTCTTTGGCTACTTCTGTTTCTGCATCTACTTTATGGTCAAAGTCTTTCAGTGAGATCAATAAAGCACTTATCCCAAGTTTAATCCCCCCACCTGGAGATGACTTCTGGGCATGGGTAAGAACCAACTATACCGTATCATCGAATTTGCTTAACCTCAATAATGGAGGTGTAAGTCCACAACCCAAATTTGTACAGGAAGCTTTTTTCAGGTATACAGAAATGGCAAATGAGGCACCTTCCTATTATTTATGGAGAATATTGGAGGAAGGTAAAGATGCTGTAAGAACAAAACTTGCCAATCTTTGTGGTGCCAGTGATACTGAAATTGCCATTAACAGAAATGCAACGGAAGCATTAGATACGGTGATCCATGGTATCGAGTTAAAAAAAGGTGATGAGGTCGTTTTGTCGAAGTACGATTATCCGCGTATGCTGAGTGCATGGAAGACCCGGGAAAAAAGAGAAGGGATCGTATTAAAATGGGTTGATTTTGATTTTCCCGAAAATGATGAACAAAAAATTGCAGACAAATATACATCGCTCTTCACCAATAAGACGAAGGTAGTCCATATTACCCATCTTATTAATTGGGCGGGGCAGATTGTTCCTGTAAAAAAGATAGCAGCCGTTGCCAAACAAAAAGGGATCAAAACCCTGGTAGACGCTGCACATTCATTTGCGCATATACAGTTTGATGTAAAAGATTGGGATATCGATTATATGGGAACAAGTTTACATAAGTGGCTGTGTTGCCCGTTTGGTACCGGAATGCTTTATATCAGAAAAGAAGAAATTCCGAATATCAAAACTTTTTTCTCGGAAGATCTGGCCATGGACCAGGGAAGCATTAAGCGCTTTGAAGAACTCGGAACCCGAGCAAGCACAGCCGAATTAGCTATCGGTGAGGCAATCGATTTTCATCTGGCCATTGGTGCTGAAAGAAAGCAACAGCGGTTATACGAGCTAAAAAAATATTGGGTAGATCAGGTAAAAAGTCACCCAAGGGTAAAGATCCTTACTCCTGAATCATCCGCTTTATCTGGTGCACTTGGATTGGTTTGTATTGAGGGGATTGAAGCATCGGACATTGATACTTATTTGATGAGTGAACATCATATTCATGTGGTGGGGATCAAATATGAAAAAGTGAATGGCATCAGAGTAACACCCAACGTGTATACTTCGCTTGACGATCTGGATCGTTTTTCTAAAGCGTTGTTGCTACTTTGCGATAAAAAATAGAATCATCCTTTTCGATAAAAAAGTCCTTCGATTTCGGTTTTCTGATCCCCGTTGAGATTGAGTATTCTTTGTAATGCTTGCTTCAGGTGCGCAAATACACTGGGTTTTATCAGAAAAAAAGAGGCTCCGGATGACAACATTTCATCTACATCATCCATTCGTTGTGAAGTGGTGTAAACAATAATGGTGGCCGCTGATAACTGCTGGATCTTTTTAATTTCCGCCAAACATTCTTTACCATTCATTCTGGGCATATTCAAATCAAGAAAAATATAATCAGGTACAATTAATTGTTCAACGGAAAGCAATTGAAGCGCCTCCAGACTTCCGGACACAGAATCACAAACAATACCAGGATCGATCTCCTTGATTGCCTCAGAAAGCAATTCTATATCATCTGGATCATCATCGATGATCAACATTGTTTTTGGCACGGACATGCAAACAACTAAAAGTGGTACGTAAAAGTAATACTATTCGTCACCTTCACAAAAAAAAATACCAGGATTTAAACAGCGCCGGAGTTGGTATTTTAACGACCAACAATAATTAATAAAGTTACTATTGTGAGATCATTGGAATTTTGTATATTTCATCACTAATCGTGGCGTTTTGCGTTTTTGTATATGAAAAAAGTGTTGATTGTTGAGGATGAACAATATATGGCAATGATCCTAAAAGTGATCCTTACCAAAAATTTTAATTTTGAAGTTAAAATCGCTACAGGTGTTAAAGAAGGGATTGAATCTCTGCTACTTTTTTCTCCGGACCTTATCATTACCGATATGAATTTAAGCGACGGTACGGCTTATGAAATGTTACCCGTTTTTATGGATTTCAGAAAAAAAGGTTTGAAGATCATCTTAATGAGTGCTATCAACAATGAAGAGGAAAGGTCCCGAATACTTGCATCCGGTATCGATCTTTTTATTGAGAAACCGTTTACACGGGAAAAAATTCTTCAATCATTGAAAGAGCTTGATTTTACGTGATTGTTTATTGATCAAAATTACTACAGGTGCCAAAAGAGAATTTACACGATCGTTATAGAAATCTTTTCATTATTTCTCTATCCTTCATTATATTATTTATTTGTGTTGCGATCTATTTACTTTATCAAAGTCAGAAAGCCCAGAAATGGAATGAGCACAGACGCCAGGTGGAGTTTGAAATGAAGGAGGTTCAATCGGGTATTTATGAAACGACAGCAGCCATCAGGGGATATCTGATAACCGGCAGACTGGAATCCATTGTTCCTTATAAAAATGCAGAAGCCGAAATTTCAGGTCACATGCAAAAAGCATATGACCTGGTTGACAAACAAAAGGACCAGCTGATCATGATGGATAGTCTATCGATGATGGTTGATAAAAGAAAAGTCTTGCTGGACGAACTCATTTCCATTTATAAACAGTCTAAATATGTATTTGATTCAACAGCTGATTCAAGGATCAATAACCTGGTACTCGAGGGAGATCTCATTATGGAAAAGATCCGAATTCAGGTAAAATCAATTATTTCATACGAGCAATATTTATACAAACAAAGGATAGGTACCGGTGACAATTTCAACCGACAAGCATATGTCATCATTATTTGCTTTGGAATATTTACCATTCTAGTAAGTCTTTATGGTTACCTGCTCATTCAAAGAGAAAATAATCAAAAACAGATGGCCCAGTTAAAGTTGAAGGAGTATTATTCAAAACTGGAACAAGCCAACATTATGCTGACTGAGGCCGAAAAACTGGCCTCTATGGGGTCCTGGGAATGGGATATTGAAACAGGAAAAGTAATCTGGTCTGATGGTGTTTATAAAGTTTACCAGCTTTCACCGGATCATTTTTTACCATCTTATGAAAGTTTCATCAATATAATTACCGAAGACGATAAAGAAACAGTTCTTAAGACGATTGAAGAAGCACAACGTGACGGAAAATCCTATCATATTGAGTTTCGTGAAAATTCCAGCGGACTCAATAAAACGATTTATGCTGTAGGGGTTGCCAGGTTTAGTCCAGATGGAAGAATAACCAGCTACTTTGGAATTATTGTCGACATCACCCAGCAAAGAAACTATGAGAAACAACTTGAAGAATTTAATACTGCCTTAAAAAAATCAAACGAGGAACTTGAACAATTTGCCTATGTAGCGTCTCATGACCTGCAGGAACCATTACGAAAGATAAGGTCGTTTGGTGACCGCTTCATGTCAAAATATGGTCAGGATGGTGAATTTACAGGAAGAGATTATATTTTGAAAATGATGGATGGGGCCGAAAGAATGCAAATATTGATACAGGATTTGTTGGCATTTTCAAGGGTATCCAGAGATGCGGGTGATAAAATAAAAGTAGATCTGAACGAAACGGTAAAGAGTATTATCGAAGACCTGCAATTGTCTATTTCGGAATCCAATGCAAATATTGAAATAGATAAATTACCAAAATTGACCTCCGCTAGCCCGGTCCAGATGCAACAGTTATTTCTTAATCTGATAAGTAACGCTATTAAATTCCGTAAGGAGGATGTACCACCACAAATTCATATTTCCTGCAAAACTGTAAAAGCAAGTGCCATAAATCAGTTAGAAACCATTAATTCGGTATCTAAAAACTTCTATGAAATAAGTATCCGGGATAACGGAATTGGCTTTGATGAAAAATACCTTGATAAGATCTTTACCATATTTCAACGTCTTCATGGCCGCAGTGAATATAAGGGAACAGGAATAGGTCTGGCTCTTTGTAAAAAAATATGTTATAACCACGGAGGTTATATAACTGCCCGGAGTAACGGATCAGGGGCTAATTTTTTAATTTATTTACCCAAATAAAATGGAAATACTACAAAAACCATATCGAATATTGATCGTTGATGATGACGAAGAAGACTATTTACTCCTAACCGATTATATAGCTGAACTCGGTGAAGATGAATACAGCTTCGAGTGGGCATCCAGTTTTTCTGAAGGGGCAAGAAAAATGCAGGAAGCAAGACACGACATCTATCTGATTGATCATTGGCTGGGGGCCGGCACTGGTATCGATCTTATCAAAGACGCAACTTCGAAAGGATGTCAAACTCCAAAAATACTGCTAACAGGCGTTGGAAATCTTGAAATAGACCGGCAGGCCATTAAAGCAGGTGCTTCAGATTATCTTCCGAAAACCCTGCTTAACACCGAAATGTTAGAACGGACACTCAGGCACGCCATTGAACATTATGAACAAAATATTCTATTAAAAAAGGCGGAAAAAGAACTTCTACGAGCAGAACAAATTAATTTAACAAGCCGGATGGCCCGTATTATTGCTCACGAGGTAAGAAATCCGTTAACCAACATCAACCTGGCAACGGATGAACTGGGTTCATTTATCCAGAACCACGAAGAGGCACTTCTTTATACAGAAATCATCAAAAGAAGTTCGGAAAGGATCAACAACCTGATCACAGATTTGCTCAATAGTACCCGACTTGCTGAGTCTGTAATGGTAGAATGCAACATTGAAAAAATAATGAATGATGTTTTGTTGTTATGTAATGACCGAATCCAACTAAAGAAAATAAAATTATCAAAATCAGGTTTTGAAGAAGACACAACCTTGAGTGGAGACCCTGATAAATTAAAAATAGCCTTCGTAAATATCGTTACCAATGCAATTGAGGCAATGGACCTTATGGCAAAACCAGAACTAAGAATAGACCTTGACAGGTCCGAAAAATGGGTCTCTATAAGGATATCAGACAATGGTCATGGGATGGATGAAAATACCAAAAAGCATTTGTTTGAGGCGTTTTTCACTGGTAAGAATGGAGGAATGGGCTTGGGAATGACAACGGTGCAAAATGTGATCCTCCATCATCAGGGAACTGTGCAGGTTGAAAGTGAAGTTTCGAAAGGGACCCAATTTATCGTTCGGCTTCCGCGTCATTCAGGAAACACCTAGCTGCTACTCATGGGTAAAGAAATGATAAAGGTAGCACCCTCATTGGGTCGGCTAATAGCGGAAATAAATCCACCGTGCTCTTCAACGATTTTCTTGCAAAGAGCCAGGCCTATTCCGGTTCCTTCGGCGACATTATAGTGTAATCTTTGAAACATTCCGAATATTTGTTCTGAATATTTTTGATCAAAACCGATTCCATTATCTTCTACGAAAATTCTGCAATACGTGTTCACAGAAGGGGCAAGATTTCTCTCCTTGTTTTCCGCTTCACTGATCCTGGAATAAATTTTAATCATTGGTGGAACATTCTGTTTGGAGTATTTTATTGAGTTACTGATTAAATTATGAAATAAAGGAGTAATGAGTGTTGGATATACAGGAATAGATGGAAGCTCCTTTACCTTTACGGTTGCATTCGCTTGTTTAAGATTAGATTCCATCTCAACCAATACTTCATTAACCAACATGTTAAGGTCACAGATGGAAAAATTATCCTTTTCCAGTGATATTTTTGAAAATGTGAGAATATCCTTAATCAGCAATCTCATCCTGTTGGCTGCTTTCTGTATCCGTTCAATATAAGTTTTTGCATCTTCATTGAGATCATCTTCACTTTTAGATTTCAGTAGATCACTAAACATGATAATCTTTCGCAATGGCTCCTGTAGATCGTGTGAAGCCATAAAAGTAACCCTATCCAGATCCTTATTAGCCACTTCCAGTCGATCAATGCTTTCCAGAAGCTGATGATTAAGTGCCTTGATCTTTTCTTCGGACATTTTACGTTCGTTTATCTCATTTTCGAGACTTTTATTGATGGACATTAATTTTTTCTCCTGAGCCATCAAGGCATATGTCTTTTTATAGAGTTCCACAAATACAGATACTTTGGCCCTTAAAAGTCCAGGGTTGATCGGTTTATAAATATAATCTACAGCTCCGGAACTATACCCTTTGAAAATATTTTCATCTCCATAACTATGCGCAGTAATAAAGATGATAGGTATATGTTTTAATTTTTCGCGTTCATAAATAAGCGCTGCGGTATCAAAGCCATTTAAATTAGGCATCTTTACGTCCATTAATATAAGCGCAAAGTCATACTCTTTGAGCAGTATTTTTAATGCATTTTTACCAGAATTCGCTTTTACAAAAGTATATCCTTCGGGTTCTAAGATCGCTTCTATAGAAAGTAAGTTATCCTCAATATCATCCACCAACAATATCTTTGTCTGCATATCTATTATTTATAAAACCAAACCCTCATCAAAGATAACAATTGATCAATTTTTAATGGTTTTGTAATATAATCTGATGCCCCTGCCTCAATACATTTTTCACGGTCACCTTTCATCGCTTTCGCTGTAACTGCAATGATCGGCAAGGTTGTATTTTTATGCTCCCTTCTTATTTTTTGGGTAGTTTCATATCCATCCATTTCAGGCATCATAATATCCATCAACACCATATCGATCCTTGGATTTTCATTGAGAATATTGATCGCTTCCTGCCCACTTTCTGCGGTGATGGCATTGATCTGGTATCTTTCAAAAACGGTCGTTAAGGCAAATAGATTTCTTACATCATCATCCACCACAAGTACATTTTTACCGGTAAGCACATCCTCCTGCATTTTAATATTCTCAATTATTTTCTTCTTTTCCGGTGCCAGATCTTTATGATTCACGTGTAATTGAAGTACTGTCTCCTCCAACAGGTGTTCGAGTGATCTTACCCCCTTGATAACTATGCTATTTGAATTCTGATTAAGCATATTCAATTCAGACTTGGTAAAATCTTTGGCTGAATAGATAACGATGGGTGTATTTTTTTGTTTGACTCCTTTTACATCCTTCACGAGCTGTGATCCATCCATATCCGGTAAGGTATAATCCAGGATGATACAATCGTACTCTTTTTTTGCAAGCATTGATAACGCTTTTTTCGCCGTTGAAGCAATAGAAACATTCACCTGATCATCTTTCAGGATTTTACTGATCTGCGAAGAGTCGATTTCATTGTCTTCGATCACCAACACCTGTTTTTTCAGTTTTTTATTAAACTCCACGATATCAGCAAAAAGTTCATTCAAAGAATCATTTTCCAATGGTTTGAGATGAAAACTCCGTGCACCTCGTTTCATCGCCAAAACACGATTTTCTTCTCCGGAAATTACATGAATGGGAATATGCCGATAGTTCAGATCATTTCTCAGGAGATCCAACACCCGCCAACCACTGGTATCCGGAAGTCTTACATCCAGTGTGATTGCAATAGGTGAAAAACGATTGATAAAATCGAATACCTCAATATAGCTAACTGCAACAACTGCCTTCAAACCATTTTGGTGTGCTGTTTCGGTAATGATCTTTCCAAAACGGAGATCATCCTCAACGATCAAAACAATTCTATCATTTGGTTGAATATTATTCCGGTCATCGCCACTATCGTTCAACATTTCACTTACCAGTTCCTTTGATTCAACACCTTCACTTGTAACTCTTAATGTATTAAGCAGGTTAGTGAGATCCTTATCTGTGGTTTCAAGTTCCTTTAATTGTTGAAGCGTATTTTGTGGAATTTCTCTGGATGATAATGCCGAAAGATTTTCTATCGGCAGATACAAAGTAAATGTACTTCCACTTCCCGTAGTACTTTCCAGTTCGATGGTTCCTCCCAGAAGTTCCGCAAGACCCCGGCTGATGGAAAGTCCCAAACCGGTACCTCCATATTTACGGCTGGTTGACCCTTCTGCCTGCTGAAAAGCTTCGAAAATAATATTCTGTTTTTCCTGGGGTATGCCAATACCAGTGTCGCTAATAGCAAATGCAACTACCCTTTTGGCAGTATCAAGACTTAAATTAGCAGATTTCCATGAATGCGAAGCTTCAAAAATATTCAGTTTCACTTCCCCTTTTTCCGTAAACTTAAATGAGTTTGATAATAGATTTTTTAAGATCTGATTTAATCGCTGAAGATCCGTTTCCATCATATCAGGAAGCTTATTGTCTATATCAATGTTAAACCTTAAATGTCTGGCTTCCGAGATAGGTTTAAAGGTTATTTCCACAAACGAAGCAATTTCAGAAAATCTAACCGGAGAAATATTCGCTGTAATAAATCCAGATTCAATTTTAGAAAGGTCAAGAATATCATTGATCAGCTGAATAAGGTCATCTCCACAGGAGTGGATCGTTTTTGCATAACGAACCTGTTTACTGTTCAGGTTTCCCTCTGCATTCTCATAAAGCTGTTGTGCAAGAATCAATAAACTATTCAGCGGGGTCCTTAGCTCATGAGACATATTTGCAAGGAACTCTGATTTATATTTGGAAGTCAATGTAAGCTGTTCCGCTTTTTCTTCAAGGGATCTCCGTGCTTCCTCGACCTCTTTATTTTTTGCTTCCACCTCATTTTTCTGCTTAACAAGTAACAGTGCTTTATCCTGTAACTCGTCATTCGTACGGCTTAACTCTTCCTGCTGAAGTTTCAACTCTCCTGCTAACGACTGAGATTGGGTGAGAAGCTCTTCTGTTCTTGTATTTGTTTCAATTGTGTTCAATACAATACCAATACTTTCTGTAAGCTGTCCAAGGAAGTCAACGTGGGTCTGGCTAAATGTATCCAATGAAGCAAGTTCAATTACCGCCTTCACATTATTTTCAAATAACACAGGAAGTACAATCAGATTATTAGGTTTGGCAGCACCTAATCCTGATCCGATCTTTATATAATCCTTCGGTACGTTTGAAATAATAATTCCTTCTTTTTCCTGAGCGCATTGTCCAACCAATCCTTCACCAATGGAAAATTCTCTTGGAATATTCCTTCCTGATTTATAGGCATAAGCAGCAAATAAGGTCAGTTTTACATTTTGCGTTTCTTCATCCTGTTTTAAAATATAAAATGCTCCATAGTGGGCTTTTACCACTTGTGCCAACTCAGAAAGGATCCGCTGTGTAACCGTCTTTAAGTCACGCTGCCCTTGTAACATCTGACCAAACTTAGCAAGGTTCGATTTTAACCAGTCCTGCTCCTGGTTCCGTAAAGTTGTTTCGCGAAGATTGGTGATCATCTGGTTGATGGTATCCTTCAAGGCTTCCACCTCTCCTTTTGCTTCTACACGAATATTTCGTGTTAAGTCACCCTTTGTTACTGCAGAAGCAACTTCCGAAATTGCACGTACCTGTGTTGTTAAGTTCTCCGCTAACTGATTTACGTTTTCTGTAAGATTTTTCCAGATACCCGAAGCACCTGGTACATTCGCCTGTCCTCCCAATCTTCCTTCCACTCCTACCTCCCGGGCCACATTGGTTACCTGGTCAGCAAATACCGCCAGGGTTTCAATCATCTCATTGATCGTATCTGTTAATTGAGCTACCTCACCTTTCGCAGTAATCGATAATTTCTGACGAAGGTTACCGGTTGCAACCGAAGTTACCACCTTCGCAATACCTCTTACCTGCGAAGTAAGATTCGACGCCATCATATTTACGGAGTCCGTTAAGTCTTTCCACGTTCCCGCAACTCCTTTTACCTCTGCCTGACCTCCCAATTTTCCTTCGGTACCCACCTCTCTTGCTACCCTCGTTACCTCGAATGCAAATGAGTTGAGCTGTTCAACCATTGTATTGATGGTATTTTTTAAATCGAGAATTTCTCCATTTAAGTAGATCATTACCGTTTTCGAAAGGTCACCTCCGGCAACCGCTTTCGTTACTTCCGCAATATTTCTTACTTGTGAAGTTAGATTCCCCGTCATTTGATTTACGGAGTCCGTTAAATCTTTCCACGTTCCCGCAACACCAGGTACGAATGCCTGTCCTCCAAGTTTACCATCTGTTCCTACCTCCCTGGCCACCCTGGTTACTTCCGAAGCGAAAGCCCTTAACTGGTCAACCATTGTGTTGAGTGTTTCTTTCAACTGCAGAATTTCTCCTCTTACATCCACCGTAATTTTTTTCGACATGTCACCATTCGCAACCGCAACTGCCACCTCTGCAATATTCCTCACCTGTGCCGTTAAGTTTCCTGCCATCATATTTACGGAGTCCGTTAAATCTTTCCATGTTCCCGCAACCCCTGGCACACTTGCCTGTCCTCCTAATTTTCCTTCGGTTCCTACCTCACGGGCAACCCTCGTTACCTCCGATGCAAATCCCCGAAGCTGATCAACCATTGTGTTAATTGTATTCTTCAACTCAAGGATCTCTCCTTTTACGTCAACCGCAATCTTTCGTGACAAGTCACCATTCGCAACAGCTGTGGTTACCTCTGCAATATTTCTTACCTGTGAAGTAAGATTCGACGCCATTTTATTTACTGAATCCGTTAAGTCTTTCCACGTTCCTCCAACACCCGGTACATCTGCCTGTCCTCCAAGTTTTCCTTCTGATCCTACCTCTCTGGCAACCCTCGTTACCTCCTATGCAAAAGAGTTCAACTGTTCAACCATTGTGTTGATCGTATTTTTTAACTCGAGTATCTCTCCTTTTACGTCCACAGTTATTTTTCTTGACAAGTCACCATTCGCAACCGCTGTTGTT
>JANWKQ010000055.1 GCA_025451295.1 Flavobacteriales bacterium | reverse complement strand
CCCCGCATCTGCATCCTCAAAGGAGGCCCCCAATAATTCATTCATCTCGGTAGGTTTATTCACCACATTCGTATTGCCCGATTTATTTTTTAGGGTAGCTTTTACCTCTTTCAGCTCTCCGTTTCTTTTTAAAGTAATGGTTACCTCATCACCCGGTCTGAATAATCCAATATGCTCCTGTAAGCCGGCAACGGTATTTACCTCAGTCTCAATTACTTTAATGATAACATCCCCCTGTTGAATGCCCGCATCCGCAGCAGCACTACCTTCATTGGAACCTTCTACCCAAACCCCCTCAATTTTATCAAGTCCCTTTTTATTGGCAAAATCAGAATCGATCTCCCGGATATTCACCCCCAAAAGTCCTCTTTGCACGGCTCCGAATTCGATTAGGTCCATGGCCACCTTTTTTACGAGGTTGCTGGGCACCGCAAACGAATATCCCTCAAATGAACCGGTATGTGTCTGGATGGCAGTATTGATACCCACCAGTTCACCACTTATGTTGACCAACGCACCACCACTGTTTCCCGGATTCACGACTGCATCTGTCTGAATAAAGGATTCGATCTTATAATTACTTTGGATAATATCGATGTTACGGCCTTTAGCACTCACGATCCCTGCTGTTACGGTGGAGGTGAGGTTAAATGGATTGCCTACGGCCAATACCCATTCCCCCACTTTTACGTCATCCGAATTGGAGAAGGCGATAAAAGGCATGCCGGTCTGTTCGATCTTTACTACCGCAATATCCGTATTCGGATCTGTGCCTATGAGTTTAGCCTTAAAGGTTCTTTTATCATTGAGGGTCACCTCAATTTCATCCGCATCCGCAATGACGTGATTATTGGTTACGATATATCCGTCATCTGATATGATCACCCCGCTTCCGCTGCCCATCTGTGGGCCGTCGTTCCTGAAAGGATTGCCGAAGAAGAATTGTTCGAAAGGATCATTATAGGTAGTGGTTTTTTTCTGGGATGTGGTTTTGATGTGTACCACGGCATTTACGGTCTTTTCGCTGGCTGGTACAAAATCCCGATTCCCTCCGGGAGGGATAATATAATCACTGGCGAATTTCGAATTGCTTTTTTGTTCTACCAGCTGTACTTTGTTTTTTGCGGGAACTATAAAATGATAAGCTCCCAGGGCCAGAATACCTCCTGTAAAGGCAGAGAGGATGGTTGAAACGTTCTTATTCATAAGCTACCTATCTTTTTAAGTTGTTTAATTTTTGTACAATGTAAATCATAACGCAATTTTAAAAAATCTAATATTTTTTTCCATGTTAAATGTGGTTAACAGAATGTGAAATCATATTGCCCCAGGCATTATTTGGTATTCGGTTAGTGTATCCAGGCGAATGCAGGGATCTTTATTTATATTTGTAATCATTTCGCATGATCAAATTCTCAAAATACCACGGCACCGGAAACGATTTTATCCTGATTGATAACCGTCCTTTGCTGGCAAAATTATCCCAGGCGGATATTGCCCTGCTTTGTCATCGCAGGTTTGGTATCGGAGCCGATGGACTCATTCTTCTTCAAAACAACCAGGATCCGGATATTCATTTCGATATGGTCTATTATAATTCCGATGGAAATCCAAGCAGCATGTGTGGAAACGGAGGCCGATGCATTGCTGCATTTGCGGCGCAGATAGGCATTGAATCTCCCAGCGGAGTTTTAAAATTCATGGCAGTGGATGGTTTGCATGAAGCTGTATTGGAAAACCCCATCGAAAATGGGTATCAGGTTGATCTTAAAATGCAGGATGTAAAGGAAGTGATCTCCCGTGAATCTTATTGCATTCTCAACACAGGATCTCCACATTTTGTGATCAGGGTAAATGATGTGGATCTCATTGACATCATCAAACAGGCACATGCGGTTCGTTATTCAGATCAGTTCAGGGAACAAGGCATCAACGTGAATTTTATTCAGCAGGCGGATAAGGATATCAAGGTACGCACCTATGAACGAGGGGTTGAAGACGAGACCTGGAGTTGTGGAACCGGAGTGGTTGCATCGGCAATCGCTTCCTATTTATTTACCGGGAATATTCCAGCACATATCCATACAAAAGGTGGGTTGTTGAAAGTTGATTTTAAAACAGAAAATAAACAAGAGTTTACTGATATTCATTTAAAAGGTCCTGCAGTAAAGGTTTTTGATGGAAGTTTTTAGTGCGGCTTTGCCGGTTTTACGCTATTATCTTTTTTGTTGTAACATTAACTATTTGTCTGGTTGGATTGAGGTCCTCCGCGTTCGCGGAGGATGACTCGGCTATCGATCCAAATACTCAGTAAATTAATTTCGAAGCCGAGTCATCCCGGCGAAAGCCGGGACCCGATCCGGATTGGTAGCGCATAGCAGGTACAACAAAAAAGGATGCCGCTTCACCCCGGGCCGCTAACGTTGTTTTAAACAATCCATTGTTTTAAATAAAATCTTCAAAAAACTATTTACCTTTAATGGTAATCTATTTTTGTGATCGTTCTTTTTCCGAATTACCAATTACTAATCATCAGTTACCATGTCAAGAGGTATTTGTTTATATTCTGTTATTCCATGCCGCCACGAACCTTCACACCGGGCACAGCAAACCACGCAATTGTTATTTGGCGAAACGTATACAGTACTCGATCAGATGAATGATTTCATTCTTATCGAATGTGATCATGATGAATACCAGGCGTGGATTGCCATCAATCAACACCATGAACTCGAAAAAAAACTTACTTCTCAGGTAAACGAAAGCTTATTGCAAACCATCAAAGTTGATAACCAAACCATGTACGTTCCATTGGGGGCCTATATACCTAAAGATAGCTGGACTTTATTTGGAAAGACCTATACCGTTTCCAATTTTTCATCCAATCAGCTTACCTCAGTTGAAATTAAATTGAACTATTATTCCAGTCTTCTCAATAATACACCGTATATGTGGGGCGGAAGAACACCATTAGGAATGGATTGTTCCGGGTTTTCACAGCTCATGTATCGAATGTTAGGTATGAATATTAAACGTGATAGTTCACAACAGGCAGAAATGGGAACCACCATCAATATCATTCACGAAACCAAACCGGGTGATCTGGCATTTTTCGACAATGCAGAAGGTAATATTACACATGTAGGCGTTATTCTGGATCCTCATCACATAGCACATTCGTCGGGCTGTGTAAAAACCGATAAGGTGGATCATGAAGGGATCTATTCAACGGAACAAAAAAAATATACACATCGGTTAAGGCAGATCAAAAGATTGTTGTAGAAAACCATTGCTTTCTTCTTCCTTAAAATTGGAACATATATTCCAAACTTCTATATTTGGATATACTAAACAATCAACCCCATGCCCAGAGAAAAAGATTTTGACCAGGCCACCGTTGTAAAAAAATGCATCGATCTTTTTGCATCCCATGGATACAGTGCAACTGGTATCCAGGAAATTGTACAGAAAACCGGGATCAACCGGAGTAGTTTATATTCCACCTTTAAAGGGAAGGATGAATTATTTCTCACCTGCATTCGAAAAGTAATGTTGGATGAAGTGGGTCAGCTGGAAGGAATGCAAAAAAAGGGAATGTCTGCCATAAAAATCGTGGATGCATATCTCTCCATGGTCACCAAAGATCAACCGGCTTTTCATTTATTGAAATTTGCCAGTGCGGAATTTAAACTGCTCGACAGAAAAACCCAGACAGCGGTGAATGCACACTATCAGTGGAAATATGCATTTTTTGAAGTAATATTTAAGCATGCACAAAAATCCGGGAAGCTTTCAAAGAAAATTGAGGCAAAAGATATGGTGGCTTTGTTGGAAATGATGGTTCAGGGAATTCAAAATATGTCACCCCTGGCGAATGCTGATAAGACCTATAAAAAATCGCTGCCCGAATTTTCGAGGCTGATCCAGAAGAAGAAGTAATTTTTTTTACCGTAAAGTCCTTTTTTATGACCTGAGGTCGGTTCTAAGGGCGGTATGGAGGGAGGTAACCCTTGGATCATCTGCAATGGATCCAACGAATTTTCATTTTATTAAAAAAAAATGAAAATTCATTATTCCTCAAGATACTGATCAAATATAAGGTGAATAAGACTGAAAAAAAGTGCAGTCCTAGATACTTGAGGTCGGGATGGGCATTTTGATATAGCAGTTAAACGAAGAATTTGGAAGCTCTTTTGGGAAGGTCATAAAAAGCAAATCCCCTCTTGTGGAGGGGATTGCTTGAGTCCTGTTGTTCACAGGCACCCTAACCTAAACCTTATGAAAAAGACATTAGTTAGACTAATGCCTTACAAATGTAGACGCTTTTTTGAAAAAAAAAAATTAGATCATTTATTTCTCAGAAAACTTAACCATTTTTTTATAAAATGGATGTTCCACGCTAATTATCAATAATTTGTGATCAGGGCTGGGGCGGCGGCGGCGGAAGTGGTGGAGTATCTTTCTTTTTGCGGAATAACAACAACTTACTCGCCGACATCACTACTGAACTAATAATAATGACTCCCAGCCCATAACTAACACTGGTTTGAGGATCAGCTGATGTTTCAGCCCTGATGAGCCACCATTGATATATACTCATAACTAACAGTGCGATTCCCAGCAATATATTCCATTTAAAATTGGCGAAAAGCAACAGTACATATAGGGCAATGAGAATCCCCATGATCCAACCCATCGGCTCATAAAAGCCTGGACTCATGATCCTCATTGTCTTTCCGGCTGTGGTTATAATGGCGACTTTCCATGGTAGAAAAATACCTACTGCACAGGCAGTGGCAGCCAATAAACCCAGGGGGCCTAATTTATTTACTTTAAATAGTTTAGCGATGGCCATAATTTGGTCTCTCAATTAATAGCGATAAATTTACTCATTATATTTTAACCCGGCATGGTTACGGATAAATCCTTTCAAAAATCTTTTTTTATACGGTTTTTATGGTTCACCATTCTTGCGGGAAATATTTATATCCTTCTTCAAAGTATTTTTCATACACTTAATCTTCATTTTCTGGATCTGTATGTAAGGTGGTATGCTTTTAATGCTCCTTCGTTTTATCATATTCCGTTACTCATTGGAACGCTGATAACGATCGGGGCCGCATTTAAGATCCGTCATTCAGGAATGGATGGGTATAAGATCTATCTTATCAGTAAACTCATTGTATTTGGTTCATATCTCATTCTCATTCTCAAGGAATATCAACTGGCAAAACTTCCATTTCCATATCTCCTCATTCCTGCACTGCTCTTAATGGAATCCATTTATCCAATCGTTTTATATATATCTTTGCGCAAAAGTGTGAAGAGACGATCGTACTAAGCTAATATGAAAAGACCGGTTTCACTAACAGTATATAGTATAGTGGTGTGGATCACCAAGTTTATTCCTCTTATCGCGGTCTACGAATTTTTCGCTTACATCAATCAGCCAAATCAACTCCAATTTTATTTGGGTCTGGGATTGCGTGATATTCGTGACTATTTATATGTATATGTAGCAGCCAGCTGCCTTACTTTAGTTACAACCATCTTTTTGTTTTTTAGAAAGGGGAAATTGTTAAATGTTTATTTTTTTCTAAAAACAGTTGAGGTGCATTGCCTTATTATGGCATTGCCTACACTGGTATTTGGATTACAAAAAGCATTGGCGATAAAATTTGGATTTACTTTTCATTTTTCTGCCTGGGCATTTGTGATCGCGACCAATCTTATTTTTCCGCTGATCTATTATAGTTTTAAGAAACACTATAAGTAATACCGGTATGAAAATCGGCATCGTAGATAATTACGATTCATTCACCTATAACCTGGTACATTATCTGGAGGATATTTCAGGTGAGAAACCATTTGTTTGCATGAATGATCGGATCAACTGGAAGGAACTTGATGTATGCTCTCATCTGGTTTTATCGCCGGGACCTGGATTACCAAAGGAATCCGGTGAACTTATGGAAGTGATCAAAAGATATCATGCCGGCAAAAATATTTTAGGTGTATGTTTGGGAATGCAGGCTATCGGTGAATTTTTTGGAGCTTCTTTAATCAATCTGGAGGAAGTGCAACATGGAGTTCAATCCAAAATTTATGTGGAAGATGTTCATGATAATGACCTTTATATCGGAATACCGGAGGTGATCGAAGGTGGCCGCTATCATTCCTGGGTGGTAGATATCAATGGTCTTCCTGGCGACCTGGTGATTACTGCCAAAGATGAAAAAGGCTTTGCGATGTCGATGCAACATAGAAAACTTCCCATCTATGCCGTCCAATATCATCCTGAATCAATCATGACGGGTTATGGAAAAAATATTCTGAGGAACTGGATTGAAATTTAATTTTCCGGAAGTACTTCCAGTCGTTTTGAAAGCGGATATACATTAAATGTACCAATGGCCACAGCTACCAGTTTATTATTTCCTTCTTTAAAGATCCTTCCGGAAGATACGATCGTACTTTTTCCCTTGAAATCAATTTTACCTTCACCCACCAAAACGTCACCCAGATTAACCGGTTGAAGATAGTTGATCTTGAATTCAACCGTGCTTACTAAATTATCTTCTTCGAAGGCTTTTGATAACGCCGCAGTTCCGATCACTGAATCCATGAGCCCGGCAATAACACCTCCATGACACGTATTGGGGGAACTCAGATGCTTGTCGAGAATGACCATTTTATAAATGATATGACCAGGTTCAAGAATTTCTAATTTCATATCGTTATCAGCTCCATATTTATTAATATGATTATAATGCTGAATCATTTCCATCCACTTTTCCATGAAATTTACCGGAGATTATTTATCGTTGAGTATGTTTAACAGATTTTCGACCAGGAGATCGAGCTCATATTCGTTGTTGTAGATGCTGGGGGAGATCCTTATTCCATTTACATCATGAATGGTACAGTTGGCAACAATGATACTTTCATCACTCTGCAGGCGATTTACAGCCACCTGGGTGTCTACATTCCTACATCCAATGGTGACTAATGAACCTGAAAGACCAGCTGCAGCTGGTGTATAAACCTGTATGTTCGGATGATTCTTGACCTGATCAAGCCAATAGTTTTTCAGATAATTCAACCGTTCAATTTTTTTCTCCATGGTAATATAATCATGAAAGTCGATGGCGTGTGCCAATGCAAATTCGGAAGTGGAATTACGTGTACCATGATCGTCGAACTTCAGCATTTCTTTTTCGAACTTTGGATTTGGAGAAAAGTAGGAGGTAAGATCTGTGATACGGTCTTTCTTTACGAACAGAATGCCCGTTCCAATCGGTCCATGCAACCATTTATGAGCACTCATGCCCGCAAAATCACATTGAAATTCTTTTAGATCCACTTTCATTTGCCCGAAGGATTGGGTAGGATCTAACACTACGGTAATGCCTCTTCTTTTTGCTTCTGCTGCGATTTTGGTCACCGGTATTACCTGACCGGTCCAGTTGATCATATGGGTAAGATAAACCACCTTGGTCTTATTGGTAAAAAGGGCAATATATTTATCGGCAATTTTTTGCTCGTCTTCTTCGGGGAACTGAAGATCCACATAATTCAGTTTGATCTTATGATCCCGTTCTTTCTGTTCCCAAACGGAGAGCATTCTTGGATAATCATATTTACAAAGCACTACCTCATCGCCTTTTTCCATTCTTAATTGGTTCACAATGATTGAAAGTGCTTCCGTAGCATTTCTTACAATTGTGATTTCTTCATAGGAACAATTGAGAAGATCAGCCAATCTTGTTTTTACATTATCTCTTCCAGCTTCCAGTATCCGCCATAACGTATGTGAAGGAGCTTCGTTGGCCATCTCCATCATTCTGTACCAGGCATCTCTTACTACCCATGGAGAGGGAGATAAACCCGCATTGTTGAAATATATATAAGAAGGTGAGGCACTGAATTGCATCCGAACCCATTTCCAAAGATCATCTCCGGGAGGTGGAGGCTGATCAAAGTCGAGTCCGTCGAATTTAACTACATCATTTTTTGCAAAAAGAGAAAGGGCAGGAGCAGCTAATCCAGCAGTACTTAATAGGGATATTTTTTTTAGAAAGCTCCGCCTATCGGACATTTCGTTGTTTTTTACAAAATTAAAAAAACGGCAAACCTATGCAAACTTGGATCATGGCCCGAGTTTACCTTCGGATGTACAATTCTGCTGAAATGGGATAATGATCGGTGATGGAGAGTGGATGAACCTTGAAGCGGTTACAGCCAAAATAAGCGGAATGAAATATATAGTCAATCCTCAACAAAGGCAGGTTACCATTGTACGTAGCCCCAATGCCAGAGCCCGATTCAATGAATGCGTCCTTGTATTTGGCATTAATTTTACGGTATGTATATGAGACGGGAACATCATTAAAATCCCCAGCAATAATGCAAGGATACGGACAGGAATTTAAATGCTCGGCCAGGATATTGATCTGATCATATCTTCTTTTATAACCATTTTTTAATTTTTTCATCCACTTTTTTACGAAAGAAAACGACTTTTCGGAAGTTGGGATCATGCTATCCACCTCATTTGTGTTAAGATGATTCGATGCAAGGTGGACATTATAAATACGGATCGTATCCGATTTGATCAACACATCTGAATAGATCACCAGGTTGGTTTTGTTTTTGGTACTATCGATCGTGATATAACCCATATTTACTATGGGATACTTACTATAAGTTGCCAACCCATATTCCTGGTTCTCATATTTCACAACGCCTGCTTCAAAGTGCATGAGATGATCGGGTAATATTTTTTTTAGCTTAGTGGTTGTGCTGAATTGTTCATCTCTCATTTGAAAATATTCCTGAAAGCAATAAATATCCGCATCGGTTGTAGAAATAAAATGTAGAATTTTATCCCGTTCGCTTTCATTTTTTTTCCAATCATAATATTTAAAAAGCTGGATATTATAACTGATCACTTTAATCGTTTCCTGATGATTCTTTATTCCAGGATTGACATTGATGGCGACCATTTTAACATGGTATGAAAATCCGATAACCAATACCGCAAGACTTACGAGTGAATATTTCCATTTGATGAACAGCCAGGTGACAATGAGTGCAATATTTAAAGCTACCCAGATAAAATATCCAAGACCAAGAAGTGAAACATACCAGTAATCAAAAGGATTGAGATAATAGGAAGCATAACATCCCAACAGGCCCAGCAGGCAAATGATGTTTACAAAAATCAATACTCCCCGAACGTATTTCACCTGCCTGAATTTGTTAACAAATTTCCGAAATGCTTTTATATAATTCCTCCTTTTTATTTAATATTGTAAACCAACCGTCGTTAAAAAAATCATGGCCGCAGTAGAAACTACCAACATTCCTCTGGGATTTAAGGCACCTGATTTTAGCCTTCAGGATACCGTTTCGGGAAAAACAGTTTCATTGGCCGATTTAAAGGGTCAAACAGCCACCGTTTTCATGTTTATCTGTAATCATTGCCCTTTTGTTATACATGTACGGGAGGAGTTGGTAAAAATGGCGAGGGATTATATGCCCAAAGGGGTTTCTTTCATCGCTATCAGCAGCAATGATGTGGTGAGATACCCACAGGACAGTCCCGAAAGAATGAAGGAACTGGCTGTGGATCTGGGCTTTCCCTTTCCCTATTTGTTTGATGAAACCCAGGAAGTAGCCAGATCCTATGATGCAGTTTGTACTCCGGATTTTAGTAT
>JANWKQ010000054.1 GCA_025451295.1 Flavobacteriales bacterium | reverse complement strand
TTAAACCGCTATTGGTTCCAACATCACCCAAAACATACGTTACACCAGAATTTGTAACCGGTCCACTGGAAGAAAATACGGAATAGCAGGCCACCGATGCAAGTGGAGGCGGTAAAGGTCCTGTAAGGACCGGACTTCCGCAACCAATAGGTGTATATGCTAATATTCCATCCACAGTAACCGCTCCGTTAGTAGACATCGCTCTTCCTTCAAGGGTATCACCTGTATTCATTTCAATGGCTGCATTGTTAGCAATAACAGTACCTCTCATGGTAGTTCCGGTAGCCATACTCACCAAGCCTTCAACCTGCCAGTATACATTACAGGCCAACGCACCATTGATTAGTTTTACTTTTGAGTTTGCGTTGGTCGAAAAGGATCCGAGGATTCGAATAATAAAAACCGCGTTTGGATTTCCTTGTGCATCTAAAACAAGATCCAGATTCATGGTTGCTGCTCCAAAAAGTTCATACACTCCGGGAATCAGGGTTTGTCCATTTCCAAGTAAGGGAGCCGGAAAAAAAGCAGGCACCTCAGCGTTTAGCTGATTGTAAGCAATCAATAAATCTGTTGCACATTGTGAACTTTGTGGTCCTCCGTCATACATATTACCATCCACATTTCCAAAACCGGTGCTGGAACCGCTATTGGTTCCTACATGACCTGTAAGATGTGTGATTCCCGTATTGCTCACTGATCCAACGGTGGAAAAGAGAACAAAGTCGGCGGCTGTGCCTAAAGTGATTATTTGACCGAAATTTACCTTTGGTACAAAGAATAACGCCAAAGATACGATCGCAATAAGTAATTTATTTTTCATATTAATTGAATTTTATGTGAATTAATTTTCACTCAGCAAAGTTGCACAAAGCGTAAGCGATTGTGCTTATGAAACTTTATTTTACAGTTATGTAATTCACACATATGTGTTTTTGACGACCTGGTGGGCCATCACTTCATCTCGGGCAGCAGCAATGCATACCAAAGTATGGTTCATCACTTCCGGGGTTATGTGAACATTTAATGGAAATATTTTAATGGCATAGATCACCGCCTCGGGATCCTTCATGTCACGATTATACTCAGTAGCCCGAAATCCTGTACTGTAACTAAGATAAGGGGTACATTGATCATTTATTTTTTTACCCGAACGATACCATTCGAACAATTTATCTCCTATCAAATGGATCATCTTATTATGCTTGATCAGATCATGCCGAAAAGCAGGATCCTGTAGTTCACGATCGAATTGAAATTGAGCATATACGCCTTTGGGATAAATTCGAAGCAGTGTTACAAACCCGTAGTCCTCCGGATTCACACAAACCATCTCAGAATTATTCTTCATCTCACTTTGCAAATAAACTTTATTTTCCAGTATTCCCCCTAAAACCGATTGGAAGCCTTCATGACCAAAAAATTTAAGAGTAGCCCACCCGGCAAGAGAACCTGTTGCGGCTCTTGACACTTCCAATGTATAGTTTAATGGATTGTATGGTGATCTTGGCTGAAGATAAACAGAAGGGCCACGGGAAAGTAATGATTCAAATTCCGTTGCATCTCTATATACAAAAGCACTACTGATATAGGGAGAAAACCCGGTTTTATGGAAATCAACACCAAATGCGTCAGCGTAAAAAATACCTTTGATTGCATTGTAGTTTTTTTCAAGGTATGGAAGAACCGCATCAGAAAAGCCCAACGGATTTAATTTAAAATCATAATTTTTAAAAGCGATCCACGACCATCCAATTACAGAATCACAATACAAGATGGCTTTCCCATATCCTTCCGGATTTGGATATTTATCAATTAATTCACGTACTTTTTCAACGGGATCAAATGCTGAGGCATCTGTAGTGCCCATTGTACATACCACAGATGCTATGGGGATTTTCCTAGCCTTGCAGTCTTTTAGTACTTCCTCCAAATGAATAAGATCCATCGCATTCGTATCAACATCCGTTTTGATGCGAATAATATTGTCCATTCCCAAACCCATCCAATCTGTACTATTGAGCATTGTATAATGAGCTTGTTGCGAACAAATAACTTTCGCATCGGTCCGTATGCCTTTATTTCGTGAGTCTGGTAACACCCTTGTAAGTGCATATTTTAAATGATAGGTCCAACAACCCGAACCTCCATAAGTATAGATACATCCGGCTTCTTTTGGTTTCCAACCAGCGAGATTTGCCAATATTCCAGCTGACTCCAATTCTGCCTGATGAACATTCCAGGCATATTCACCTTCCAGAATATTAGGCGCAAATATCTCCGATAAAACGGCAGCGACGATGGCTGCTGTATTTCCCTGTGGATTTACATTATTCATGGTAAGCGGATGTCCCCAGTTTGGGAGCCCTTCAAACATTTTAATGACTTGTTTGATCACCTCCCCTGTTGTACTCATCTTCGGGTCTAAAGATGAATCTTTCACATTTTCAAAATCAATGGTAAGTGCCGAATTGGTTCCAAGAAATGCGGAACCCTTATCACTTTCGGGTTTTAGTTTATCCAATTCACGAATAGCTAGACTAATTCCATCAGCCAAAGAGTCATTGTCACTTTTAAATGGAGATGGAAATGACCCAAGCATTTGTTTTCGGAATTTAGCCCATGGTGGAGCTATCAGATCAGAACCGATCTCCACAGTTTTTTTTTCTTCTGTATTGCTATTCATAAATTTGGGGGTATTTTATTAAATCGTTCAACAACTCCTTTTTCAGATCAACCCGAATGCTCAGTTAAACATATAGCATCCCTCTCCTGCAACAAATAACGGCAGCCCTCCGCAAGTATCGATACCTTGAGATTTTCAACAATGATGGGTGTCTTTTCATCTACTGTAGCTGTATTCGTATTTTCTATTTTACTCCCATCGATAAGAATAACCATTCCTGATCCAACGCATTCAGCGCTTTTACCTTCTGAAATAATCAATGCGGTGTCTTCACCGAGACCTATGCCCAGACAACATGGATTTAAAGCAACCGCATGAGCCAGCCTTGCAAACCTTCCCCTTTTTATAAAGTGAGTATCGATAACCACATTTTTGATCAGACCAAATCCCTTATTGAGTTTAATATCTCCTTTATAAATAGCTTCCCTGATCAGACCACCGGTAATACATACCTCCGACATAACCATGGCTCCGGCACTCGTGCCGGCAACAATAAAATCTTTATCTGCAAAGTATTTATTTTTAATGGCCGTTAATAATGGTGTTTCTGCCAGCTTCGATATAAGCTTATTCTGTTCACCACCAGTGAAGAAAACCGCATGACATTTTTGAATACGATCTATTGAAGCCGGATCGCAGGCATCCTCAGAATTCTCCGCTTTAATATATCCTATTTGTGTGAAACCAACCCCTTTGAATGAGTTGATGTACAGTTCTTCCATCTGTTGCCATCTAGACGAGGCTGATGCGATGATCTCGATAACATGATGCTCTCTTGGAATTTGGGAAATGAGCCTGCCTAATATTTCAAAATGAGATTGAGATCTGTCTTTTTTATGGATGGTTAGATTCTCTCCGTCAACTTCACCCTTACTTTCGTGCCCTCCAATAATAATCAATTTTCCTTTGGGGATCATATGGTTCTCATATATAAAAGAAGCCCTGTTGGATAAACAAAGCCTCTTTTAGTGTTTGCCAATAATTAATATAATACAATGGTATTGCCTGCCATCACAACGGCTCCGTTTCTTGCCAGCGCTCTGCCATCAAGCTTTGCTCCAGTATTGAAGGTGATAGATTGCATCGCCATGATTGTACCTTTAAATTCGGATGTAGTTCCAAAAGTCGCTGAAGTGCCTACCTGCCAGAAAATATTAGAAGCAGATGCTCCGCCGCTCAAGATCACCTTTCTACCTGAGGTGGTAGTAAGTGTGGAAGCGATTTGAATAATAAAAACCGCATTTGGATTTCCCAACGCATCAAAAGTAAGATCTCCCGAAGATATCGCTAATGAAGAGGTGGATTTATAAAGTCCGGGCGTAAGTGTCAGGCCGCCTATGTTTCCTGACAAAGTTACCATATCAGTACAACTTCGTCCGGCGGCATCATTATAAGCGGCAGTTAAATCAAGCTTAGCCTGATTGACGATAACATCATTAATACGTAAGGTGCCATTTAAAATCCCGGGAGGAAATCCTCCAACTGAAGAACCCGGACTCAATCCTAAGTCTCCAGTAACGATGGTTGCGCCAGTGCTGGTAACAGCAGAACCCGCGATAACTCCAAAGCTGGATGCCGTTACAAGAGGCACCGTAGACTGTTGAGTTGTTTGTTTAGGAATTTCCGTATGATTTTCTGCTGTACAACCCACTAACAGGGTCACAGAAGCCAATGCGATCACAGATAATATCTTGTTTATTTTCATGACGTTTAATTTATAGTCCATATTATTACGAACCACTTGTGAATTGATCTTCACATGGCAAAGGTGACTCCCTTTTAACTTTTAAATGTTATGTAACTTTAGAAATAAGTTACAAGATAATTTTGAGGATAATATAGAAACCCTCAACTACATCCGATCCATGTACCAGTTCAGCTCTTTCTCCATTTTTTTATAGCTGAAAATAGCTGAAATGATGGTTTGTAAACGAATAAAAGCAGTTTCACTTTTTACCACATAGTCAAATGCTCTATGATGAATACAATCAATGGCTACCTCAATTTTATCCTGAGACGATAACATAATCACCGGAATATCAGGATTAATCGCTTTAATTTTATCAAGGGTAGCTATACCATTCATTGCGTTTTTATCAATTCCGTCTAAGTGATAATCCAGGATAATTATATCTGCCCCTCTGGTCAGATTCTCAATACAAAGTTCACCGGTTGCATAGGTTTCAATGGCAAAATCAGCGTGTTGAAGAAATTCAATTTCCAACGACTTTAAAAACACCGCATCATCGTCTACCAGAAATAATTTAATCTTTTCAGTGTTCATTCATTCGTGTTTTTAATTTTGTTAAACTCTTCTGTTAATTCAGTGCATGCCTGGGTACAAACCCTTTCGAGTTCTAAAACCAGCAAAGGTATTCCATCCGTTTGTTGCTGGGTACTTGCATATTCCTGTACCTTCTTCGCCATGTTTTCAAAGTCAGTACTGATTCCCATAATGGAGAATGAAGGGATCATTTTATGGACTGCGCTATGCAACGAATGCCAGTCTTTATCTTGCAGGCTTTGTTTCATGGTGATGATCAGCGGTGGCGTTTGCTCCAGATACAAGGAGATCATTTCCATCATTAATTTTGGATTGGATTTTGTACGGTGCATTAAATAATCAAGATCCGTGCATTTTAGTTTCTTGCCAATAGAATTTTTATCTCCTATCCCGCTATCCCTTGGGATTTTCAACGGTTTTTTAACCAGGCCAATTATTTTACTATACAACAACCTTTCGTCGACAGGTTTGGCTATGTAATCATTCATACCAACCGATTTGCATTTAGCCAGATCAACGGTCGTTACATCTGCTGTTAAAGCGATGATCGGTATCTTTGAATTCATTGTATTTCGAATATACTCTGTAGCTTCAAAGCCATTCATTTCAGGCATTTGTAAGTCCATTAAAATAATATCGTAGTGTTTAGCTTCCAGTTTTTCGATCGCTATTTTTCCATTGGCCGCAATATCACGTTCAAATCCGAAATCATCCAACAATGTTTTCATCAATAACTGATTAAGCGCAATGTCTTCAACCACCAATACTTTTATGTTTTTAATTTCAGTATCCAATTCTTCCAGGCCCGCTTCATCTGGTGCTTTCTCTTTTGTTTTTTGGAAAGGAAGGACAAAACTAAAAGTTGACCCCTCATCCACCGTACTTATTACACTGATGGTTCCCCCTTGCGGTTCTACAAGTTGCTTAACAATGGCCAGACCCAGCCCCGTGCCTCCATACAGTCGCGAAGTACCACTGGAGGCCTGTTGGAAATTTTCAAAGATCTTTTTTATTTTCTCCTGTGGGATTCCCATTCCCGTGTCTGTAACAGAAAATTCAATGGTCGCCGTCTCATCGTCTTCTTTTTGCAAATGAACACGTACGATAATTTTTCCATGGGTCGTAAACTTTACAGCATTACTTATCAGGTTTAAAATGATCTGATGTAAACGTACAGGATCACCCACCAAAACCTCCGGGATTTTACTGTCATATTCTTTGATCAATTCCAGATTCTTTTCCTGGATCTTTGTTTCAAACAAATGAAGCATGGCCGATATAGACATGGCCATCTTGAAAGGTGTTTGTTCAAACGTCATTTTTCCCGCATCTACTTTCGCAAGATCCAGAATATCATTGATCAGCACAATTAATGCATCTCCGCTAAGTTTTATCGCCGTTAAATATTCTTTTTGTTTTGCAGACAATTCTGTTTTCAACACCACTTTTGTAAATCCAATGATCGCATTCATCGGTGTACGGATCTCGTGGCTCATATTAGACAAAAACTGTTGTTTGGCTTTTACCGCATCCTCCGCAATCCGGGTAGCACTTTCGGCTTTACTTTTGGCTTCTTCAGCAAGTCCGGTAGCGAGTTCCGCAAAAACTTTTGCTTCTATGAGTTCCTTCTCAATTCTTTTTTGTTCGGTGATATCCCGTGCCACCACCACTGCTCCTAGGACATTCCCCTGGTCATCCTTATAAACAGATCCATTAAATAATACATCGGTTAAGGTATGATCCTTAATAGTTAGCGGATAGTCAGCCACAAAACCTTTTTCAAATACCTCCTGATAAATTTTACGTGCTTTTTGAGGTTCAGTAAAATAATCTTCGAAGTTGGTCCCGGTTAATTTTTCCCTGCTGATACCAGTTATGCTCGCTAGTGCCTCGTTCATATCCGTGATCTTGCCTTCGGTGCTGATCGTAACCAAGGGATCGCGGCTTGCTTCAATAAGACTTCGGGCATAGTTAGCAATTCTTAACTCTGCAGCCCGTTTTTCCTTTTCATCGTTCTGAAAAGCAAGTTCTTCATTCGCAATCACCAACTCCTCTGCCCGCTTTTCTTTTTCATCATTTTGAAACGCAAGTTCTTCATTCGCAATTACCAACTCCTCTGCCCGTTTACCCTTTTCATCATTCTGGAAAGCAAGTTCTTCATTGGCAATCACCAACTCCTCCGCCCGTTTTTCTTTTTCATAGTTTTGAAACGCAAGTTCTCTGTTGGCATCCTGCAACTCTATTGCCCATTTTTGTCTGGCCATATCCCTGGCAACAATTACTACCCCCAATACATTCCCATTATCATCCTTATAAACAGATCCGTTAAACAACACATCCGTTAGTTTTCCATTTGTATGCAGAATGGTTAACGGTAAATCTGCTACCGATCCCTTTGCAAACACCTCTTCATAAACTTCCCTCGCCTTTTTCGGATCGGTAAAATAATCCAGGAAATTAGTACCAGTGAGTTTTTCACGCGTTATTCCGGTAATATTTGCCAATGCCTCATTCATATCGGTGATCTTTCCATCAGTATTGATGGTAACCAATGGGTCCAGACTTGCTTCTATTAAACTTCTGGCATATTGAGATTCGGATCTGTTAATTTCCATTTGTTTAGTTTATGGTTTGGGGATTCCCAATTTCTTCGATCGGACTACGTCTTTTGTCTTTCAACAGTTTAAAATGGGAAGGAGAAAGACCTGTAATTTTTTTAAATTGATTGGATAAATGCTGAACACTGCTGTAATTCATCTTCCAGGCAATTTCCGTAATATTGAGTTCATCATAGATGATCAATTCTTTTATTCGCTCCACTTTATGCAGAATAATAAATTGTTCGATCGTTGTTCCCTGGATCTCTGAAAACAAACTGGCCAGGTAGGTATAGTTCTGGCCAATCTTCTCGCTTAAAAATACGGAAAAATTAACCTTTAGCATTTCATC
>JANWKQ010000053.1 GCA_025451295.1 Flavobacteriales bacterium | reverse complement strand
TTTAAAAGATTTCCATTGGGGTCATACGATTCTTTAGAAATAAACTTTCCTTTTTTCGATTTTTCATTTTTAAAATCAAAAGCGGAGACTGTCTTGAATTTATATTTTCTGGCCATTTTGCACTTCAACCGGGCATCATCACATTCCTGTTCGAATTTATAGGTTTGGGCAAAGAGTATGCCGGAGAAAGCATAAATGAAGAGTAGCAGTTTTATCAAACGCATTTTAAGTTTTAATGATTTTATTTTCGTTTCAGACCAAGAATATAAAGTTGCTTACTTTCCAAAAGGAAATATTTTTTTAGATCGATAAAAACAATCTCACAACGATTTTTTTTGATCTTTTTTACAATTAGGTCTAATTCCGTACTTGTAAGTTCTTCCATGGTGGTAGCTTTCACATCCACCAGATATTCACCACCGCAGAATTCTAAAGTATCAGGATGTGATCGGGATTGAAATTCATAGATCCTTACTCCTTTCCATGTAATTTCTGTTATTGATTGAGCGCTAACAGATCTGCACAAAGCGAATGCCCCAATAATATACAATTGGAAGATGGCTCTTTTCATAACAATCTTTTATACCACCGGCGCTTTCGCCACTACATTTTGCTTCATATTCCAGGTTCCTGTACATTTAAACTCCTGCATGCCTCTGCCCGTATTCTGCATCATGGCAATATACCAGGTACCCGTAAATGTTTTATCGGATTCATTATACACGCCTTCATATTGAATGCCCGGACCAGATTTACTTCTGTCAACAATGGTTTTACCATGTTCATCAACCGTATGCTGACTTGCATAATATTTTTCGAATTGGATCTTGTTTTCTTTGAAAGTACCTTCAATCTTAGCAGGATCTGGACTTGCCCCAAATCCACCGGTATCTCTTGCGGTGCCTGTGAATTTTTCCCCTGTTTGCACAAAGTCTATTTCAAAAAATAATTCTTTGCCGGCATCGCGTCCGTATTCAGGTCCAAAGAGGAGAGAGCCTATCCACTTGCCATTTAAGTCTGCCATGATTGTATGATTTTGAATGAAACGAATATAAGAAAAAAGAAGGAATTTAATCTTTCCGCTTCATCCCAAATATCCTTCTGAACATTTTTTTCTCAAATTCCCAGAAGAATTTGAATTGGCCAAAGATAAAACCATAGATAAGAAGGATGACATTATAAATAGGCAAGATAAAAACCCAATACATGATCTTTACCCAGGTGGGGATATCACCATCGGGAAAGGCTACATGGAACAACGGTTTTTTCACCAGCAATACGGTAGTTCCAGTGCAAGCAAAAACCAACAGAATAAGGATCACCTGGAAAGCATTTTTTACTTTCCAGCGTGTCTGTAGTTTCTGTATCCATGAAGGTTGTCCCACTTCTGTATTAATCGTCATTCGTAAATCGTAAATCGTCAATTTTATTCAACCCAATCTGCAACAAATAAATTCGTATTTCTTGTTCCGCCATTATTCCGGTTGCTGCTGAACAAAATTTTCTTTCCATCTGGAGAGAACATGGGAAATGCATCAAACACCGGATCAAAGGTGATTTGCTCCAATCCGCTTCCATCCAGATTGATCATCCATAAATTGAACATAAATTCTTTTGGTGATTTATGGTTACTCGAGAAAATAATTTTATTCCCTGAAGGATGAAAAAATGGCGCCCAATTAGCTTTACCCAGTTTGGTAATCTGTTTTTTATCCGAACCATCTACATTACAAATAAAAATTTCCATATCACTCGGTTCCACCAAATGTCTTTTTAATAAATCTTTGTATTTGGCAACAGATGAATCTGCCGTTGGTCGACTGGCACGATATACGATCTTTGTTCCATCTGGAGAGAAAAAGGCACCACCATCATAGCCCAGTTCATTCGTGATTTGTTTCACATCACTGCCATCGATATTCATCGTATATAATTCAAGATCACCACTGCGATCACTGGTAAATACAATTTTATCGCCTTTAGGACTCACCGTTCCTTCAGCATCATATCCTTTTTTGTTGGTCAGCTGTTTTACCACCTCACCCTTTAAATTCGCCACATATATATCCATGGTTTCGTAAATCGGCCAATAATAGGCACCCTTTTTTCTTTCAGGTGTCGGCGGACATGCATCACCAGCCTTATGCGTACTTGCATATAAGATCAACGAATCGCCCGGGAGAAAATAAGAACAAGTGGTTCTTCCTTTTCCGGTAGAAATTCTGGTTGGTTTTTGTGTTCTCATATCTCCATCAGCCAAAGTCCACATAAAGATCTGGTCACACATAATGCTGTCCGCTTCAGCAGTTCGCTGGAAGCAGAATTTTGTTCCATCAAAACTCCAATATGCTTCTGCATTTTCGCCACCGAAGGTGAGCATTTTTATATTTGATAAATGTTTTTCGTTATCATACCTGCAGGTATCTTTCACCGTTTGTGTTGAATCGTTCTTGTTTTCTTTTACGGTTGCTTTTTTACCTCCGCAGCTGCTTAAAATAAGCACTAAAATCATTGCCACTAAACTTATATACTTCATCCTGTTTTAAAATTTTGAGCAAATATACTCATCTGGGGTTCGGCCAATGCTGCCTTCCTGCATTTTCACCTGTTTTAGGTATTGGTTGTTTAACATTTGGGCATAACAGTGTCAATGTGATGTATTCATCCAAAATCCATACTGGGCCCTTCCGCCGCCCTACCCTGGGTGTTTTACCCTACTCCTCGACCTCTGAGCTGTGGAGTGTGTCTGCCTTACCGGCAGACAGACACCCCGCCCAGGCCCGTTTTGGATAAGTTGACGGGTCCTTATTTTATTACAAACGCCTGTTGATAAGGCTTTCCAATTTACCCGAATGAGGCTAACCAACTAATTAGGCAAATTTCGTATCTTTGCCTAAACAAAATCCTTGTATGCAGGAGAATACCACTTTGCAGGATACAACTGCCAATCTTCAGGAAGCCCCCGCTAAAAAGAAACTCTTTGTTTCCCATAAAGATGAGTCGGTTAGAATGTTCAAAAGCAATTTTATGGACCTTTTTTCGCGGACACCTTTCTGGGTTCCATTGGCTCTTTATGTTCCGGTAATGGTTTTTCTGGGATATCGTTCCATTGCTGTTAAACATAATGAATGGTATTTGTTTGCAGGTTTGTTTGTCGGCGGCATTTTTATCTGGAGTGCCCTTGAATATTTATTGCATCGTTTCGTATTTCATTATCATCCTACCTCCGAAGCAGGTAAACGTTTTATGTTTATTATGCATGGAGTTCACCATGATTATCCGAATGATAGTTTAAGACTGGTTATGCCCCCAAGTTTATCGTTGCCATTGGCTACCTTCTTTTATTTAATGACCTGGCTCATCGGTGGAGCTCAATTTGGTGAATCTGTTTTTGCAGGCATGGTGATGGGTTATTTATTATATGATGAATTACATTATGCTACCCACCATGCTACCTGGCAATGGGGTTGGTTCCAGAAACTAAAGAAATATCATATGAAGCATCATTACCACGATCCTGAAAGAGGTTTTGGTGTAAGCAGCCCATTCTGGGATAATATCTTTAGAAGTAAATTTAAAGCTTAAAAGAATCCTACCACGTATTCCCTGTTCTCATGCGTTTTCTTTTTGCGCATGTAGAGAATGGTAAGTTTATTGATGCAGGCCTGTAAAGTGGTTTCTGCTTTTTGGTCTTCGTATTTAGCGGCCAGTAGATTGAGAAAAACCCTGGTTCTTACTTCAGGATCATATTCAAGGCTAAAATCAATTCTTCCTAAGCTATCTGTATATCCGCTTAAACCCATGATTTCAATATGCACTGATGGTAAAGGTTTTTTGGTTTCTGAATCAACTACCCTAAAACTAAATTTCTGCTTGGTTGTAGTTTGATCGGTTTCCTGGTTACTTGTTGTCGTTTGTACATCTCCTTTGAAAAGAAAATTTCTTGGTAAAAGCGGTTGATGATTCGATGGTGTCTGTGAATATCCGACAGAAACCTGTAACATACCAGCTATAATCGCAGCAGCAACAGAATTCCAGTATTTTTTGGTCTCTCTTTTTTTCTGACCCAATACATACATCAAACCCATTTGCTTTTTATCAAACCTTCCACAGGAATGTTGTCCACTTTGAAGCATCTGCAGAAGCTCGTTATTACTCATATCAGAAAAATCGTGGATCACATGATTGCAGGAACCACAATAGCGACCGTTTCCTAATAGCGACATTTCATCCCAGTTCTGGTTGCAGGGATTTTGGATATGAAGTGTTTTTGTTTTCATGGTGTTGATTATTGATCATCGAACTTTTACTAATACCGTGTTTTTGGAAGGTTTATCCAGGGCAAATGGAAGATTATCATCGTGTATATTATTGTTGCTCATAAAACTTTCCAGGCTATTACCACCTACTGTTACATTTTCGGTTGTATAAACAATAATAGTTTGGTCTTCAGACAGTATTTTATCCTGGAACGATTTGATTTCATATGATTCAGCCTTTATTTCCTGTTTAGGACCAAGTTTGAAAATGGTAACCTTTTCTTCGGCAAATAAGGTAGAACCTTCGACGGAACCAAAATCATCAAACTGGGCACCCCAAACTTTACCATTGCCAGGAGTAGGATTGTCAAAGGAGCATGGTATCAGAACGTAAAAAGTTTTGTCGAATGTATTCTTCAGTGTCAAATCATAATAGTACATCTTCATTGGTGGTTGTCCCATAGACATTGACTTGAACTGGAATTCAATTGAAACATCCGCTCTAATAGTGGGAGAAAAAATCAGGTTGAATAAAAGTGACAGTAAAATCATTTTTTAGATTATTTATTGGTCTTCATAATTAAAAATAGGCACACCCATATGCTTATAACCTGATCTTTTAAATTTCTTTCTGTTTAAATAAAATGTTTTGGTCTTGTTGAGGAGTTTATCCAATCTGATCTTTATCGTCTTTGATTTATAACCCCAGATGGACAGTTCAACGGTGACCATCTGTTTTTCATCATATTGATGGTTTACATCGAGTATTGACGAGCCTTCCTTATTGGTACTCGAACTAATTCCCAAATCGATGAGATTCACCTGCACCGATTGTAGTCCTGTTTTGCTGTTACCATCAAGAACAACAATAGTAATGCTGTTTTTTACCTCTTCTTTTTCCGTGTATTTTTCCGGATCGCCTTTTTTAATAAGCGTCTGTGGTGCTCTTCTGGTTTGTTGAGGCGTTTGTGAATAGGTGGTAGAAACGGTAAACATACCAGCCACAATAGCTGCTGCAATAGCACCCCAATATTTTTTTCTCTGACGCTGAGGTTCGCCGATATAATAGATCTTCTCCAGTTGTTCGCCACTGAATCTTCCACAATGATATTTTCCGGTTTTCAGTACCTTGATCAATTCTTCATCTGATATATTTGAAAAATCTACGATAATACGATCGCATGAAGTACAATGGCGACCTTCGCCCATCGGTTTCATCTTTCCCCATTTCTGGGAACAAGGATTGGGTATGGAAAGTTTTTTATAAGCCATTTTTTTAGAATGAAGGACAACCCATAAACCTATATCTCCTTTGCTTTTTAAAATGAAGAAGTTTTATCCGGATCTTATCATCCGTTATTTGAGTGGGGATGATCATGAACTCCTCCGCATATTTTTTTTCAAATCTTGTATTCCCAATCCCAATTGATTTTGTGATGGTCAAATTGAACTGTTCTAGTGACAGCAGCTCTTCAGGTATGTCAAAACTGGCGATTCCCAAACTATCAGTCAACAAAAAATGGTAGTTACCCTCATTAAAATAGATACGGGCATATTCAACCGGTTTGTTTTTATTTCCCATTACTACTTCGATGGTGATTTTTCTGGTTTGTATCTCTGCTTTCCCTTTGAATTGAGTTTCCATTGGTCTCAAAATCTTTGGTCTTACAGGTGATTGGGAATAGGAGGTGGATACCTGTAACAAACCCGCAACCAACGAAGCGGCAATGGTCATCCAATATTTACTTCGATCTGATCTTTGTGGTTTCAGGGTATATAAACGATCCAACTGATCCTGACTTACCCTGCAGCAATGAAATTTATTCATTTGTAAAACACGGATCAGCTCCTTATCACTCATTTCTGAAAAATCAACCACAACTGTTTTACAGGAATCGCAATGCCTGCCGGCATTGTCATTTTTCATTTGCTCCCAGTTTTCGGAACATGGATTTGGAATAGATAGGCGCTTATATTCCATGGTTGATTTTTAAGCAATTTAAAGCATTTCATACCGAAAAACAAGTGAAGAACAGACTAAGTTATCCTCACCCCAGCTGTTAATCCTGTTCTATGTAGATATCACCTCCGTCAACCGGCTGATAAGGATCGTCATACCACAATTCCAACTGATAGTATGGATTCTTAACAAACTCCTTTACATCCACGTTTATCATGATGGTATGATAACTCAGTGCTGTAGCCTGGATCTTGATAATCTCCGGAAGATCTCCCAATTGAGTGGAAAGTGAAAATTCCCCTTTTTTGTTTGTCTTATACGAACCAATATTTTCCAGCGCAACATTTGCGTTGTAAATTATCTTTTTCGTTGAAGCGTCAACCACTTTTATTTTTAAGGTGATCAGGCTGTCCTTATCCATGAATTTTTGAGAAGACGAGGTAGTTTGATCAGCTCCATGAACAAATTGCATTTCTGAAATAGGCTTTAAGGCGCCCTGGCTTTTAGCCGCATTCAGGTTTGATGGTATTAGCTGAAACATTCCCGCAACCAACATAGCAGCAATAGAAGGCCAGTGAAAGATATTTTTCTTTTTGGGTTCATGTAAAAGCATGGTACGCCCCAATTGTGACTTATTGAAATGTCCGCATACATTTTTATGTGATAATAGATATTGGATCACTTCTTCATCTGTCATTACTGTAAAGTCGACTACTGTTTTATCGCATTGTGAACAATGCCGGCCTTTTTCAACCGTTGTCATATTTTGCCAACCGAAGGTGCAGGGATTTCCAAGTGTAACTTTATATTTTTTCATGACCCGATTAATGAGAATCTTCAATACTTACATCACCTCTCAGCATATATCGTTCTGACTCGGTCATCCAGAGATCTATATTCTTTGTTTTGGTGAGCTTTGCTTTTTGTAGATGAAAATCTTCGTCGTTAAATCCGATAGCGGATAGTTTAATATGAATGATATTTGGAATTTTTTCTTCGGCAATACTAAATGTAACCATTCCGTTGATATCACTTGTAAATTCTCCAATACCTTCAATCATTACAAATGCAGTTGGTATAGCATACTCTCCTTCTTTAGATACTACTTTCAGTGAATAGACAATCGTACTGTCCTTACCCGGTTCGGTATTTAGCTGTGTATTTGTTTCAAAACGGGCCTCCTTATGATAAGCAACCAATTTCGTTGGATTCTGTGCATTTAAACTGCCGGTGGTAAGTTGAAACAATCCGGCAACCAGCATGGCGGCAATGGCTGGCCATTTGGTGTATTTTTTTTGCGTGATATAATGAATCGGTTTTTCAATTTGTGTATTGAAAAAATTACCACAAACTCTTTTGCCTTTATTTTTCAAAAGAATTTCCATAATCTCCTGATCATTCATGTTCGAAAAATCGATCACAACCTTGTTACAGGAAGCACAGGTCTTACCATTTTTTGTCTGGGTCATTTTCCCCCAGTCCTCAGTACAGGGTTTGGGAATAAGAATTTTATAAGTATTCATAGTTGATTTTTAATCGTTCGGGTATAAGATTGGCAGCAAACATGAATACTTACACCTCTTTTTTAAAAAGGTTCAGTGATTTATAGGTATTTTGATAAATCAGTTAAAACCTGGGGAATTAAAGTTGTAACTGCCTGGGCCAGGGGAGGGGGTGATAGGTTCTATGGTTTTTTCAACCGTCATAATGACCATCCCCGACATGAGAACCCGGGAATAGGTCAGTTCAATAATCAATGGTTTTTCAAGGTCAGCAGAATTTATACTTAGGGTCTTTGGGGCATACCCCACCATGTTTGCCTTTAGGGTAACTGAACTATCACTAACATTTGGAGGCAGGGTGATAGAAAAATAGCCAGCTGTATCCGCCGTTACAGAATTAATGACCTTTTCATCTATCATCACAATAATGGTCGAAAATCCCAATGGTTCACCGGTTTCTTTGTCAATAGCAGTTCCTGTTAAAGTAAAGGCCTTTGTTTGACTACTGTCCTGCTTGTTTTCTACGACCGGATCGCTGTTGATTGCTTCCGGAAGTTTAGGCATTTCAGTATTCAGAGGCGGATCTCTTCTGATCCCCACCGGATAAACCGTCTTTTGGATAGGTGTTTGAGAAAAAGCCGGAGCCACCGAAAATAAGCCAGCCACTAAAAAAGCGGCAATCGCCGGCCAATGATAGTGTCGTGCCTTTACAGGTAAAGAATAATATACACTTCGGTCGAGCTGATCATTATAAAATCTACCACAGGTATTTGAATGTAAAAGGAGATAGGCTACGATCTCTTCATCCTTCATTCTGGTAAAATCCACCACGTTCTTCTGGCAACTAAGGCAGAACCTACCGTCTTTTGCAGATTTCATCTGGTCCCAGTTTTCCGAACAGGGCTGTGCAACATTGATCCGGTAGGCTTTCATGGTATAATTTTTCTGAAAATTACCTCACAACCTAAAGATCACCAAAAACAAAATGAAACGTTTATCGTGGATTTTTTCGTACTTTAATAAAGACTACTTGTTCTTTACCTTAGTACCCTGATTCAACTTTGCCTGCCATTCCAGTATGCTGACTTCATTCATTTTTACATAAGAATCATCTTCATCCTTTAATGCCAGTTCTTTGCTTTTTTCCGCAGTTGCAATTGCGCCTTTATAATCATTTAAACGAGCCTGGATCAACGACTTGGTCCTTAGCATCCAATATTTTTCTCCGTTGATTTCAATTCCCTTATTCACATATTCCAAAGCAGTTTTACTATCCCGTTCCGTTTCATAATAATACCGGCCAGCCTGATAATAACTATAACCTGACGGATTTAAAGCTGCTTCGATATTTTTCATCACTTTGTCATCCACGGTCACTTCAATTTTAAATGCCACTTTTACTTCTTCCCATAAAATTTCTACATCCGCCGAAGTATTGGTGAGATTTCCAAAATTAAAAGTAAAGGTTTCGGTAAAACTATTTTTAACCGGTGTTACCGTAAATCGAACAGCATCATCTTCCTCTTTATAACCACTTGTTCCACTCAGATCAACACCCTTGTTGATGATGATTGTCCAATCTGTTGCTGTGGGGATCGTAAATATCGAATAATCTCCTTTTCCTATTTTTTTACCTCCCACAGTAACCGAATCGCTAATGCTGAATTTTACAGACCGGTTTGCACCAGTTCTCCACATTTCTCCATACGGTACCAGGTCACCAAAAACCTTTCTGCCTTTTGCACTTGGACGGGAATAAGCGATGGAAACATCTGTAAGTCCAACCTTTTGTGTAAGGGTGCCTAAGGGACTTGGCTGAGGCATGGATATTTGTGCCTGCATCGGGATGATTGCCAGGAATAAGAAACCGAGAATGGAGAGTGTCTTCATGTTATTATTAATTTTATGCGGTAAATGTAATCATGCAGATGCTTCCAGCCGAAGGTTTATGAAAAAATTGGGATTTTTTTTGGTTTTTCTTCTTGGTCTTATGGGATCCCAGCTATATGCACAATTTACTCAAAGCATTATCGGGCAGTTGGTTGATAAAGAAAGCAAGGCTCCCCTCCCGAATGCAACCATCACGGTATTGGGTACCGATCCCTTGATAGCCACTACCACGGATGCCGAAGGCAAATTCATGATCCGTGATCTCAAATATGGCAAATATGATCTCCAGGTAACCTTTGTTGGATACGAACCCCTTATATTGCCACAAGTAACCGTTGCTGCAGGCAAAGAAACCAACCTGAATATTGATCTTACGGAGTCCATTACTCAAATGAATGGAATAACAGTGGTGGCTAAACTGGATCGGGAAAAGGCGATTAATGAAATGTCGACTGTAAGTGTTCGAACTTTTTCTGTAGAAGAAACGCAGCGATATTCGGCCAGTTTCAATGATCCTGCCCGCATGTCACTTTCGTTTGCCGGAATATCTACCAGCAATGATGCCAGCAATGAAATCATTGTACGTGGAAACAGTTCACGGGGATTGCTCTGGCGGATCGAAGGCATTGAAATACCAAATCCTAATCACTTCAGCAGTGGTGAAGGTTCAACCGGAGGCGGGATTTCCATTTTAAGTTCGCAGGTATTGGATAACAGCGATTTTATGACTGGTGCTTTTTCGGCGGATTATGGAAATGCATTGTCAGGTGTATTCGATATTAAATTCAGAAAAGGGAATTATAAAAAAAGACACTATGCATTTCAGTTTGGGGTGTTGGGTGCCCAAGTAATGCTCGAAGGTCCCTTCAGTAAAAAATATGATGGAAGCTATCTCATTAACTACCGCTATTCCACCTTACAATTATTTAATCTGCTAGGCTTGCCTATTGTAGATAATGGACAGGTTCCCGTTTTCCAGGATCTTTCGTTTCATTTTAATTTTCCAATGAAAAAAGCGGGCATTCTTTCTTTTTGGGGGATCGGTGGAAATAATACAGCAGGAGAAATTGCAGTAAAAGATTCATTGCAATGGTCCGAAAGAAGAGAACGGTTTCAGGATAATCGCATTTCCTGGGTGGCTGCTACTGGTCTAACCCATACGTATGGTTTTAAAAATAATAAAACCTATTTAAAGAATATCGTTTCGTTTTCTTACGAAAACAATGCCTATGGACTCGACTCTTTAGACAATAACTATGTTCTGCAAAAAGCATATAATGAAAAATATATTTATTATTCCATACGGAC
>JANWKQ010000052.1 GCA_025451295.1 Flavobacteriales bacterium | reverse complement strand
CAACCGGGTGGTCAGCTCATGATCACCAATGATGTCGAAAACTATCCCGGTTATCCGGACGGCATCATGGGACCGCAAATGATGGAAGACTTTAGAAAGCAAGCCGAAAGGTTTGGAACCGATATTCGTTTTGGACTGGCAACAGCGGTTGATTTTACCAAACGACCTTTTAAGATCACCATAGATGAAAGCGTAGAAGTATTAGCAGAAACGGTGATCATCAGTACCGGTGCATCAGCCAAATGGCTCGGGATCGAATCCGAACAACGTTTGAACGGACATGGTGTTTCCGCTTGTGCTGTTTGTGATGGATTCTTTTATAAAGGTCAGGAAGTGGCCATTGTTGGAGCCGGAGATACCGCTTGCGAAGAAGCACATTATTTATCGAAGCTTTGTAAAAAGGTAACCATGTTAGTTCGTCGTGATGAATTCAGGGCATCGAAGATCATGGCTAACCGTGTAAAAAATACACCGAACATAGAGATCATGTTCAATACTGAAACAGTAGAAGTAGTAGGAGGGAAGGTAGTAGAAGGGGTTACTGTAAGAAATAATAAGACGAACGAAACACAAACCATTCCGGTTACCGGATTTTTTGTGGCAATCGGCCACGAACCGAACACACAGATCTTTAAAGGCTGGCTGGATATGGATGAGGCCGGTTATCTCATTACCAAGCCCGGAACCACTCAAACAAAAATTGATGGTGTATTTGCTTCGGGTGATGCGCAGGATAAAGTATATCGTCAGGCCGTGACTGCTGCGGGTACAGGTTGTATGGCCGCTTTGGAAGCGGAAAGATTTTTAGCAACGGTTGAATCAGATCAAGCAGTGCACTAGTCTTATTTCATTTCAATTTCAAGGTAGATGTAAGGAACCATTAAATTTGTAGATTTTTCCTGTATACCATCGTAGTAATTCATTTCAATTGCCTTTATCTGTATAGTAGAATTATTTTTCCAGACGAGTTCCTCTGGTACCCAAAAAAACTGGTAAATTTCAACCAATGCTGGCCTATAATCAAGAGAGCCATCATTCTCTTTTTCGATTTTACGAATCTGCACTCCGATGGGCACTGATTCCATACCGAACTCTTCAGATAAATTGGCCACATAGTTCATGTTGGGAGAAATCCTGGGCTCGTTGGTCATGTGGAATCGTAAATAACCATAAACACTATCAACCAAATAGACCCAGCTGCCCTCATAGTGCAATTCTCTTATCACATAACAACTAACCTCTGGAATAAACCCAATATATTCATAATAAGGTTCGGTCTCTCCCTGATATGTTCTTGGCAAATCTCTTGTTCCTTTTTTCATAGGTAGTTTGATTTCCTCGGTTGTTAACTTGATCAGGTTGGTGTCATGATTAATGTGATTTTGATATGCGGTTTTGGACTGGTAGAACTGAATGGAATCAATAGTACGCAATTCAAAATTTGTAAAATTCTCAGTTTGCCCAAATATCTTGACAGTAAAAAAGAAAGAGAGGAAGAGTATTTTTATAGTTTTCATTCTACCAAAAACCGTTGACTTTCCAGTTTACCATTCAATTTCAATTCGAGTAAGTATTCTCCTTTGGTTAAATCGGAAATATCAATTACTACTTTGTTCGGTTCAATAAGCTGGTAATGGATTGTGATATATTTCCCGTTTGCATCCTTAATAGTGATGGCGGTATTTTCCAGTTGCTCCGATTCTATCACCAGTTCTTTTCCCGCAGAACCCTCTTCCATGGTTTGGAAATAATTCGTCAAAGTATTCTCAACAGGTTTTATTTGTTCCGAAACAGGTGGCCCTATCAACAAAGAAAAAACGGTTCCGTTAGGGGTTCCTCTAATAACGGTATCAATCACCATCACGGAGTGTATGGGACCTCTAATTCTTGTTCCACTCCAACCTGAAACGGAGCAGTCCCTACAACCAACTAAGTGACCTTTTTCATTTACAGTAGCGAGTTCTTCACCACATCCATTTACTTTATTCTTTGGCGAAAGCCGGTAATGATTTCCATTGATATATACGATCACTTCTTCATAATGATTGTCAATATCCGAAGTACCAGCAAAACTCATCACAATATCCGTAACCGGTTCAGAGAAATTGAAAATAACCCGGCCGTTTCCGCTTTGATCAGTTAAACCATCATATCCAATAAAATACGGGGCTGGATCACCATCGCAATAATCCAGACTATCGGTTGCACCGATGCAATTTACTGTTACCTCAACACCATTAACTGTTTTTGTTCCTTCGAAATGGGTTACTTTTTTATGACTTTGCGAAAAGCCTGCGATGGTAGGCAATATGATCAAAGTAAAACAGACCCAGCCAATATGCGTCGACCATTTCATTTGTTATTCAATCACCAGTTTCTGTTTTTCTACCTGTTCGCCGGAAACAATATCCAATACATAGGTCCCTTTGATGAGCAATCTGGCATCCACATAGATCTGTTCATCATTTATTTTGAAATATTCCAGACTCACTATATTTTCAAATTTATCTTTCAAACTTAACGTTGCGGTTGCGATAAGGGTTGAAGTGATGAGGATCCCTTTTCCGGCAGCAATATCACCCGCTTTTATTTTCTTAACGGCTGTGTACTCATCATTATTTTCCGGAACAGGATCTCCAATGTACAAGGCAAATAATACGCCTCCAGGGGTACCATGCAGAATGGTATCGGAAATCGTCAATTTTTCAATCGGTCCTTCGATCCGGGTTCCCTTCCAGCCGGATACCCCGCAGTCTCTGCATGGCCGGATATTTCCCTTAGATGTAAGTACAGCCAGGTCTTCACATAATTTTTTTCCAGGCTCCGGTATGGCATAATGTTCTCCGTTAATGAAAACCTGCATTTCCTCCATATTTTCTGAATCTCCTGTAAGACCGGTAAAATCAATTGTAACATGACTTATTGGGGGTGAAAAACTAAATTCAAAATTTCCATAACGCCGTTCATAATCCAAACCAAAATAATAAGGTCCGGTCTGACCATCACAATAATATTCTACTCCGGATGTATTGATTTCTCCAACATGGGTTACTGTAACTTCTATACCATTTACAGTGGCGGTACCCTGCATATGTTTCACCCGATTTGGAAGTTGTGCATCTACATTGGTTATGCACATCCAAATGATGCCGAAAAATAAAATTCCAAAAGATGGTTTGGTCATCATTGTCCGATCAGATATCAATCGTTGAAATTATGCAAACTATTAATTAATAAAAAGTTTTTGCTTCTCAATTTCATCATTCAGATTGATCTCCAGTAAATATTCACCCTTTGCCAGATCAGAAGCATCGATGACGATCCGGTTAAGTTCTATACTGCGATAGTGGATTGGGATCGTATACCCGTTCTTATTCTTTAGGCTAATGATGGCATGTTCCAATTGAGAAGATTCGATGAGTAATTCACGGCCGGATGCATTTTCGCCAAAAGTGGCCGTATAGTTTACAAGCGTATTGTCGTAATTCTCTATTGGTTTACCCATATAGACGCCAAAGACCATTCCCTGAGGCTGGCCCAGGTTGATTACACAAGATACTTTTAAGGTGGTGATAGGACCTTCAATCTTTATACGGTCGGAACCTGATCCTGTACATCCGTTGCATGGACGGAGATTACCATCTTCACTGATAATGGCCATGGGTTCGCAACCACTGTCTTCACCGGCATTGGTGAGCTTATAATGAACCCCGTTAACAAAGATCTGTGCTTCCTCATCATAACTATCACTGGTTGATAGGGCAGAAATATTCAGATATACTTCTTTGATTGGCTGTGAAAAGGTGAAAATATAACTTCCGGTCTGGCAGCAGGATCTTGAATAATCATTCCCGGCAAAATATGGGCCGGTATCGTCCCCGCAATAATAGAGACTATCTACAAAGCCTTCCTGGGTAACAGTTACTTTTACCCCATTGATGGTTCGGGTGCCTTTTAAATGTTTAAGCATCGTTAGACCCTGTGAATGGATCAGACTGGTTTGAAGTAGCAATAAGGTTAGGATTTGACTGCTTCTGGTAATAAGTATCTTCATGATCGGGGTTTAGTCCATTCTCCTAACGCCGGTAGGAACTATATGGTATACAAATGGAAGTGTAAAAGGTTCATTAGGTTTTGGTTGATTTTAATAAACTTCAAGCCAACCTCTATTGTCGAATGACGATTTACGAATGACGATTCCATCCGGCGGCTACCTCCGGAAGATAACTTAATCTGTTCAGAAACAATCAAAAATAAGCGGTGACGTTCAGGTAGCAGCGAATACTCGTCATTCGGCACTCGTAAATCGTCATTTGTACATAGGCTGGTACATCTTGCTTCGGATGAATTGTTCCAGATTGGAAGGGCGTGGTACACCCGCCAAATTGCTATCAAAAATTTCATCAGCAATTCGTATGGCTATGTTAACTGAAACTTCCAGTATTGTATTGATGGGAGGATAGATCAATCCTTTCTCAAAATGTTCACGGGTAACTTGTGTAGCCAATGCTTCTGCTGCTACAATAAACATCTTGTCAGTAACCTTTTTTGCCTCGGTGGCATAAATGGCTAAACCCATGGCAGGGAAGATGTATACGTTGTTTCCCTGACCCGGAACAAAAGTTTTTCCTTTATAGTTAACAGGTGCAAACGGACTTCCACTGGCAAATATGCATTTTCCTTTGGTCCAGGTGATCGCCTGCTCTGCAGAACACTCCGCATGTGAGGTTGGATTCGAATAAGGGAATATGATGGGTCGTTCATTGAGTTGAGCCATGTTGGAAACTACCTGTTCATTAAATGCTCCACCAACAGTGCTTACTCCTATAATCGCTGTAGGTTTGATTTGCATAATAGCATCGGCGAAATTCCTGTTGTCTTCCAGATCTTTTGCAAAAGGAAGCTGGAAGTCCTGCAGATCCTTCCTGTTGGTTGTTAACAGCCCATTAATATCAAACATAAAGAACCTGCTAAACGCTTCTTCCTTACTGGCTCCAATTAACTGCATTTTAAGTGCTAATAGATTTGCGATACCTGTTGCGGCAGCCCCTGCACCCAGAAATAAGAATTTTTGATCCGTCAGTGCTTTACCTGAATAATGGCAGGCTGCTAGCAATCCACCGGTTGCTACCGCAGCTGTACCCTCTATGTCATCATTAAAAGAACAAAGGACATCATCGTATTTATGCATGATCTCAATAGCTTCATCACCACGAAAATCTTCCCATTGAATACATATTTTGGGGAATACTTCCTTGATGGCATGAACAAATTCAAAAACAAAATCATCGTATTCCTGTCCTCCAACGCGTCGTTGTCTCAAGCCAGGATATAAAGGATCGTCAAGAAATTTTTTGTTATTGGTTCCCACATCAAGGGTTATTGGCAAGGTAAGTTCAGGAGGAACGCCAGCACAGGTAGTATATAAACAGAGTTTACCAATGGGAATGCCCATGCCACAAACGCCCAGATCTCCTAAACCAAGAATCCGTTCTCCATCCGTTACAACAGCGAAACGAACATCTTTATCATACCAGTTTTGTAATATTTCTTTTATACGGTGCTTATCTTTAATAGAAATATACAAACCTCGCGGACTCCTCATAATATGCCCGAATGCTTCACATGCTTCACCAACGGTAGGCGTATAAACCAATGGGAGATATTTGGCTGGATTGCTCATCACTGTTTTAAAGAATAAAGTCTCGTTGATCTCAAGAAGCTGCATTAAATAAATGTACTTATTGATGGGTTTTTCAAACTCATCTACCTGAGCTGTGGCACGCAATACTTGTGTATCCAGGGTTTCGATAACATTCGGAAGTAATCCGTTCAAACCATGTTTATCACGTTCTTCTTTGGTAAAAGCGGTTCCTTTGTTTTTTCTTGGATCTTGGAGAAGATGGAATGCAGTTGTCATATTGTGGAATTCGGAAAGATAAATATAGATAAAGAAATTATCATAAATGAAGCAAAACTCCGAAAGGTGAAACAAAAATCTTCAATAAAAAAAAGAAATCCTTTTATTTAAAGATGTTTCTATCTGTAGCGCCGTTGTCTTTTAATTCCTGATCGGTGATCTTATTTTTAGCAACAAATGCTTCAAGATCGTTATTCAATGCATCACCTTTGGATTCCATTTGATCGATATGATCCAGATCATCTTTTATCTGGGTTTTTTCATCATCTGTAATGGATTCCGGCCCTTCGCGAAGTAGTTTCAGCGTAAGATCCATGATTGATTTAACCAGATCCTTGGATTCCTTTACATAATCCAGTGTTTTTTGTTTCACATTGGCTTCTTTATCCACTTCTTTCAACGCATCTATTTTACTTATCGAGGCTTCAATTTCGCTCAGCTTTTTTGCATATGAATCAGTTAAAGAAGCAACGGTTGCATCATCGAGTCTTTTGTTGGCAGAAGTATCTACCTTATCGGCTGCCGTCTGAAATTCTGCAGATATGTTCTCCATGTTTTTGCTGATCGAGCTCAGTTGTATATATACTTCAGAAATGAATTTTACTTTATCTGCACGGGTTGGTTTGTTGCCACATGAATGTAATACCACCAGGGTAAATCCAAGGATCGCAACAAGTCTTAATTTTTTGATCATAATCTTAGGTTTTATTTCGCGGTCTAAAAGTATATTTTTTATTCTTCTTCCACAACAGAATTATCAGTCAACACTATCTTGAGCCATACAAAACCAATAATCCCTGCGGCCAATGAACCCAGAATGATCATAAGTTTAGCACTATTTATAATGGTTGGATCATTAAAGGCAAGTAAAGTAATAAAGATTGACATCGTAAAGCCAATACCACCCAATAATCCCGCACCGATGACCTCCTTCCATTTAAGATCAGCCGGAAGAGTGGAGATTTTTAGTTTCACCGATAGATAGGCAAACAAGGTAATTCCTACTGGCTTACCAATGAGGAGTCCAAGAATGATGCCCAAGGCATAGGGTTCTGAAAGCTGACTTTTCCAACCGCTTCCAATAGTAATGGCAGTGTTCGCTAGGGCAAATAACGGAAGAATAAAAAAGGCAACCGGTTTATGGAGAAAATTCTGGAGTAAATAAGAACCCGATCTTTCATCTCCTTTTCCAAAAGGAATGGCAAAAGCAACCAGCACACCTGTGATCGTTGCATGTACGCCGGAGTGAAGCATAAAATACCACATCACAATTCCGCCCAATAAATATGGGATGAGGTTTTTTATTTTTAACCGGTTCATCACAATAAGCACTGCAAAAATGGATAGGGCAATCAAAAGATTTATCCATGCCAAGGTGCCTGTATAAAAAATGGCAATTACAATAATGGCACCGAGGTCATCTATCACTGCCAGGGCAGTAAGAAATATTTTGAGAGAAATGGGTACTTTGTTTCCAAGTAAGGATAAAATTCCAACAGCAAAGGCAATATCTGTTGCCATGGGAATACCTATACCCGATTGGGTAGAAGTTCCGAAGTTGAATATCATAAATATGGCAGCTGGGATCAGCATACCACCTAATGCACCACTTACAGGCAATAGGGCGCTCTTTAAGCTAGATAATTCACCTTTATAAACTTCTCTTTCCAACTCAAGACCAATGAGTAGAAAGAAAATGGCCATGAGTCCATCATTGATCCAATGAGTCATCGGTTGGTTGGCGAGCTGAAAACTCCATAGTTTTAAATAATCAACGCCCAGCGAAGAATTGGCAAGGATCAGGGAGAATACCGTGCAAAACACCAGGATAAATCCTCCGGCTTTTTCGCTATGAAAAAATCCTTTAAAAAGTTTGGTGAGCCTTTGTTCTTTAGCCATTGATTGTATATGGCTGTAAAGATAAGCTTCTTACAACGTGGCCACAATTTTTTCTTCTTCCCTGGTTATATCTACCAGCGCATAGTTCACTACATTACATATCTTCATCTCATCCAGCAATAAAACGATACTTTCAAAAGAAGCTTTATCTGTTGCTTTGATCTGTACAAATATGCCTTTGTTACTTTTATCCTTCATCGCATCATTCATTCGTTTTTTATAGGTAGACTCATTGATTAGTCTGTTAGTATAGTCAGTCTCAATTTTAGTTATTTTATCGAACAACGTTTTATTTAATTCAATCAGATCCTTTCTCACTTTATTGTTGGAAAAACTTGTTGGCCGAAAATTGGATAGTTCATGGGGTTTAAATTCTCCGGTATAGTAGACCATTTTGTTGTTTGGGCCCACAAGAATAGTAACGGCATTATTGATCGGTGTTGGTGGTCCCGGAACAGGGATGATCAAATCCGTCATATAGCCTTTGTTAAAGGAGGTAGTGAGCATAAAGAAAGTAAGAAGTAAAAAAGCAAGGTCCACCATGGGTGTCATATCCATTCGGGTAGAATGTTTTTTTGCTTTTGTTTTTTTAGTTTTTCCGGGTCGCTCATTGCTCATTATTTCAGCCATGCGATCATTTTTTTAGTTGATCATAGAACGAAAATAGGTTGAACCGTATTATACATTATTTGCCTGGTATCCAAAAGGGAGGATTGACAAACTCACCTGATGTATTTGTTAAAAACAGCTGAGTCTATTAGGTTATAGTGGAAACAGAAAGGGTAGGGGTGATGCTGTCAGAAGCGATGAAAGGAGAAATTTGTTCGGTAAATACGTATCTAAACAATGTTGATCTTTTGACTGATCACTTCGGTCCCTCTTTTTATTTCGAGGGTATAGATTCCTTTTGTAAAACCAGATGCATCGATGATGATCTTGTTTAATTCTATCAAACGATAATGAATGCTTACTTTAT
>JANWKQ010000051.1 GCA_025451295.1 Flavobacteriales bacterium | reverse complement strand
TGATATAGATGTGAACTATGAAGTGATTGTGATTGCCAAAGGCTATAAAATGGTGAAAGAAACGGTTCGTTTTACGCAGGATGATCTTCAAAAAACCATTTACCTGGGTAACTTTGAGTTAGATCCATTAGAGATGGGTGATAAATTCGTATTGAAGAATGTATACTTCGACTATGACCGTTCTAATTTAAGATCGGAATCGGTAAACGAATTGAATATATTGAAAGAATTCCTAACCGAAAATCCGGATGTTAGGGTAGAAGTTTCTGCTCATACAGATAACCGCGGTTCAAAAACCTATAACTACGCTTTGTCTGAATCCAGAGCGGCCTCCGTAATGGAATGGCTTGTATCCAATGGTGTGGATCCAAACCGACTGGTAAGTAAGGGGTATGGTTTTGATCAACCCATTGCTCCAAATGATACAGAAGAGAATATGCAGTTGAACAGACGGGTAGAGTTCAAAATTATCAAGTAACAGTTTATTGATGATATAATCCCGGTGCTTTGATCAGTACCGGGATTTTTTATGCAACCCAATAAGCAAAACAACGTTTGATAATCTTTTAAGACTATGAACGACTTAATTGCTGGAATTAAAAAGGAGGAAAGACAAGATAGCTGGGAAGGTAAGAGAAGGTTATTTCAAAAAATTGGATTTTGCATATATCTCGTTATGCTAATACCTCTTTCTCGACTTGCATATCTGTATTTTAATAACAACAAATTTAAATTGAACTCCTTTGACAGTGCCAATGTAATCAGCCTGTTCATCGTATCCATAATCCTATTTGGGTTAAGCTCTCTCCGAAAACCTGTTGGTATTCTTTGCATACCGCCAAGCATGGATGTGGCATACTGGGTTGTATTTCTTGCAATTATTCTCTGGAATGTACTTTCTGCTATTTTTTTAGGATAATTGTCCATGGCGTTAATAGGAGTCACACAAGTCACCGTGATTCTGAAATAAATTCAGGATGACTACATATCCAGATAATTCATAAGCATGTCGAAACGATCACGCATGTCATCATTTGAGCCGGTTTCCATATAGGAACCTTTGATGACATAATTATAACGGGTAAAAGTGGCCAGCACAGTTCGAAGGTCGGTGCGGTTTACCTTGATCACCACATTCATTTGGGTACTATCCGGAATGGTATTTACATAACAACTCAGGATCTTACAATCATTGCTTTCTACGATCTGGGAGATTTGTGAAAGACTATAATCACGTTCACTTACTTCTAGTACAATAATACCCCCCGGATCCTTAATGGATGAAAGGGCCGCCAGGTTCTGGATGAGATCCCTTAACGTAATTAATCCAAGATATTTCTGATGATCGTCGAGTACCGGAATAACAGAAAGATGTAAATCGGAAACAAGCTTGATCACCTCATAAATATGCTGGTTATTTCTTACAAAGGGCTGCGCCAGTGACAGGCGATACCCCCCCAAAGGTTCATCCGGGGCATTATAATTGATGATATCCTCTTCAGACACCATGCCTAAGAAGTCGGTGTGATTAACAATAGGAAGATGCGAAATCTTGAACTCCTCCATCCAGCCCAAAGCCTTTAACCCCGTATCCGAAGTTTTTAATGGGGGGATTTCGTTGCTTATAAGCTCTTCCGCAATCATTCTTATTCTTTAGTTTTTGCTAATTTTACAGCAGTTACTGAAGCGAAACTAGTAAATTATACAGTTAAAACTGAGAAAAGTTCTGAATATTACTTAAATATTGGTTAAGATGACCAAACTATCCGTTAACATTAATAAAATAGCTACGCTACGGAATTCCAGGGGTGGAAATATACCAAACGTTTTAAAGGTAGCGCTGGATTGTGAAAGGTTCGGAGCTGAAGGGATCACGGTTCATCCGCGACCCGATGAAAGACATATAAAGTTTGCGGATGTTCTTGAATTAAAACCATTATTAACTACAGAATTTAATATTGAAGGTTATCCGAGTGTACCATTTATCGACATGGTTTGCAAGGTAAAACCGGCCCAGGTAACCCTGGTACCCGATGCACCCGATGCCCTTACCAGCAATACCGGCTGGGATACAGTTAAGTATAAAGACTTTCTGAAAGAGATCATTAAAGAATTTAAAAAACAGGGTATTCGTACTTCCATTTTTATCGACCCGGTGGAAGATAGGATTATTCATGCGGCTGATACAGGAACAGACAGGATTGAGCTATACACTGAAGCATACGCAAAAAATTTCATTAGCGGGAAAGAATTAGCTATTGAGCCCTATTTAAAAGCAGCATTAAAGGCCGATGAAGTTGGGCTAGGCATAAATGCCGGACATGACTTAAATCTGGATAATCTCCAATACTTTTCGACAATCATTCCAAAACTTTTAGAGGTGAGTATCGGGCATGCACTTGTTGCTGATTCTCTTTATTACGGCTTGGAGAACACTATTCAAATGTATAAGCGCCTGCTGGCTTAAAAAATGAAACTATTTTTTAGAAAATATGGTATTGGTGATCCGTTGATCGTTCTTCACGGACTATTTGGCACATCCGACAACTGGAATACACTGGCTAAGAAATATGGCGAACATTTTACGACTTATACGGTTGACCTTCGCAATCATGGCCGATCATCGCATGATGATATCTGGAATTATGAAGTAATGGCGGAGGATGTAGCTGAGTTAATGACCCATGAGAATATTTCATCTGCACATATCATGGGACATAGTATGGGGGGAAAAGTGGCTATGTTCATGGCCGGAAAATTTGCCCGAAAATTAAACAAGCTTATCATTAGTGATATCGGACCAAAACATTATGCACCACATCATGATGATACCTTAGGTGCATTGAATGGGTTGGATCTGGATCAAATCAAAACCCGTAAAGAGGCAGAAGCCTACATGGAAACAAAAATTTCCGAATTCAGTACCCGACAATTTCTTTTAAAAAGTTTATACTGGAATGAAGAAAAACTGGCCTGGCGATTCAATCTTCCGGTGATCACCCGTGAAATCGAAAATGTAGGGATAGAATTGGAGAAGGATATTTTTTTTGAAGGTCCTACCTTATTTATTCGTGGATCAAAAAGTAAATATATTCTGGACGCGGATATTGACAATATCCTGGAACATTTTCCTAACAGCAGATTGACCACCATTGAAAATGCGGGTCATTGGATACATGCTGATAAACCGATGGAATATTTCCAGGCCACGCTGGATTTTCTAAAAAATTATTGAGCAACCACTTTTATTTCATCAATCTCCCAGGTTTTTCCATCACTGCCGGAACCAGTATATTTAATTCCAATATGCACATTGGTTCCGGTTGTATAGGTTGACAGATCAATATTGCCAGAATTTACCCAGGCCCAGCTCCCGCCTGATATGGCAACCGGTAGTGTATTCCAGGTTCCTGTTGCAGGTAAACCGCTTACATAATCGGTAGAATAATATACAACAATATTGGCGCCGGTATAATTACAAGCCGACTCCATCGTGAAGATCGGATTTTGAACACTCGCAGCAAAAGAAGAAAGATCCATCGATGGAGATATCAGCCAGGTCTCACAGGCAATATTCGGCGGTAAATAATTTTTACATTGACCATACACTCCACCAAACTGTGCTGCGGTGGTATTTACAGTCCATGTAATGGATGGGCCAATCACTTGTTGAACGGACCATCCTCCGGAAGTTACAGTTCCATCTTCGAAATCCTTATAAATGATGGGGTCGCCACATCGGGCCCCGATCAAATTTAAATCGGCCGGGTGACGAACGGTTAATTGCTGATCGGTATTGAATCTTCCATAGATGCATATAAAATCACCATTCCCGGCAGGAACAATCTGACCGGCAAAATCGGCATATCCGCTGGTTCTCACGAAAACCTGATTCCCGTTGCAATCGGTCAATGTTAAATTAACGGTTTGCTGCAAAACCGCATCCGCGAAAGTTTGACCGGTATCACTATAGGAAAATTGTACATTTTGTAAACGGATCAATCGATTCTGATAACTGTCATCCAGGGTAGGTATATCAACCGTTATAGGAGTAACCGTGTTGTTCAGACTTCCTTTAAAAATATATGTATCAAATAATGCAGCAGGAATTACATCCACCTCATTTGTGGAGCCGGCAGTAAGATTGCCACCAAGCTGAACAAGTCCGCCATAATCACCCATCCATAAACCACCCAACTTAATAAATAATCTTCTTCCCACCGGATAGGTTCCAAAAAGTCCGTTGTTTTCCATTCGGATCAAAATACCGGCGGTTCCATCATCAATAATAATCGATTTATATAGATTGCCGGATTTATCATCAGCAACCACAACACCTGAAACAATCATGGAATCGTCCAGCTGAATGGCAGTACCAAAATACAGTGCTTTTAATTGTGCAATCGTGATCGTAGCGGTCATGTTCGGATCAACAGCATTACTATCTGGATCAGGAATGTTTTGTTGAAGACAGGAACTTAACAACCCGGCTAACAATATCAAAAAGAAAAAATGTTTTTTCATACCACGCTTTTTATGCTTCCGTTTTATTGTTCCTGTACTATGATGTTATCAATTTCCCAGGTTTTACCATCGGAATTCGTTCCTGTATATTCAAATGCAATGTGGACATTCCCTTGCCCGTTCATCGCTGATAAATTTAAACTACCTGAAGATACCCATGCCCAGCTTCCGGATGAAATGGTCGGTGATAGAGAGGTCCATGTTGCCAGGTTTGGATTACCGCTTACATAATTGGAAGATACCTTCACCTGTATATTTGCACCGCTATAATTGCAGGCGTTTATAAAAGTGAGTACCGGATTAATTCCTGTCGTCAGATCAAAAGACGGTGAGATCAGCCATGTTTCACAAATATGGTTAGCAGATGAATAATAGTTGGAGCATTGTCCATAAGTGGTCCCGCCTGTAATATCTACACCAATGGTATTGGTGGTCCAGGTTACTCCGGGTTCCACTACTTGTTGAACAGTCCAGCCACCAGAGGTAGCTGAAGCATCTTCAAAATCTTTCTTCACATAGGGGCCACAACGTACAGCGTTCATTTTCAAATCAGACAAATCACGAATGATAAGTTGTGGTGTAGTAGAATATTCACTATAGATACAGACAAACTCTCCATTTTTCCCAGGAGTAATTGAATTGGCAAAGCTGGCATATCCGCTGGTCCTTACTATAATTGGGTTCGCCCCACAATCCTCCAACATCCGGTTAGTGGTTACCATACCTGGCGCAAAAGATAGTCCGGTATCCGATGCCACAAATTGTACATTGGTTAAACGAATGAGCATATTCTGGTAGGAACTGTTGAGTGAAGTAATGTTTACATCAATCGGGATCACACTGTTGTTCATAGATCCTTTTAGTATATACGTATCGAATAAAGCAGATGGGATCGCATCAACTTCGTTGACCGTTGCCAAAGTTTTTGAACCACCCAACTGAATGAGGCCGTTGTATTCTCCTATCCAGAGTCCTCCCAATTTAATGAACAATCTTCTTCCAACCGGATAGGTAGAAAACAAACCGGTATTGTCCATTCGAATGAGGATCCCTGCTGTTGCATCCTGTATCACAATCGATTTATAGAAATTCCCGCTTTCATCATCAGCCACAACAATTCCCGCAACAACCAATGAATCG
>JANWKQ010000050.1 GCA_025451295.1 Flavobacteriales bacterium | reverse complement strand
TTAATAGTGCAACAGCAGGTAACGCAAAAAAGTATAGACTTCCTTCGGGTCTGGTAATAGCAATAAGAAAACCAACAACTGCCAGACCCAATATTCTTAAATGGCTCGAATCTTCCGTAAAACTCATTAGAAGATCACAAAGTAATACAAGAAGAAAAATGTACAAGGCATTTTCCATTCCCGAATTCGCCCAGATCAATATAGGTGCATTCGCTGCAATGAGGATATTGGACATCAATCCGATCCAGCCCTTTTGCGTGATTTTTAGAAAGATCCGTTGAACGAGTACAAAAGTCCCTATCATGAATATCAACGAAAGTATTTTGGGAGTAATGATCGGATCAAACAATCTTACCAGGTGCAAAAAAGAAATGATCATGGTCCACAGAAAATTTGAAAATCCTTCTACCGGTTGTTCTCCCGGCCAGGCGGTAAGTCCATTTCCCTGTGCTAAATTTCTGCCGTAAGCAAAAGAAATACCGGCATCGTCAACGATCCAGGATTTTAAAAAAGAACTCAACAAGACATAAACTACTGTCGGAAAAAGCAGGAATGCTAATTTTTGGATGTGGTTCCGGGTCAATTTCAAGATTTTAATTTTTAATTTCTTCTCTTCTGAATGTACTCGTTTCTGAAATTTCTCCTCTGCTGTTATATCTGATTATTGATTGGGTAACTTTATATGTTTCTCCTTTAGGTTGCTCATAGGTGTATTTTACGGTTCCATCAAACCTTCCGGCATAATCGTAATTTTCCTGAAATATGATATAATCTTCCCGATCATAGGTTTGTATGATGCGTTTAAATCTTTTACAGGGCCTAACATCACAATCATAATCCCATGTTATTATTACTGTATCCATGTACTCGTATTCTTTTAAAAAGGTAGAATCGATCAAATTTAACTCATTCGTTTTCATTTGATATTCTCCGATGAGTTCACCCGATTGATCATATCTGTAAAATATACTGTCGGTTTGGTTGGTATCAGCCATACCGAAAATATAAGTGATATGATAATTGGCGGATCCCAATAGGAGGGTATCATTTTGGTAGGTATTTCTCGTGTAAGTGGCAATCTGGTTGGTTTTATACAAATATCCCATCTCAAATACTTCCTCTCCTTTTTTATTAAAGACTAACTTATCATTTCTTGTATTTTTACTTTCCTGGGTGCTGTACACAATAGCGGAATCAGTTCCGAAATATACGTAGTACAAGGAATCCACACTTGTAACTTCCGCCAAAATTCTGCCAATAGAATCGGTATACTCTATTTCAAACCAGTCTTCTGAAAAAAAGTGTTTGTGCACCACCATCTTGGTATTTTCAAAGTAAATATTCTCGAAAATCAATCTTTCCGGGTCTTTATTTTTTTTTTGATAAGTCCGGTAAATAGTGAATTCTTTTTGTGCAAACAAACCGCTTGTTATGCAGCTGATCAACATTATTATGGAGATTGTTTTGGGCATGAGTTAAAAGATCATCTCTTTCCAGGTTTGGCTAAAATGTTCTTTTTCCTCATCCTTAAAAAGCGACCATCTTACAAAACTGGCCTCCTGGATCTGAATATCTTTGATATCTGTTTGGGAGGGTAATGAGATGACCCCAATAATGGGCCATTTCTGTACATATTTGGTTCCGGCAAGTTTGGGCTTGATCAGAAAGTATTTGGGATGCGCATTCGGGATATTGAAATATTCACCGGCTAACTCACATAGATAATAAAGCTCCTTATTTTTTCCTAAAAATACTTTTTCAATGATCCAGCATTGGTAAACTCCATCATCATCATATTTTTTTGTTTTAAAAGGAACCAGGTTGATCAGTTTATTGATCCTTGTTGTAAATGGATATTCATTGAATTCATCCCCTCTTATACTGAAAGCAAACGCACCTTGTCCACCCATGGGTCCTGGTGTCATAGGACTGGGTTTATAAAAAGGAACAGTCCTTCTTCTTTCAAAAGGAAGATAGGGATATATTTTTTTCCAATGTCCGGGGACAACGGTATACCGGGTAATCCTAGCTACCAGAACCACTGTGATCATTCCTTCGATCAGCAGCATAATAAAATTAGCGACAAGTCCTGCCGCCCAGCCTTCTTTTATGATAAGGCCAATCAATTGTACAATCCCGGCAATAATGAAGGCTGCAATCAGAAATTTTTGTAACGTATCACGATCAACCGCAATATTATTTTTATAGAATTTTGATTGATTCAGGAAATTATTCGAATACTGAGCCCAGATTTCTACTTCCAGCATAAAAATATAGATAGAAAAGAATACACCCAGCAGCCCGGCATGTATGCTCATAAACGAATCATACAATCCATGCAGTACACCTGCAATGAGTAATCCAATGAAAGGAAGTGCCAATACATAAATCGATTTTTTCCTGAGCCCGATACATAGCATGGATGCAATTAATGCGGTTCCTGTCATATGTCCAACGGCACACATCAGTCCGCGTATATATACGAGGTGGATGCCGTATTCGAAAAAGTACAAGCAATTTTCAACTGTAGCAAAACCTAAACCTACCAAAGAAGCATATACCAGAAAATTAATATCCTCGTCAAACCATTTTTTAAAAATGAGGAAAACCAACAGGAATCCAAGAAATTTGGATCCTTCTTCAACCATGCCCACATTTAGTATGAAGAATTTAAAAGTAGATCCAAGTTCAGAAGGCTGGACACCAAATGCAGGGACTAATTCATGAAGTAACAAAATAGGAAAGGGGGTGAGACATCCTACGCCGAAAGCAACAGCTATCTTCCACCATTTTTCCGGTTTAAAAATATCCAGCTTTCTCATGAAGGCAGCCCATATAAAGGCCATGAATAAGGCAGCTAGTATTTGAAGTATGGTAGCAAGGATATATGTTAGATCCATGTCGAAATTAAAACGGTTGGAAGTTAAGGAATGTTTCGTAGGTTTGGCTGTGATAAAGTTATTATGTATTTTTAATAGGCCAATGAAAAAGCTCACTATTTTTTTGGTGCTGGTACTTGCGGGGAAAGTTTTTGCCCAGCTTGACGCATCATTTTCAATGTCCTATACAAATCAAATGTTCTTTAATCCGGCCACCATTGGTTCCCGAAATTGTGTTAGTGCCACGGCTAGTGGACGTTTTCAATGGGTAGGCATAAGTAATGCACCCATAACCTGGGCTTTTGGAGTAGATGTACCTCTTTTTCTGGGAAAGAAAAAATTGAATGGAATGGGTTTTGGAATTGTTGGTTATGGTGATTATATGGGTTATTCCAACAGTGGAGGATTAAGGTTTGGATTTAATTATCGTAGGTATAAATTGGGACCAGGTGATTTGTCCATTGGAATTGATATGGGGCTTGGAACGAAAAAGTATATTAATGCACCGTGGGTTTCTGACCCGTGGGGGTTACCCGATCCAAATGGAGCCGGGGATGCTTTTGATATGGGGATTGGTGTTTATTATTCAGGGGATAATTTTTACACCGGCATTTCGTGTACACATCTGAATGGAGCTTATATACCAGAAGTGAAATCGGGATATCCGCAAACGTTGTATGTAAATGGTGGTGGCTTTATTCCTTTGGGAACAAAAAAGAACTGGCGATTAAATCCAAATCTCATGTTCCGCACGGAGTTTAGTGTTATTAGTCTCGATGCAGGCATCAATGCCTTGTGTTTCATTAATGAAAACCATGGAATTATGTTTGGCCTTGGTTATCGTCTTATTGATGCTATTGGAATGAACCTCAACTACGCCATTAGATTAAAAGGTGGAACAAAAGGAATCGTGATGATAGGTTATGATATGGATGTCTCAACACTCCGCCTGGGTTCTGCAGGAGCTACTTCGCATGAGGTAGTACTCAGGTTCTGTTTCCCTAAGAAAGATGTAAATTTTCAAAAGGCTTTCTTTTAGACTACGGTAAATGATTGGCGGAGATCCCAACTTGCGTCGGGATAAGTCCGACTACGCATTTTGCAAAGCAAAATGCAAGTCAGACTAAAATAAAAACCCCGGTTGTTACACCAGGGTTTTCCGACAAACATTCACCAATAAAACTATGATTATGGAGAATTTATTTTAAGCCAGACATTAGACGGAGTAAAACGAAGTCTGATGTCTATTATCTAAAGTCTTACGTCTAATCCACACTATCGTGTAGAAAAGAATTGTTTTCTCTTAGTTTATAACCTTCTTCTTTGTCCTCTGATAAAGAGAGATTGCTTGCCATGGATTCTTTAGCATGGTCGCTTTCGTCGAGTTTTACACCATATCTCTCATATGCAGGCTTATTCTCCATTTCCTTGAGTCCTGATGGCGTTTTTAACTTACGACTGATCTCCTGCAACCGTTTGATACGATCGTTCTGTTTAAACAGAATACCCTTTTCCTCATTTAAATTATCCAGGGATTGTGGACTATCCTTGCTGAGATCCATATCGTTAAAAAGATCAAAGTCGTCCGATGCCACTTCCTCTTTTTGATCTTCGAATAAATTAATCCTTTCTATTTTTTCTTCTACCTGATTAGTGATGATCTCTTCGTTGGAAATCGTATCGATTTTAAACTCGATGTCATTGTTATCTTTTTCGCCACCAAAGTCAACGGCATCAGGGCTTACAAAGAAATCATTCTCTTCAGTTTCTGAAACAGTGTTGAATTTTTCGTTGTTAATGGCTTCAACGATCTCGTCCATGTTCTTGTTAGCTACATCCAACACTACATTGGAATTTTGCTCCAGGTTGATCTGGAAATTATCATCTGCTATTGATTTAAACCCTGTAGCAATTAAAGTGACACCTATTTTGTTGCCAAGGCTTTTATCTACCCCGGTACCAAAGATCACGTGTTCATTTTGTCCGGTTATCTCACCAATGTAATCAGTAATTTCGCCTACCTCATCCATGGTCAATTCCTCATCTCCGTAGGTCATGTACAACAGGATATGTTTTGCACCACGAATATCAGAATCATTCAGCAATGGAGAGTTCAAGGCGCCTTCAATGGCTTTCAATGCCCTGTTTTCTCCTTCTGAAGTGGCGGAACCCATGATGGCTGCACCACCGTTGGTCATGACCGTTTTCACGTCTTCAAAATCGACATTGATATAACCGGTAACGGTGATAATCTCCGAAATTCCTTTTGCAGCAGTGGTCAATACATCATCTGCTTTTCCAAAAGCATTGGTGAGTGACATATTGCTATATATTTCTCTCAGCTTATCATTCGAAATAATAAGTAAGGTATCTACATGTTTTTTCAATTCGTTGATCCCATTCTCAGCCTGTTCTCTTCTTCTGCGACCTTCAAACCCAAACGGAACCGTACAAATTCCAACGGTAAGGATGCCCATTTCTTTAGCAAGTTTTGCAATTACAGGAGCAGCACCTGTTCCGGTTCCACCACCCATACCTGCGGTAATGAAAACCATTTTGGTGTTTTTTGAAAGAAGTTCTCTTACTTCTTCGATACTTTCAAGGGCTGATTTGAGTCCGATCTCTGGCTTGGCACCTGCACCACGACCTTCGGTGAGACTTTTGCCCAGCTGAATTTTATTGGGTACCGGGCTCAACTCGAGGGATTGGTTATCCGTGTTACAGATAATGAAATCCACACCTTTGATTCCCATATTATACATATGGTTAACGGCATTACTGCCACCTCCACCAACTCCGATCACCTTTATAATGGATGACTGATCCTTCGGTAATTCGAATTTTATCAGTTCGTTATTCTGGTTTTCCATAATCGTATTTTTAGTTTTTAATTATCTTGTTAATGTTTGTTTCGTTTATAATTTGGTTTCATCGTCATCAAAGAATTTTCTTCCTTTATTGATCAATCCATCCCAAAAACTTCCTTTGGTTTTTTTGCTATGCTGTTTTACTTTAGGTTCTTCCAATACAACTTCTCTTGTATGGTCATCAAAACCCATCATCATCAAACCAATGGATGTACTGTAAATAGGAGAGTTTACCTTTTCTGCCTTACCTCCTGATATATGTTCATTCGGATAACCAATCCTCGACTCGTGACCTGTAATGAACTCCGTTAATTGTTTAATGAATTTCAACTGCGAACCACCACCGGTGATCACAATGCCTGCAGCTAGTTTTTCTTTATATCCTGAATTCACAATTTCATAGTTTACCATTTCGAGAATTTCACTCATCCTCGCATTAATGATATTCGTGAGGTTGCGAAGTGTAATTTCTTTTGGTGGACGTCCCTTTAGTCCCGGAACGGTTATTCTGGTATTTTCAAATTTCTCCAGTGGTAATGCATATCCATGTTTTACCTTTAGAAGCTCCGCATAATTTTTAATAATGCTGCAACCATTCTTGATATCTTCTGTTAATATATTTCCTCCGAATGGAATTACTGCGGTGTGACGGATAATACCCTCCTGGAAAATAGCAATGTCGGTGGTTCCACCGCCAATATCTACCAAGGCACAACCTGCTTCTTTTTCCTCAGCACCTACTGCGGCTTCAGCAGATGCCAAAGGCTCGAGGATCAGATCATCGATCACCAGTCCGGCCTGCTGACAACATCTCGAAATATTTTGTGCAGCAGAAATTTGTCCGGTGATAATATGGAAATTAGCTTCCAATCTTGATCCCATCATTCCCAGCGGATCTTTAATATCTGGAATATTGTCAACTATATATTCCTGGGGGATCACGTGTAATATTTGCTCTCCGGGAGGAATGGATAGTTTATACATATCCTCGATAAGACTGTCTACATCTTTTTGCTCGATTACCTCATCAGTATTGTGTCGGGTAAAAATGCCCCTGTGCTGGTAGCTTTTGATGTGCTGGCCTGCAATACCTACCACCACTCTTTTTATTTCTACACCTGAAGCCAGTTCCGCTTCAGCCACGGCCTTCTTGATCGAATCGATTGTTTGGATAATATTGGTTACGACCCCTCGCTGAACACCAAGCGATTCCGCTTTTCCTTCTCCGAGGATCTCGATTTTTCCGTTCTCACTTTTACGACCCACCATCGCTACAATTTTTGTAGTTCCGATGTCGAGTCCAACGATAATTTCTGACTGTGCCATTATAAGTTATTATTGTGCCCCGATATTTATCGGGGCTGTTTGTCCGTTATCAATGTTTACTTCTGCGCTGTCTGCAATAACCGGGATGATGGCCTCTTCTTTTCCAACACCTATGATCTGTCCCTTGTATTGAATATCGATCGTGCTATATTTATCCCAGCCAACACGATTGATCGCTCCTTTATAAAATAGTTCCAGCTTTTTGAATTTACCTTCGATATGATTCGCATCTCCAAACATAATCTCATGATCACCCATCTTTGGAATAAGCACGAATTTATTTTCAGTGGTTACGTAAATCTGTTCTATCTGTGCTTTCCAAAACTCATCTTTGTTGATGAAGTCAAGAATGCGGAATACATCATCGATCACAGATTTTTTAGCCAACTCTCCATCGGTTAGATAATAGGGTTTTGGATTATATTCTTCAAATATTTCACCGTTCACAATGCAGACCCGGGCAGGCTTATCTTCAACAATGGGCATCATGGTCCCTTTTGCATCCAGGTAATAAGAATTGCCGGATTTATTGATGATGCGTCCAATCACATTTTTTAGCTGTACTTCGATACTGATGGTACCGTTAACGGTTTTATAAATATCCGACCGGTATACAGAGGGGATCTGATTGATATTTGCCTCTACTTCCTTCAGATCGAGGTTTTCTTCATTTCCGTCTTCCTCATTACAAAAAGTCTGGAATTTAGCCAGGATCTCATCTTCGGTTACAAACATGGCTTCAGGATCGCCACTTATTTTTACCTGTACATTGAAGCAATTGATCTTCTTGGGGCGGCTGCTCACGAAGGCCAGCAAAGTAGCAATACCTGCTACCAGCATTAAACCCAACGTTATTTTTAACCACCTCTTCATATCTAGTTATTGTGTAATTGTATTAGCTGTCTGATGGGTTCAACCAGGGTGTCTATATCGCCAGCCCCCATCGTTATTAAGACATCGATATTAGACATTATATCATTGAGGTGGGTTAGGACCTGATCCTTATTTATTAATACCTTGTTGTTAATATTGGCGTGATCTAATATTAATTGTGCATTAATACCCTCAATTGGAAGCTCTCGGGCTGGATAAATAGGCAGTAGAATCAAGGTATCTAGCTTTTCAAGGCTCTGCGCAAATTCGTTAGCAAAGTCCCTCGTCCGGCTATATAAATGCGGTTGAAATATTCCCGTTAATCGTTTTCCGGGGAATAATTCTCTGGCTGCAGATATACAGGCCCCAATCTCCGTGGGGTGGTGAGCATAATCATCGATATACGTAGTAGTATTAGTTGAAATGATGGTTTGGAACCTTCTCTTAACCCCTTTAAAACTTTTGAGTGACTCTTTTATCTTCTCCACCGGTATTTTCATGAGAAGTCCAACACCAATAACAGCCAGTGAATTCTCTACATTGTGTCGCCCCGGAACGCCTAGTTGAAAGGTGCCCAAAGCTTCATTATCTTTCCATACCTCATAACAGAAATGTCCGTTTTTAACTTGTACCCTCCTTGCTGAAAGCCCTTCAATATCTATCCCATATTCGAATATTGGCTTTATAGCGGGGCTCAACCCAATCTCCTTACGAATGATCAGCTGGCCTTTTGGTTTGATCTTTCCGGTAAACTCTTCAAAACTTTTTCGTACAGAATCCGCATTATTGTAGATATCCAGGTGATCCGGTTCCGTTGAGGTCACGATGGCAATATCCGGATTCAGTTGAAGGAACGACCTGTCATATTCATCCGCCTCAACCACTGTTATGGTTGAATTGGGGGTTTCGATATAGTTGGTTCCATAATTGGCGGTAATTCCACCCAGAAAACCAGTTACCGGTAGCCCGGCATGCTTACACATATGCGCAACCATACTCGATGTGGTGGTTTTTCCATGGGTGCCTGCAATGGCAATACAAAAGCTATCCCTGGAAATGATGCCTAATACCTGTGCCCTCTTCAATAATTGATAACCATTCTTCTTAAAATATTGTAGTTCACTATGATCATCTGGCACAGCCGGAGTATAAACTACCAATGTTTTTTGCGGATTAAAGACTCTTTTGGGGATCAGGTCTATATTGTCTTCATAATGAACATCGATCCACTCGTTTTGTAAGTGTCTTGTTAGTTCTGTTTCTGTTTTATCGTAGCCGGAGCAGTAGATATCCCGACTATTGAAATACCTGGCCAAAGCACTCATTCCGATGCCCCCGATGCCTATGAAATATACCTGATCTATTTCTCCTATCCTCATTTTACCAGCTTTAAAACTTCTGCAGCAATAACAACTGCCGAATCAAAAGCCGCAAACTTTTGAATATTATGGGCCAGTTGATTTAGTTTCGTTTCATCCTTCAATGTTGTAACCGCTATTTTTTTTAATTCTTCGGACGCCTCCGTATTTTTTATGATCATGGCCGCATTTCTATTCACCAATGACATTGCATTTTTGGTTTGATGATCTTCCGCAGCCGAGGGTAGGGGAACAAATATGCAGGCCTTTCCGCAAACCGACAGCTCAGAAATGGCCATAGCGCCTGCTCTCGAGATCACCAGATCACCCGCCGCATAGGCAAAATTCATTTTTTCAATGAATTCAAGTGGCATAATATTTTTATAATTTCCCTGTTCTACCGCCGCTTTGGCTTCCGCAAAAAAGGGCTTGCCTGTCTGCCAGATCACCTGGATGTCATTATCTTTAAAAACACCTAACCCATTTTTTATTCCCTGATTGATGGCCAATGCTCCCTGGCTTCCACCAACTACCAAAATCGTTTTTTTGGACGGATCCATCTCAAAATGATTGATCCCCTGTTCCCGGGTAAATTTGTTGTGTTCAATGTTTTTTCTGACAGGGTTGCCGGTATAAACTACTTTTTCTTTTGGAAAAAATCTTTCCATATCCGGATATGCCACACAGATCCTATGTGCATATTTCGCTAAATTTTTATTGGTCTTTCCTGGAAAAGAATTTTGCTCCTGAATCAATACCGGGATCTTTTTTCTGCCGGCCGCATATACGACCGCTGCACTGGCGTAGCCTCCAACCCCAATCACCACCTGCGGCTGAAAACGTCTTATAATTCCGGAGGCTTTTGCAACGGCCCCTAAAACTTTAAACGGAAGGACCAGATTTTTGATAGAAAGACTTCTTTGAAGGCCCGCAATGGTCAATCCTTCAATTTTATATCCCGCTGCCGGAACTTTTTCCATTTCCATTTTTCCGTTGGCACCTACAAATAAAATATCGATCGAAGGGTTGGCTTCCTTCAATGCATCGGCAATGGCAATGGCCGGAAATATATGGCCACCTGTGCCTCCTCCGCTAATGATCACTTTCTGTAATTGCACTCTCGTCGTTCTTATTTAGTGTTCTGCTTACACTTAAAATGATTCCCAATGTTAATCCGGTAAAGAGGGTAGAAGTTCCACCCATGCTTACCATGGGAAGTGGCTGACCCGTAACCGGTAAAATATTTACCGCTACACACATATTCACCAAAGCCTGAAGTACCAGACTGAAACAAAGTCCCAGTGCAAGAAATGTAGCAAAAGCAAATTCGCTTTTTTGTGCTATTCGAATGGCTCGATATATCAATATTAAATACGCCAATAAAATCACGAGTCCCCCTAAAATAAATCCGTATTCACCAATGATCATGGCGAAAATAAAATCAGAATAGCTTTGTGGAAGACTATATTTTGTGAGGTTGTTGGCTGGCCCCGTTCCAAATACGCCCCCTTTAGCCATGGCCATTTTGGCATATTCCACCTGGTACTGATCTTCGTCGATCACAAAATTTTTCGAAGTATTGACTGCAGTTTCCTTGGGCTCGTTTGACCCCACGAACTTTTCGATTCTAGCTTTCCAGGTTTCAAGACGCTGGAGTTTAAGATGATTTGGAAAAGCATAGGATAGAAGGATCAATAATGCAAATCCTCCAATAGCTATACCGATCAGCGCTCCAATATGTTTGAGTGAACATCTTCCAATAAACATCAATACGAGGCAGTTGGTAAATAATAATGCCGCGGTCGAAAAATTGGCGGGTAGGATGAGACCACAAACTAAAATCACTGGTATTATGATGGGTAAAAAACCTTCTTTAAAATCTTTGATCACTTCTTGTTTCTTGGCCAATGTTCTGGCAACATAGATCAATAAAACAATTTTGGCGAGATCGGATGTCTGGAACGAAATAGGTACCCCTGGGATGGTGAGCCATCTGCTGGCATCGTTGATGTTGGATCCCATAAGCAGAGTAACCAGTAGAAGTGGAATAGAAACCAACAGACCAATGACAGATAATTTTGAAAATATTGTGTATTTCACTCTATGTGCAACAAACATTAAACCGATTCCAAGTCCCAACATGATGAAACGTTGGATCAGATAGTATTCGGTATTTCCACCTTTGTATCTAAATGCCAGCTGACCTGCCGAACTATATACCGCCAATAATGAATAGACGGAAATGATAATGGCTATGATCCATATCACCCGGTCGCCTTTCATATATCGTTGTATAAATGTCATTCGATTTTTTTGCTTTGGTCGTTTACATTCAATTTATTACTGAGCGGCCCGGATAGAAGCGATACCCCGAACCCTTACCGAACCGCCGCAGGCGGAGAGCGTAAGGGGAGGAGTAAAGCGGATAGCCGGTAAAGCCGCCCCGATTATTTTTGTATTAATCGTAATTCGTAAATCCAAAATCGTAAATCTTTAAAGTTCTCTTACCATCATCTTAAATGCTTTTCCTCTTTCCTCATAATTTTCGAAAAGATCAAAGCTTGCGCAGGCAGGTGATAATAAAACCACATCGCCTTTTTTACCCATCTGGTAACCGAGCTTTACAGCACGTTCCATGGATTGTGTTTCTTCGATAATCGGTACAATGTCTTTAAAGGCCTGAACGATCTTTTGATTATCAACCCCTAAACAAATAATGGCTTTTACTTTTTGTGCCACTACTTCTTTTAGTTCGTTATAATCATTTCCCTTATCAACCCCACCTACGATCCAGATCACCGGTTCACTCATGCATTCCAATGCATACCAGGTGGAGTTTACGTTGGTTGCTTTCGAATCGTTGATGTATTCTACACCACGAACTTTGGTGACTTTTTCAAGCCGGTGTTCGATCCCTTCAAAATCGGTGAGTGATTCTTTGATCACATCATCCGAGATGTCTACAAGTCTTGCGGCAATGCCTGCAGCCATCGAATTGTACAAATTGTGTTTTCCTTTTAGTGCCAGATTGTTGATGAACATATTCGTTGTGGTATTATTGAGGTTTATAAAAATTTGCTCGTTTTGGATAAAAGCTGTCATTCCTTCCTTTTTTTTTATCGAGAATGGCAACTGTTGTGATTCTATCTTTTGATTGTTTAAATTTTGTAAGGTTAAAACGTCATCTGCACAGTAGATAAAGTGATCCGTACCAGTTTGCTCTTTTGTGATGAGATATTTTGAATCGATATAATTCTGAAGTTTGTATTCGTATCGATCCAGGTGATCTGGGGTAATATTGGTGAGAATAGCTGTGTTGATCCTGAATTTATCAAGACCATCCAATTGAAAGCTGCTAAGTTCCAGTACGTAATAATCGCAATCCTGTTCGTTCTCCGCAATACTCATGGCAAAGCCTTTACCTACATTACCTGCAACCCTAACATTCAATCCCGCTTTTTTGAAAATATGATGTGTAAGAAGGGTAGTGGTGGTTTTTCCATTGGTACCTGTGATGCCTACAATTTTTGCTTTTGTATATCTGCCGGCAAATTCTATTTCGGAGATCACAGGAATGCCTTTTTCTTTTATTTTTTGAATGATCTCCACTTTATCGGGCACACCCGGACTCTTGATCACTTCTTCTGCCTTTAGAATTCTTTCTTCGGTATGTACGCCTTCTTCAAAATCTATATTTTCTTTTTTCAGCACTTCCTTGTATTTGTCTTTTAACCCGCCCTTGTCCGATAAAAAAACCTCATAGCCCTTCCGCTTGGCCAGTACCGCTGCGCCAACTCCGCTTTCTCCTCCTCCTATGATGGTTATATATTTTTTCATTTTAGCGCAGCTTCAAAGTGATAATGGTTAATACTGCCAGCATAATTCCAACGATCCAGAACCTGGCAACGATTTTAGCTTCATGCATATTCGATTTTTGATAATGGTGATGGAGTGGCGCCATTTTAAAGATCCTTCTTCCCTCTCCGAATCTTTTCTTGGTATATTTAAAATATCCCACCTGCATCACCACCGATAAATTTTCGATGACGAATACGCCGCAGAGAATGGGGAGTAATAGTTCCTTTCTTACCATGATGGCCATTACGGCAATAATTCCACCCAGCGATAAACTTCCGGTATCTCCCATGAATACCTGCGCAGGAAATGCGTTGTACCAGAGGAATCCAATACATGCACCCACAAAGGCGGCTCCAAATATCACCAGCTCACCAATGTCGGGGATGTACATAATGTTGAGGTAGTCTGCGAAAATGGCATTACCACTTACATATGCGAAAATCGCCAGCACCACCCCGATGATTGCTGAAGTACCCGTGGCCAATCCATCCAATCCATCAGTCATATTCGCTCCATTTGAAACAGCTGTGATAATAAAGATCACCGCGGGAATAAAAATTAACCAGGCCCATTTCGCCGCATTCCTCGGTGTCATTCCAAAAACTTTTAATACCGATTCATAGTTGAACTCATGTGTTTTAATGAATGGTAAAGTGGTCATCATTGATTTTTTGTCACGATAGGTGATGGATTTTGGGTCATTGTTACCCGTATTACCAATAATGCTTTGTGTAAAGAGTTGAGCGGTTTGCTGGTTGTTATTATTTGCAGGCATCGCAAATTCTCTCACCTTCACATCTTCGTGGAAATAAAGGGTGCAGCCCACTACCAAACCAATACCGATTTGACCCACCACTTTAAATTTACCCGCCAAACCAGCTTTGTTCTTTTTGAATACTTTGATATAGTCATCGAGAAAACCGATTACGCCTAACCAAACCGTTGCTACAATGATCAGCTGAACATAGATATTGGTAAGGTTAGCAAACAATAATGTGGGAATTAAGATCGCCGAAAGAATGATCAATCCTCCCATGGTCGGTGTACCTTTCTTTTGGATTTGTCCTTCGAGACCCAGGTCACGAACAATTTCACCCACCTGTTTTAATTGCAGACGCTGAATGATCTGTTTTCCGATGAGTGTGGTGATGATGAGTGACAGGATCATCGCAAAACCGGCTCTGAATGAAATGAAATGCAAAAGTCTGACTCCCGGAATGTCGAGGCCACCAGCTCTTCGCAGTTCGTCTAAATATTCAAAAAGATGATACAACATATCTTATAAATTTTTAAAAGCGTTGTTCAATTCCTCTACATCATCAAAATGGTGCTTTACGCCCTGTATCTCCTGATAAGTTTCATGCCCTTTTCCTGCAATTAATATCACATCATTCGATGCTGCCAGTTTACATCCTGCTTCAATGGCCTTTCTTCTGTCGGTAATCAAAATGGTCTTGATCAGATCATCCAGGTCCAATGCATCTTTCATTTCCTTTATGATCTGTTCCGGATCTTCGTTTCTGGGATTATCAGAAGTGATGATGAGTTTATCCGAAAGGCCTGCGGCTACTTTGGCCATAACAGGTCTTTTGGTTTTATCCCGATTTCCACCACAACCCACAATCGTAATTACCTTTTGTTCCTTTTTTACAATATCACGAATGGTATTCAACACATTCTGCAGTGCATCTGGTGTATGTGCATAATCCACAATTCCGGTAATGCCTTTTGGACCTTTTATAATTTCAAACCTTCCGTCAACAGGTTCCAATGTGCTGAGTGTTGTAAGCGCATTCATCTTGTCAATACCCAACAAAACTGCCGTTCCATAAATAGCGGTGAGATTGTATGCGTTAAACTCACCAACAAAATGAGCCCATACTTCTGTATGGTCAACACTCAGTTGTAGTCCTGAAATATTATTCTCGATGATCCTGGTTTTAAAATCCGCAACATTTCGTAAAGCGTAATAATGCTTATTGGCTTTACAGTTTTGTAACATCACTTTACCGTTTTTATCATCTGCATTTGAAAGTGCAAAAGCATTTTCCTTTAACCCATCGAACAACATTTTTTTGGACTTCAAATAATGATCGACCGTTTGGTGGTAGTCCAAATGATCATGGGTAAGGTTTGTAAATACAGCTCCCTTGAATTCAATACTTTCTACTCTTCCCTGATCCAGCGCATGAGAGCTCACTTCCATAAAACAAAGGGAACATTTCCTGTTGACCATTTCTCTCAGCATCCTGTTCAAACTAATCGAGTCTGGTGTGGTATGACTGGCGGGTAAAATTTCTTTATCGATAATGATCTTTACTGTGCTGATCAGTCCGCATTTTGTGTCAAGCTTGGTGAATAAATTATATAAACCGGATGCTATAGTGGTTTTTCCATTGGTACCAGTGATTCCAATCAGCTTGATTTCTTTCGATGGATGATCATAGAAATTAGCCGCAATATTTCCGAGTGCCTTTTGGGTGTTTGTTACTTTTACATAAGAAACCCCTTCTACCATTTTTTCCGGGAATACTTCACAAACAATAGCAACTGCACCTTTGGCGATAACCTCATCGATGTATTGATGCCCGTCAGTCTGGGTACCTTTGATCGCAATGAAACAAGATAGTTTAGTAACTTCCCTTGAGTCAAAGAAAATACTTTCAATGGCGGTATTGTTATTGCCTTGGATCTCAATCAATCCTGCTTTGTATAATATGTCTTTCAGCAGTTTCATTTATCCAGGGTGAGGGTTATGGTTCTTACTACTCCAAAGGCTGATCCTGCTGTCTGGGATTGTTGTTTTACACTTCCTTTTCCAACTAATACCACATGAAAGCCTAATCGTTCGAGTACATATACTGCGTCTCTTGCACCCATACCAATCACGTCTGGAACTGTTTGGTTGTTGAATAGTCTTTCAATAACTGTTACAGAGTTGATGGCTTTAGCAGTTGAACAGAAGGTGCTGCTGGTTGCTCCATTGGAGGTAATGTTCATTTTGTTGAGAATGGCTTTGATATCCTTTGTATAACCTGTTTTGGTTGGGGGCATCAAAATTTTTGTTGCCGCAATCTCATTTTTATAGTAAGCCTGGTTGATATCGAAAGAAGATGCATAGATCTTATCGGATACGGCTCTGAATACCGGACCGGCAATTACATTTCCATAGTATGAATTTTTCGATGGATTGGTGACCACAACAATGCAGGTATATTTGGGATTATCTGCAGGGAAATAACCACAGAAGGAAGCACGGTATGTCATTTTTCCATCAATCCCATAGCCGCTTCCGTTATTAGCAATTTGAGCTGTTCCGGTTTTTCCTGCGATCTGATAAACAGATCCTTTGAGATTGGTAGCCGTTCCTCTTAATACTACACCTTCCATCATTTTCTTGAGTGCATCTACTGTAGCAGGTTTACAAACAGCTTCTTCAAGAACAACCGGATCAAACGTCTTGACAACCGTATTGCGGTTACGAATTTCTTTTACGAATCTTGGTTTTACCATTTTTCCACCATTGGCAACTGAATTGTACATGGTAATGATCTGAAGCGGCGTGATCAACACTTCATAACCAAATGCCATGGATGGTAAACTGAATCCACTCCATAATGAATCGGTTGTATTTCTCACCAATGGTGTTGCCTCTCCGGGTAGTCCTGTATTTAGTTTTTCATGCAGGTGTAATTTTTTTAAATGATCTACAAATTTTTGCTGGTTAGAATTATAATGCTGCAATGTCATTTTAATGAATGCTACATTGGATGATTGTTCAAATGCCTGTTGCACGGTGATCGTTCCATTTTTGTGCGAATCATGAACCGTATGTCCATAATAGGTAATGCTACCATCACCTGTTGAAACCATATCTGTTGGTTTTACATACCCATCATCCAACAAAGCCATCGCAGTGGCTAATTTGAAAGTAGAACCCGGATCGGTTGCTTCACCGATGGCATAATTGAAACTTTCATAATATTTTCCATCTTCGCCTTTTTTCAGATTAGCAATAGCGGCAATGTCACCCGTTGCTACTTCCATTACAATCACGCATCCGTGATCGGCTGAATGTAATGTTAGTTGACGGTCGAGTTCGCTTGTGGCTACATCCTGTAGCTGAGGATCAATCGTCGTGAGAATATCCAAACCATCTACCGGTTCAATCGTATTTTCATGATCTACCGGACGCCACATTCCTCCGGCGAGTTTTTCCATCAATCGTAAACCTTCTTCACCACGTAAATATTCATCATAAGACTGTTCGATGCCCACGCCCTGTACACCCTTGTTTGCTTCTTTACCGATTGTTCTTGAAGCGAGGTTTCCATAAGGCTTCACCCGCTTATATTTTTCCTCTTCGATCAATGCACCTTTATATGCACCTTTACGGAACATTGGAAACTGACGTACTAGTTTTACTTCTCTCCAGCTTACATCTTTTTTGACGAGTAGATATTGATTTTTTTCTTCACGACCTGCTTTTAAGATCGATCTGTATTCGGCGGCGGATTTATCCATGAATAAAGCTGCCAGACAAATACTGAGCGAATCGATGTTCTTATTCCAGGTTTCTTTGGTAAGTTTTTCTGATTTAGTGTCTAATCGCAGATCATATACAGGAAGGGAGATGGCCATGTAACTACTGTCATTCGCCAGAATATTCCCACGGGTGGGTTGAACTAAAAAGGTATCCTGACTCATCTTTTCAGATTTCGCTCTCCACATATCTCCTTCGATGAACTGGATCTTGAAAATTTTCCAGACAATCGCCACACCTACCAGTACAATTAAAATGTAAAGGATATACATGCGCCATAATATGTCTTTCTTCTTCTCCACTTTTTAATAGATCTTATTATAATCTTCAATACTCACATTGATGACCCTGGGTGGAATACTGTCGGATATTTGCATGCCAACCGGAATGAGTGTCTTGGATACTTCGTATTCTTTACATTTTTCAGTTAATTCTGCCTGTAGTGAAATAAATTCAGCATGGAGTTCTTTTATCTCACCTTCGGTTTGAGTGATCTCCCTTATTTTATTTTCGGCATAATATGCATTGGCGATGTAGATGGCCAGCATAACGGCAATGAATAGAAAGAATGGAAGATTCTTCAGAAAGTAATCTCTCTGGAGGAACTCACCATTCAATAAGAACAAAATGGAAAACCTTCGCTTCTTTTTTGGTTTGATAACCGAAGCTGGTCCTTCATTTCCGTCTATAATGATCTCTTTTACTATGTTCTTTTCTCCGCTCATTGTGCCGGTTAAGCGTTTACTGTAGTTTGTTGTTTTTTTAGCCTTTCCCCCTGCATAAGCAGGGGGATAAGCCAACGTTTAATCCAAATAAAATTTTAGAACGACTATATTTTGATCCCTATCCGGAGCTTAGCGCTCCTGCTTCGGGGATTTGTTTCAATTTCTTTTTCTGCAGGTACCATTGGTTTTTGGGTAAGCGACTTAACGGGCGCTTGAATATTCCCATAAAAATCTTTTTCCAGTGTTCCTTCGAAGTTTCCGCTTCTAAAAAAATTCTTTACCAACCTGTCCTCAAGACTATGGTAGCTGATAATTGCGATCCTGCCACCCGGTTTTAAAACCTTGAGACCCGATTCCAGCAAAATTTTCAGTGCTTCCAGTTCATCATTCACCTCGATCCGGATTGCCTGGAACATTTGTACCAGCAATGCTTTTTCCAAATGTGGTTTTACGGAGCCTGCAATTGCATTTTTTAGATCCGTAGGTGTGATGATCGGCTTTAATATTCTGGCTTTCACTATTTTTTTAGCCAGAAGTCTCGAATTATGCAATTCGCCATATTGATACAACACATCTGCCAATGCTTTTTCTTCATACTCATTCAAAACAATCTGAGCATTTAGTTTGGCCGATTTATCCATCCTCATGTCGAGCGGTTCATCAAACCGAATAGAAAAACCACGGTAATCTGCATCAAACTGGTGACTCGAAACACCAATATCTGCCAGGATCCCATCAATTGGAATAATTTTCTGTATATGATTTTCAAAGAACCTGTAATTTGTTTTTATTAGTGTAAGCCTCTTATCAGGTATTTTATTTTCAATTGCTTCTTCATCCTGATCGAAGGCGTATAGCTTGCCTTTTTGTGTTAGTCTTTTTAATATTTCTGCTGAATGCCCTCCTCCTCCATACGTCACATCCAGATACACTCCGTCCGGGTTGGTTATCAAACCATCCACAGTTTGTTGCAAGAGGACAGGGATGTGATACTTTTGATCCGTGTCCCCGTGCCCTTTAGTCATTCTCTGATTCTAAATTCAGGTCAATCTCACCCATTACTTTTTCCGCCAGCGCTGCGAAGTCTTCGGAGCTTACGTTCATCGTACTTTCGTAAGCCTGTTTACTCCAGAGTTCAATCTTTCTCCCGTTTGCTGTGAAGTAGAGATCCGATTCGATCTTCGCATACTTCTGCAATTCTTTTGGGATCAATAATCTTCCCGCTGCGTCCAATGCTACCAGGGTGGCACCGTTGTTAAAGAGCCTAATAAATTGCCGGTTCTCGGCTTTAAAAGGGTTGAGCGCATTAATTTTTTTGCTGATGGCGTCCCATTCTTTCTTGGGATAAAGAACCAAACACGCTTCAAAGCCCCTGTTGATGACAAATTCTTCCTGGCCTTCCCCTCCAAGCTGTTTGCGAAAAGGAGCGGGAAACATGATCCGCCCTTTAGCATCTAGCTTTCCGGTGTACTCTCCAATAAAATTAGCCATCATGAAAATTTTCGTTTCAAAAGTAGATAAGATTTACCACTTTCCAACACTATTTCCCACAATCTACCACTTTGTTAAAAAGTATAACTTATGAACAGCAATAATTATTGTGTTTCACGGGCTTTTTGGCGTGGAACTACTATGAATACTCGAAAAACAGGCGGATTCAATATTAACAATCTATAAAATACTATATATCAAATAGATATATGTTAAATGAGTATTACCAGAATATGAATTCTATTAATTATCTGATTATAAAATGTTTGTATTTGTGCCTATTCCTGTCATCCGCTGTAGTCCTCGTGTTGAGCCCAAGCAAGACTAAATAAAAAAGAAGCTCATTCACATTCCGCTCTTTTTTATAAGCCTTGCTAAGGCTCAATCCTCCGGGCTGCCGCTCCTGCCAGGGGCAATTTGATTTACGATTTACGGTTTTGGATTTACGATTAATACACTCACCAGTTGTGTAAATCATAAATGGGACTAGTTTGTGGGAGAGGGTGGGAGACTATAGATTATCCATCAATGTGAACTTCAGAATGGACTCTTTATGCTGGGGAAAGGTATCGATGAGCTCATTTCTATCGGCCATTTCGAGATCCGAAAATTCAAAACCTGGAGATACCATACAACTTACCAATGCAAAAGAATCCGGTTCTAAGACCCTTGCGCCAAACCAGCAGTTTTGAGGAATAACAATGAAGAGATCCTGTCCATCACCTGGTCCTAACACTTTTACATTGAACACTGATTGCTGATCAATATAAAATAAAGTCACAGGAGATCCGACATGATAATACCATGCTTCATCCGATTTTATTTTATGACAAAATGCTTTGGTCTCCGAACTTAGTAAATAATAAATGGAAGTAGAAGATGGACGTTGCTCGTTGAATTTTGGCGGTGTTGTTTTTACAAGATCTGCACTCCGATATACTTCCCGATAGAATCCACCTTCAGGGTGTACTTCCAGTTTGAGTCGTTCTATCCAATAATTCTTGTCCATAAGTGTATATAGGGTTCCGTATGGTAGGATAAATATACAAAAAAGCCGGTCAAAAAACCGGCTCTTTCAAAATAATCAATTCAAATTTACTTTCTCAAAATAATTTTTCTTGTCAGCTGATTACCACCCTGGTTTAACTTCACCATATAAATTCCATTGGACAAACCTGACATATCAATCTGTGTATTTTTGCTCAAATGTGTTTTACTCATTACTACTTTTCCGGTAAGATCAAATATCTGTAAGGAATAATCAATGTTATCCGTTGTAAAAGTTAAAGGTCCTGTAGTTGGATTTGGATATAAAGTTACTTCGAAAGAAGGTTCATCATTAATACCCGCACCTGAACATGCATTCATTGTATGTGATCCATAATGGGAAAAATCGTTTTGCCCATATACATCCCATTGTGTTGCTCCGGTAACCCAATTGGTGGTCCCTACAAAAATATTTGCTTTACGAACCAACGTATTTTCTTTGGTAGAACCTGTGTCAACTGCCCATTCAGCTCCCGGATCCGCTCCACCTACATCACCTATGATATCGATCATTGTGGTTCCGTTGAATAAAGCAAGTGCATCATCCCCATTAAAAAATGTAACCGTATGTAATGTGTCCTCTACAGCAAGTAAAGCTGCGTTAGGTGGTGATACGGTATCAGGGTTTACAATATTATAGGTAGCACCCGGTGCTAAAAAACCAGCCATCACTAAAGTGTCGTTCACGGCAGTTCCGCCATTCAGATAACGATAGATATGATAGTTGCTCAAATTAATCACATTGGATGTTGGGTTATATACTTCAAGTGCTTTATTCTGACTTGAGCCTTCAATATATTCCGAAAAAAACAGATCAGAACAGGGAGCCTGTGCAAATCCGAAACAGGCGGTTAACAAAACAGGAATGGTAAGTAAAACTTTTTTCATGTGATTGATTTTTGTCCGCCGTGGCGGATATGGTTTTTAGAACAGAGCAAATTTACATTTGTCAAATCAAATCCAGTATTAATTCTTGATTATTTTAAAGGATTTAACGACTATTTGATAATTTTTTTCAGGAAATAGGTGATCACCGGGAAATGATCGCTATAACCACCCGTATATTCGTTGCCAACATAGCAACGAAAAGGATATCCCTTAAAATTGCCGGTTTTCTGAGTAAGGAATGATTGATTGAATACTTCAGCCTTGCTAAAGAAAAACCCCCGTTGGTTCTGGTCAATCCAGCCTTTACTCATGATCACCTGGTCAAATAAATTCCAAGCATCCTGCCAGGCAAGGGTTCCGATTCCCTTTAAATAAAAATCGGCAAAAGGATTGTACAACTCGGCAATATTCAGATCGTCCATTTCTTTACTGGCACGAAGCACCTTTTTAATACTGGGACTCATCGGATCATCATTAAAATCACCCATCACCAGAATTTTTGATTCGTCATTGGCGTCCAGAATAGAGTCAATCACTTCACGGCATACTTCGGCGGCTTTTTCCCTCAATGGAGCTGAAGCATCTTCGCCTCCTCTCCGGCTTGGCCAGTGATTTACAAAAATATGGACCAGCTCATTCATTAAAAGTCCTTTTACATATAGAATGTCACGTGTATAAGCGGTATCACCATCACGTTTAATGGGAACATATATGCTGCTTATCTTGATGGGTGTAAAATATTTTGGATTGTACAATAAGGCAGGATCGTTTCCACGAAGATCTGGTCCATCAACTAAAATAGGAAGATAGCCGCGACTTGCAATGGCCGGTTGTTTTACCAGGTCGTTCAATACATGGATGTTTTCTATCTCTGCGGTACCAATGATGGCAGGACCATCAATCGTGTTATCAACCCCCAGTAGAGAGATCACTTCGGCAATTTTGGATAATTTATCCTGATAAACTGTACCGGTATAGTTTTTAGCACCATTGGGTAAAAACTCGGCATCATCTTTTTCCGGATCATCAATGGTATCATATAAATTCTCGAAATTGTAAAATGCTATAGAAATGATTTGGTAGTCAGACGATCCATTATTCTGACCAAACCCTTTGAAAGGGAGCATGATAAGTAAAAAGAGTGCTAAGGGTATTCTGCAATGCATAATAATAAATCCGGCACAAAGATATTACAAGAATCAAGCCGTGGTGGAATTGTCTTGAAATTTAACAGGAATCTATACTTATTACACACTGTTATTAAGTTTTGGATAAGTCATCATTAAATTGGTCCGCAAGCCTTGAAAAAGCGGGAAAATGGCGTAATTTTGACGCCCCTGATGGAGATCGGGATTAAATTTCGAGGATGAAGAAAACACAACTTATTTCGGGACTTTTATTTGTTCTTTTTACGATCTGTTCCTATAGTCAGAATAATACAATCACTGGAAAAATTTCTGATGAAACTACCCAGGATGGTGTTCCCAAAACGTTGGTTATACTCATGCCAATTGGAACTGATACTTATACGGATGACAATGGAGAATTCAGGTTTGATAATCTTCCTATCGGGAACTATACTCTTAAGATCGTTTCTTCGAATTACGTTAGTACGGATGTAAATGTTGAACTTATCGGTAATGCACAAACAACGGTTCTCGAATTACCTCTGAAAGTTGATCTCACAAAAGAAGTTACCAATAATGATGCATTGATTCCTGTTGTAAGTTTGAATGATGATGATGCACAGGAAGGTGGAACGGGAGACAACAATGTAGCCGGCGTACTTACGGCATCACGTGATGTCTTCGTAGGCGCAGCCAGTTTTACTTTTAGTGCTGCGCGATGGAGAGCTCGTGGATATGGAGGAGGAGAATATCAGGTTTATTTAAATGGAATTCCTGTAAACGAACTCGACAATGGAAGAGTACAATGGGGAAACTGGGGTGGATTGAATGATATGTTCCGCTTTAATGATCAAAGCTATGGATTGGAACCTACCACATTTGCCTTTGGCGATATTGGCGGATCAAATAACATTGATGCAGTTGCTGCACGTCAGCGAAAACAATTGAGAATTTCTTATGGTGGTTCCAACCGCCAATATTCACATAGAGTAATGGCTACTTATTCAACCGGTATGCTAAAAGGTGGATGGGCATTTTCTGCTTCTGCCTCTTATCGCGTGGCACCTCAGAGTTATTTTCCGGGAACTTTTATGGATACCTGGGCTTATTTCTTCTCAGCTTCAAAAAAGATCGGAAAGAATCATATCCTGAGCTTTACTACCTTCGGTGTACCGGGTAGAAGGGGGAAAAACTCTCCTTCGGTAAGAGAAGTAATGGATATAACCGGTGATAAATTTTATAATTCCAACTGGGGTTATCAAAACGGCCAGGTGAGAAATGCGAATTATAACGAAAGCTTTCAACCTTATTTTATTTTATCACATGAATGGAAACTCAACCTGCACTCGTCATTAAATACAGCAGTGGCTTATCAAACTGGAACTACTGCTGATTCCTATTTTAATTGGTTCAATGGTTCCAATCCTGATCCTGACTATTATAAATATCTGCCGAGCTATCAAACCGACAGCAGCATGAGAGCACAGGTAACACAGGCTTATCAAGCTGATCCGAATTTGTTACAGGTGCAATGGGACAACCTCTACAACCAGAATTATGCAAATATTGATTCTGTAGAAAATGCGGAAGGGATCCAGGGAAATACTGTTGTTGGAAAAAGATCTATTCATATTCTCGAGAAAAGAATGAAAGCCATCAATGAATTTTCATTCAATACGTATTATAACAATACGATCAGCAAGAATGTTTCGATCACCGCAGGTCTTATGTACCAAATGCAAAAGAACCGATACTATAAAGTGGTAGACGATCTGTTGGGTGGTGACTTTTATGTTGACCTCAATCAATTTGCTCAATTTACTTTTCCCGGGAATGATTCGGTGGCACAGAATAATTATGACACACCCAATCATGTTGTTCGTGCTGGAGATGAATACGGATACAATTATGAATTGCATTTGCATAAGGCATCCGTTTGGGCGCAGGGAAGAATGAGTTTTAAGAAAGTTGATTTTTTTATCGCGGGTAAACTCGACATCAATGTGTTTTGGAGAAATGGTATCTGGAGGACAGGTTTATTCCCTACCAACTCTCAAGGGGAATCTGAATCGTATGTATATGTTTCTCCATTTGTAAAAGCAGGTCTTACTTATAAAATAAATGGAAGAAACTACATTTTTGTGAATGGCGCTTATGGTTTAAGAGCTCCATTGGTAACCGATGTTTTTCTTTCCCCGCGAACCAGAAATCAGGGACTTATCAATCCAACCCAGCAAACAGTTATTTCTGCCGAAGGTGGATATCTTCATAACTCTCCAAAATTCAAATTCAGAGCGGTTGGATATATTACCTATGCGCTGGACGGCATTAGAACGACCAGCTTTTATCATGATCAATATAACAACAACGTAAACCTCACTTTGCAGAATATCGACATCCGTTCCTATGGTGGAGAATTCGGACTGGATTGGAAAATATGGAAAGGAATTGCATTAAATGCAGCAGTAGGTATTGGAAGATCGCAGTATATCGATCGTCCTTTGGCTACTACTACACTGGATAACTCTCAACAAACGTTATCACAGGATGAGACAGTTTACTTTAATAATGTGAATGTTGCCAATGGCCCACAATGGGCAAATACCATTGGGATTGGTTATAACTCACCACAATTCTGGTTTGTGAAATTGAATTTTAACTATTTCGACTGGATGTGGGTAGATGCAAGTCCGATCAGAAGAACCGCGGTTGCCGTGGAAGGTCTGGACCCTGCCGGGGAACAGTATAACAAAATTATTACTCAGGAAAGATTGCCGGGAGCATTTACGATGGATTTCTTTGGTGGATATTCATGGAAACTGGATAAGACCTTCAAGAAAATGAAAACGAGTCAGTATTTGAATTTTACGGCTAGTGTAAGCAATATTACAAACAATATATTTTTTAACGGAGGCTTTGAACAGCTT
>JANWKQ010000049.1 GCA_025451295.1 Flavobacteriales bacterium | reverse complement strand
TTTTTTTTGTAAACATAACACCGCAGATCTTATTTTCTACCGCCTAATAATCGAAGCAGTAAAAGAAAAATATTTATAAAGTCAAGATACAAAGATAAGGCGCCCAATATGGCTCCTTTCTTTCCATTTTCGGGATTCTCGATCTGAAGAATGGCCATTTTTTTGATTTTCTGAGTATCATACGCCACAAGGCCTATAAAGACAAACAGGCCGACATACGTGATGATCCAATACAACATAGGGCTTTGCATAAACCAATTGGCTATTGAGGCTATAATAACACCAATCAATGCCATCATTAATAATTGTCCAATATTTGTCAAATCCTTTTTAGTAAAATATCCGATTCCGCTCATCACACCAAAAGTTAAAGCCGTAACCATAAATGTAGTTGCAATGGAGCCTGCTGTATAAACATAAAACAGGATACCAAATGTTACTCCATTAAGCGCAGCATACAATAGAAATAAAATAGTTGCTACAAAGGATGATATTCTGTTGATGCCCCAGGAAATACCAAGTACAAGCAAAAAGGTTGCGCCCATCAGAACGTACAAGCTTCTTGGATTTGCACGAATAAAATCAATATATGCTTCGGAGCTTGCTGCAAACAATGCAATCACCCCGGTAATTACAAGTGCCAAAAACATCCAGCCATAAACTTTCGTAATAAAAGTAGCCTGTAATTGTTTAAGCTCCGCTGACTCCGCATAGCTTTGTTGGTACTCCTGATATTCCATAGTTAAATGTTTGTTTGAGAATTAAAGTTAGGCATTTTATTCAGAATACGCAAAACAGGTGATTCAGATGTATGACCGAAATCAGTCCAAAACCGCTGGCGGCCCGGATAGGAGCGGCATCCTTTTGCGAGGCAAAAGATAGAGCGTATAGCCGGAAAAGCCGCCCAATGAACTCAGATAAAAACTATGCTTTAAATTTCCGAAGCGTAAAAGAAAATGTAGAACCTCGCCCCACGGTGCTCCTTACACTAATGGATTGCTGATGTGATTCTAAAATGTGTTTCACGATCGATAAACCCAGACCTGTTCCTCCCTGATGCCGTGAACGGCTTTTATCGACCCGGTAAAATCTTTCAAATAAACGGGATAAATGTTTTTCATCAATCCCTGGTCCATCATCTGCTACTTCCACCAAAATGTTCTCATCCATATCATAATAAGAGATCTTGGTTGTTCCTCCTTCGTTCCCATATACAATAGAATTCACCACCAGGTTAGTAAACACCTGTTTGATACCATGTTTATCTGCATATACCCAAAATGGCTTAGAGTATTCCTCTTTAAAAGCAAGTTGGATCTTGCGTTGTTGCGCTTTCATTTCCATTAGATCCAGCACTTCCTTCCCCAGTTTTACCACATCAAATTTCTCCATTTCAAGATTCATCCTGCCTGATTCAAGCTTGTGAATCGTGTCCAGATCCTCCACCAGGGAAATCATACGCTCTACGTTACGCTCGGCGTTCTGGAGATATTTATCTCGCATTTCCTGGTCCTCTGCTCCACCATCAATCAATGTGGTGATATACCCCTGAATATTAAATATCGGGGTCTTGAGTTCATGTGATAAATTCCCTATATACTCTTTGCGATATTCTTCCAGTTGCTTTAGTTCATCAATTTCTTCCTTTTTATCCTGGGCCCATTCGAGTACATCATTATTCACATCCGAAATAATATCTTCGCTGTCTTTGATGCGGTTCTTGAGATCATCTTTCTGGTTCTTGATCTTTAACTGGTGAATGGATTTATAAATGAGCTTTATCCTCCTGTAAATAAAAGATTCCAATGCAATGTTGAAGGCAAAATAGGTAAGTAAAAAAATAACCAGTGCAGAGCCACCTACAAGCCAGAAATTAACCGCTTTAAAAACAAAATAATTGGCAATGGTAAAAAGGGTAACCAGCAGGATAGTAACCAGAACAGATACATAAAATGATATCTGCTTAGGAGTCGCATTTCTTTTTGTGATTGTCATTAACCGGGAACAAAGTTAGAAATCGAATTTATATCCAACCCCTTTTACGGTCTTGATATATTCCTCTCCCAGTTTTTCGCGAAGTTTTCTAACATGGACATCGATGGTACGGTCGCCAACTACCACATCATCACCCCAAACACTTTTCAATATTTCGTCACGGGTAAATACTTTTCCTGGTTTTGATCCCAGCAAGGCCAGCAGCTCAAATTCTTTTTTGGGTAACTGAATCTCGGTTCCGTCGTGAATGATCAGATAGGCCTCACGATCAATCGTTATTTGACCCAATTGGATGGTATTTGCGTTGCCTTTATTTTTGTTGGTTTTATTTTCAGGATTATAACGTCGCAAAAGTGCCTGCACCCGACTGATCAAAACCCTGGGCTTTATAGGTTTGGTTATATAGTCATCGGCTCCGGCATCGAACCCTGCAATTTGGGAATAGTCTTCACCCCGGGCAGTTAAAAATGAAATGACTACATCTTTCAAATCATCAATCGCTCTTAGTTCACGACATGTTTCGATCCCATCCAGATCAGGCATCATTACATCCAGTATAATGAGTTGAGGATGTACATTTCTGGCAATTTCCACAGCCTTCTTTCCATTGGTACTGGTATATACCTCATACCCTTCCTTCCGCAGATTATAACTGAGAAATTCCAGGATATCCTGCTCATCGTCAACCAAGAGGATCTTTGAGGGAGGATTGCTACTCATGCCATTCATATTCAGCGTCAAAAAAATGCTTTTAATTTTACCTTAAAGTTAATGAATTATTATCTGTATGGTTTTTTCAAACCGTTTAAATTAACAATACTAAGACCCGAAAAATGCCGCAAAGCCCCTGCTCATTTCATTTTTATTAAAAAAAAAGATACCTTTGAAATGATAACAAATTAATTTATCATTGCAGTTACTATTAAAATGAACGTTATGATTATTAAATCTACAACGGAGGTCATAGAACAGGATTTAAATAATGAATACGAAAACGGCATTTCAATGATCCTGGCAGCAAAAAAGGTGGATGACGAACTGGAAGATGACGATGAATTTGAGGAGGACCTGGACGACGACGATGATGATGATTTTGAAGACCTGGATGAAAAAGAACCCGTAGATTTTGAGGAGGATTTTGAAGATAAAGATGATGACAAAGATTTCTACGAAGAACCTGAGTTTGATGACTTTGACACCTTTGATGAAGACGATGACGAGGAGCTTTACTAAGCTTTCCCATTAAATTTTCCAATTTCCTATTCATTACTGAACTCATCCGGTGAGTTATGTTTCTTAGCACGAATGATGCAAACCAATCATAAGCCATATTCAACAAGCGATTATTTCTCCATTCAGAATGAGCATGAGTTTAATGAAATGGCTTTGGCAGCTTTTAAATATCAATACGGCAACAATGAACCTTTCAGAACATTTTGTGAGCATTTGAATGTTGGTCCGGGGTCAATAAACAGGATACAGGATATTCCTTTTCTACCCATTGAGTTTTTTAAACACCACCCGGTTGTTTCGGGGCCAGGTCCCATTGAAAAAATTTTTTCTTCAAGTGGAACAACGGATGCTGCTAAAAGCAAACATTATCTCCTCCACGAAGAAATATACAAAGCTACCCTTACAGAAGGTTTCCGGAGAACCTTTGGTGATCCATCACGATATTCATTTCTGGCATTATTGCCCGGATACATTGAGCGGGAAGATTCATCGTTGATCTATATGGTAAATGAACTCATGAAAAAAAGCCAGATGAAACACAACGCTTTTTTTATGGAGGTAAACGAACAGTTGGTCAACGCCATTCATTATAACCAACAAAACGAAGTCCGAACGGTCCTGTTCGGTGTTAGTTTTTCGTTGGTTGAATTTGCTAAAAACCCCATTTCACTTGAAAGGGTCCACTTGATCGAAACCGGCGGAATGAAAGGTAAAATGGAAGAAATAACACGGAAGGAATTACATGAAATTTTCAGGAAAGCTTTTAAGATCGATGAAGTATATAGCGAATATGGAATGACGGAACTTCTTTCGCAGGCCTATTCTTTAAAAAACGAAGAATTTGAATCTCCACCTTGGATGCAGGTCTTGTTCCGCGAAATAAATGATCCGATGAGCTATGTTCCTGAAGGCCGTATAGGAGGAATCAATATTATTGATCTTGCCAATATTCATTCCTGTTGTTTTATCAGCACACAGGATCTGGGGAAAAAAACAAGCCCCAACACATTCGAAGTATTGGGGCGTTTAGACAATGCTGATATAAGGGGATGTAACCTGCTTTTTTCTTAAGGTATATAGATCGAGTTACATTTAAATTCATCACTTAAAAGGGTACAGCCCGTTGTTCCTGAAACCGGAAAGGCATCAATCTTAATGGCAGTTGTGGTGGATACAGCGCTATCATTAAAACTACCTAACCTGAACGCAAAACGAACCGGGGTAAAAGGCATCGTTAATGTCTGAATAACTGTATCTGCACCTGACGTAACTCTTGCCAGCATATTGCTTCCTAATTTACGGATCCTAAAAGTCCCGTTTGGAGAAGGGCTGATGAGTCTTGGTTTTTGATTAGACTGTAATCCGGTCATTGCATATATAAAATCACGAGAGATACCTGCTCTAACAAAAGTTGTATCTAATATGGTATCCGGAACCTCACTGTTATACATGATCATCTCCGCATATGGATTACCATCATTTGTTTGGTAGGGTCCTGCAACAAAATTGCTGAAGGGAACTACCACATCAAAGTCACCTACAAAATATGCCTGGTAAACCTCTCCCTGCATGTCATCAAGGTTAGGCACCATCGTTGCAACCTGCAAACTCATTGTTGTGTTTACTGTATCCACCTCTGCAATTAACGCAGGATTGGAATACTGTACAGCCCAGATAGGAGCGCAACCAGGTCCCTGATTGTTACAACCATCGCATGAAGAGATTAATAAAAGCCCGGCGAATGCCAAAATGTGTACAAACTTTAATTTCATAGAAACTTGTATTTGATGACAAGATATAACATGTTTGCTAAATAATCAAGCATATTCTTTGGGGACCCCTTTAACAGGCCCTGTTCAGGCGGTGTTTGGGAAATATGAAGGTGCTGAAAATGATGCCTTCACCTGGCCTGTTAAAGACCAGGGCTGCCACTTTAGTCCCAAATGTATATTCAGCTAACCCAGGTATAGCAATGCATTCCTTCACTTACACGGCCTCCTATGTTTAATTTTCTGTTGATACATTTGGAAGCTATCGCTTCAGCGCATGCCCCGTTAAAATTTAATTAATTCAATTAAATTGGCTGCGTTTAACTACATCAGAAAACAATATGAATACGATAAAAATACCCTATCCCGATTTACATTCTTTATCGGAGTACCAAAAGAACTATGTGAGTAAAATTCCTTTAAGTATGGACTTAACAGAGGCACTTAAATTTTCCTACAAGCAATTATTGGATTGCCTGGGTAAAATTTCGGAGGAAAAATCCAATCACAAATATCAACCTGAGAAATGGAGTATTAAAACACTCGTACTGCATATTTCTGATACAGAAAAAGTATTTCAATACCGGGCCTTATCTATTGCCCGCGGGGTTCGGGAAAATTTAATATCCTTCGATGAAAATGAATTTGCGGATCATTCAAATGCAGATCACATCAGTTTCAAAAAAATAGTAGATGAATTTATGGCCTCCGCTACGAGTATGCATCTTCTTTTTGAAAATTTGCGTAAAGAAAGTTATTTAACAGAAGGCATGGCTAACAATCAAAAACTTACTCCCGCATTGATTGGGTTTTTAACAGCAGGACATCGGTTGCATCATCTGCATATACTAAAAGAAAGATATTTAGTGTAACGAAGTCCAGGAGATTTTTACCCTTTCATATGCATTAAGAGAAATATTGTCAATCCCATATAGTATTCTGGCCGCTTCAAGGTCGCCCTTATTATCAAAAAGTATGCCCTTCAAATTAGGGATGAGCTTAATAGTACTGATCATAAACAATTCATAAAAGCCCTCCGACTTGCCTGCTGGTAAGTCATCTTTTAGATAAATGGATAATAGGACCTGGTCCCCGGGTTTTGGTAAAACGGCTTCATCATATTGTGCCGGTTTTAATGTAAGGTTGGATCCGGATCGCTTGGAAATGATACACTCGATCTCGGTGATCTGCGAAAAAGCCCCCCTCCCGGAAAGCACCATCATAAATGTTAAAATGAGGAAGTCCCATTTACGCATACCTTATGTATTTATCCTTTATCCCAAAAATAAGCAATTACAGCAATATTACCGCAACATCTGATCATCTGGTTTGTTTGTTTTTATAGGATATTCCCTTACATTTGTAATTAAGAATAATTTAAATAATTAATAATGATGAAAAAAATCTACTCACTAACATTTACTGGGCTTTTAATTGCAGGTTTATCTGCGCAGGTTAGGACTGCCAATTTTGATGGCACCCCAACCAATCATTCATTGGTCAATGCATCTCAATATTCTACTGATCGTGCAGTAGGAGATACATTGATGTATATGCCGTTTCCAGAATATATCTGTGACTCTATCGACGGACTTACCTTCGATATTCAGTTTAATGATCAGGATGGTACACCGGCCAATGCAAATTTGAATCCACCATGGTCAAGTGGTTCTAATTTTTTATTGTTTTATTCTGCACCTCCTTCAATTGCTGTTACTCCATGGGATAATCTGTATCATGCCGATACTGCTTATTATGTAGGATCTACTTCGTGGTTGGAGCCTGTTGGACAAGCAGATGACTGGACAACCTTTGGACCAGTAACCATTCCAGCTACCGGAGCAACTTTGGGATACAGAGTTTATACCCCTGACGGAGCTTACAGAGATGGTTATAAAGTTTACATTGGATCAATTGGTGTAGCACCAACTGACTTTTCTCCAAGTGATGAAGTATTCCACAAAGTGGAAAATACAGGATCATTAGCTGAAGATACAGTATGGACCTACAGACAACTTAATATTCCTGCAGCTTTTGCTGGTACTCAGGCTTATTTTGCCTTCCAGAATGAATCAAACGACATGTTCATCCTTGAGTTTGATGAATTTGTAGTAAAAGAGGCAGACAACTTAGGCTTTGATGATATTCAAATGGATGGATTTGCCTTTAATCAGGTAATGCCTAATCCAGCTAAAGACTATGCCTACATCAATTATGAGATAGGAAAAGATGTAGATGTTAGCTTTACGGTAACTGATATAAACGGACGCGTTGTAGCGAATTTATATCAGGGAGTCCGCGAAATGGGAGTTCATAATTATGCGTTGGATGTTACCACTTTTAATGCTGGTGTATACTTCGTAACCTTACAAGCTGGTCAATTTAATTCTACCAAGAAGTTGATCGTTGCAAAATAATTCTTAGCATTTATATAAGATTTAAAATAGGGGCCTTAGGGTCCCTATTTTTGTTTTAAGGCTTTTATTATATCCAAAGCGTTAACACCATTTGGCGGAAGCCAGGGCTTTAAATTTTGTAACCTCGTTAATTCGGCATACCTTTGTTGAAGATATGATCGCGGGGTGGAGAAGCTGGTATCTCGTCGGGCTCATAACCCGAAGGCCGCTGGTTCGAGTCCAGCCCCCGCAACTAAGTAAATGGCTCCGATCTTTTTCGGGGCCATCTCTGTTTGGTCCTGTAGTATAATGGATATTATGTGGGTTTCCGGAACCCAAGATTCAGGTTCGATTCCTGACAGGACCACTATCCTCAAACAATGTATTACATCTATATATTAAGATCACTTCTGGATGGAAGTTTCTATAAAGGACATACAAATGATCCGGCAGATCAATTGAGATGCCATCATTCTGGTTGAATATCTTTAAATTGACAAATCAGACTTTCTGAACGGAAGTCAAAGGCAGTACTTGCTTCAATACTAATGACCCTACAAAATTCGTGTTTAATCCGCTCCGATAGCAGGTTTTGTAACCTGATCCCGGGATTTTTAAACTGGATTCAAACCTCCCGGGATTAGGTTTGGTAAAGTCCAGGCATAAAAAAAACCCTCAGTAAAGCTGAAGGTTTTCTCTTTAATTCAGTATTACTAC
>JANWKQ010000048.1 GCA_025451295.1 Flavobacteriales bacterium | reverse complement strand
TACAAATTCCTTCAGTTGAGTTAAGTTCATATTCTTATCAGCCTTGATCAGGATATTGAAAATAAAAAAGTTTTTGATCCTTCCTATAGAGGGCATTTCGGGACCAAGGACACGTTCGCCTAACTTTTCTTTGAGACGAAAAGCTAATTCTTTTGCGACAATACGGGATTCGTTATAATCACGATTTCGGATAGAAATGTCTATGAGACGGTAATACGGTGGGTACTTATAGATCTGTCTTTCGGCTACTTCATCATTGTACATCGTGGCATAATCATGTCGCAATACCTGCTGGATCGTTGGATGATTGGGATCATAGGTTTGAATGATCACCTTGCCTTGTTTACTTCTGCGGCCTGCTCTCCCTCCTACCTGCACCATGAGTTGGAAAGCCCTTTCATTGGCACGAAAATCAGGATAGTGTAACATATTATCTGCATTGAGAATTCCGACGAGAGATACATTGTCAAAGTCAAGACCTTTGGTTACCATTTGTGTGCCGACAAGTATATCAATATTCCCGTCCGCAAAATCCTGGAGGATCTCAAAATAAGAATGTTTTTTTCTGGTGGTATCAAAATCGAGCCGGCCTACTTTTGCTTCAGGTAAGATCTTCAGCAATTCCTCTTCTATTTTTTCAGTACCAAATCCCTTCGTTGTAATCGATGGACTCTTACATTTTACGCAGGATTCCATCATAGGTACCTGGTAGCCGCAATAATGACATCTTAAATGGTCCGTGGTTTTATGATAGGTCAATGTAATATCGCAGTTTTTACATTCGGGTACATGTCCGCAGGTATTACACTGCACAATCACAGAAAAACCTCTGCGATTCTGGAAAAGAATGACTTGTTCTCTTTTATCCAGGGAATTTTTTATTTCTTCGATCAATTCAAAACTAAAATGACCATCCATTCTTTTATCCCGATATGATCTTTTCAGATCCACCGGTTGGAGGACCGGCATTTTTACGTCGCCATAACGATTCAACATTTCAACCAGTCCGAATTTTCCCTTGATCGCATTATAGTTGGACTCCACCGAAGGTGTAGCTGAACCTAATACGACTTTCGCACCATGTTGTGCAGCCAGATAAATGGACGCATCGCGGGCATGATATCTTGGTGCCGGATCATATTGCTTATAGGATGGATCATGTTCTTCATCCACGATCACCAATCCTAAATTTGTATAGGGCAAAAACATAGATGATCTTGCACCCATGATGATCTGGAAAGGCTGTAATCCCTTTTCAGGATCAAATTTCAACACATTATTCCACACTTCTACCCTTTCATTTTCATTAAATTTAGAATGATAGACACCTACCATGCCTGGGAAATAATAAGAAATACGTTGAATGAGCTGGGTAGTCAATGCAATCTCCGGCAATAAATATAAGATCTGCTTTCCCTGTCGGATCGCTTCCTCCATGAGTTTTACATAGACCTCTGTTTTCCCGCTTGATGTAACACCATGCACCAAAACCACTTCTTTATTTTCAAAATGTGTTTTGATCTCTGCCAATGCTCTTTGCTGTTCGGTAGATAATTCTTTTTGCTCCTGCAGATTAATTTGCTCAGTGGCAAAACGACCTACCTCTAACCTTTTCTCAACAAAAACACCTTTCTTGATCAATCCAGTGATAGCCGATCCGGTAATTCTTTCGTCAGCCAGCAAAGCCTGTTTTTTTATTTCCCTGATTTTTTCGGTATAACGAGAGGTAAGATGCACAAACAACATCAAGGCTTCCATTTGTTTGGGTGCCTTGATCAACTCATCAAAAATAATTTTCAGATTTTCTTCATCATCCGCATGAGCTGATAGTTCAATATACGTTTCAAACCTGGGTTTATATTTTTGTTTGAGTTCCTGTTCAATATGTATAAAGCCTTTATCCACCAGGCTTTTTAAAATAGGCTGAATCGTTTTGATCCCCAACATATGTTGTATATCTTCCATGGTTAAAAACGGGCGTACTTCCAATGCTTCTACGATCAAATATTCACGGTCCGACAATACATCATGATTTAATCCTTCCAGATCCGCTAAGATGACTTTACCTTCCGAATTTAATTTTAAACCGCTTGGCACAGCAGCCGTCATTACTTCTCCCAATGAACACATATAATAACCCGCGATCCATTCCCAGAATTTTAAATGAAAATCACGAATGATTGGTTCCTTATCCAACAATGATAAAATGGGTTTGGTCTCGTATTTTTCCGGTTTATCCGAATGGATCCTTGAAACAATACCGGTATATAATTTTTCTTTATGAAGCTGAATGACTACACGCTGACCAATCCCTACTTCCCCATCCAGTTCGGGTGGTACAAAATAAGTAAGCACCTTGGGCAATGCCAGTGGTAATATTACATCTACATATCGTACGGGACCGGTATCAAAAATTGCCATTACATAGAAAGTATTTCGGCCATTTTTACCAGTTGCATATTCATTTTGTTTTCATCCTTAATGGCTTCATAAAACGGTGTCAACACAATCTGATTGTTCATCTGCCCTACCATTACGCCATGTCTTCCTCTCATTAATGCTTCTACCGCTTCGTATCCGAGACGGGTAGCCAGCACCCGGTCATTACAGGTAGGACTTCCTCCTCTTTGTATATGACCCAGTATGGTAACCCTCGTATCGAAATTAAATTTTTCCCTGATTTTATCTGCCAATACTATGGCACCTCCGGATTCATCACCCTCTGCAACAATAATAATTCGTGACGATTTTTTTCTGAGCCAGCCACGTTCCAGTTTTTGAAAAAGACGATCGATGTTCGTGGGTGTTTCCGGTATCACGATTGCTTCTGCACCTGATGCAATTCCTGAATACAAAGCAATCAATCCGGAATCTCTCCCCATTACTTCTACAAGAAATAAACGGTCATGTGCATCTGCCGTATCACGTATTTTATCAACCGCCTGTATAACGGTATTAATGGCAGTATCATAACCGATTGTATAATCTGTTCCGCTCAGATCATTATCAATTGTTCCTGGGATTCCCACAAATCTTATTTCCGGAAATTCACTCATAAAAACAGAAGCACCTGTAAATGTACCGTCTCCCCCAATGGCAACTACACCATCAATGTTCCAACGTTTTAAATATTCATGTGCTTTTTTTCTGCCCTCTTTTGTCATAAAACCGGCACTTCGGGCAGTTTTTAAAATGGTACCTCCACGTTGGATAATGTTTCCCACTTTAGCCGCATCCATTTCCATCATTTCACCATTGATCATGCCTTCATATCCATGTAAAATGCCAAACACTTTGCTTCCATTGGCAATTCCTGCTCTTACTACAGCTCGGATGCATGCATTCATTCCCGGTGCATCTCCACCACTGGTAAATACCGCTAAATTATTGATTGATTTCATTAAAGCGAAGATAGAGATTTTATTTTGGATTTACGACCTGCCACCCAGTAGGCAGGTTTGAGATTTACAATTATTACAAGGCTGTAAATTGTTAGGGCTGCTTTTCAATTGACGAGTGACGATTTACGAATGTCGAGTATTCGCAGATTGCCGAACGTCACCGCTTATTCTTGATTGTTGAATACCCTACATAAATCGACTTTAGAGCATCCGTCCTAGGCAGCAGCCGGATGGAATCGTCACTCGTCATTCGTAAATCGTCAATAAAAATTCTCTATAGTTTTTTCACCCTCTTAGATAACCGCCTCTCTAAAAAAGCATGGATGGGAAAGATAAGTGTTGCAAAAGCCGTGTTCACCAAAAGTTTATACACAGGAACCCCACCCGTTATAGTATCTGTATAAGGGTCAGAAAGAACCAGCAAAAATTCAAACATAATGAGCAGAGAAACAAAAATAAAAACCCTTCCCAGCAGCGGAGATATCTTCATAAATCTAAGTGAAAGTGTAAAACCGAAGGTTACCAGGATAAAAGCAAACATACCCATATACTGCAAAGTATTTCTCCTTTCGATCCTTGCTTGCTCTTTGGCTCGCATCTCCTTATACATTTGCTCCTGCATGATCTTATCTTTTTCAAATTCGAATTGAAGCTTTTGTGATAAAACCATCTTACGTGTTTCGTCATTGTGCATGCTGTCTTTCATGAGAACATAGAGCTTGTGCATCTTATGTGCCTTTTCCCATTGTCCCTGATGTTCATATACATTTACCAGGAGATCTGCTGAATTCCTGATCTCTTCCGGGAATCCAAGTTCTTCCGATAACCTGAACGACCTGTCAAGATATTGGTAAGCTGTAACCATATCACCTTGCTCAATAAAATATTCACCCAGGTGATGGGTTGCCCTGGCTATTCCCCTTTTATCATTGACCTCCTCCAGGTATCCAAGACCTTTTTGGTAACAATCAAATGCCGCTGTTACTTTCTTCTGATAAAAATAGACATGACCAATATCCAGAAACACAAATCCCAATCCGCGAATATCACTAATTTCCACGGAGATCTCCTTACATCTTTCGTAATATTTCAGCGCCTCTTCCTCCTTATTCCATTTTTCAAAAACACCTCCGATTGCATGTAAGGTATGCGCCATTCCATATTTATCATTCAGACTTTTGTCAATTTTATACGCTTCAAAATAATTTTTCAAAGCTTCCTGGTAGTGATTCTGATCGACATAGACCGTGCCGATATTGTATAATGAAAGTGATATTCCCCGCTTATCTCCATACTGTTCGGCCAATGCCAAACCTTTATAATAAAATTCCATGGCCTCCTTAATTTTTCCTTGAGCAAAATAGATCTGCCCGATGTTATTAAGGGAAAGACCTACTGACTCGTTCATGCCGAGTTCCTTTTTTATTTCAAGACCCTTCCAATGATATTTCAGTGCCAGATCGTTTTCACCCAGATCTTTGTAAATGGTGGCTATATTGTTATAACATCCACCAACATCTGCCTCACTTCCAATTTCAATAAAAATATCGACCGCATCGAAATAATATTTTAAACCTTGTTGTGGATTCCCTACTTGTTCTTCGAGATAGGCCATCCAGGCATATCCGTTCGCTATACCACTTTTATTCCGGATCTTTTTCGAGAATTCTGTCATCTGACCACTATACTCCAGGGCTTTGGCAGGATCATCCAGGAAAGTTATTTCAACAAGTGTATTATAGGCAACAACTTTATTACTATCGTCCGGTGCATTTTCTATAACAAACAAAATTGAATCAACACCTTCAAGATTTTGGGTATAAGAGAGTCCGCCACCAACAATCAACAAGGATATAGCAAGTTTTTTAATCATATAGCCAGATTTTACCCACTCTTCATTCCTTTTTTACCAAGCCTTTTCTCGAGAAAGGAATGAATCGGAAAGATGGTAGTTGCAAGTACAGTATTCATAAGAAGCTTGTATACCGGGATCCCCTGCGTAAGACGATCGGTCCACGGATCAGAAAGCACCAGAAGGAATTCAAAAAAGATGAGCAACGATACAAAAATGAAAACTCTTCCCATCAATGGAGAGACCTTAATGAACCTCAGAGAAAGAGAAAAACCAAAGGTAATCATGATAAAAACAAAAATTCCCATGTATTGCAGAATATTTCTACGGGTGATCTGAGCAACCTCCTTTTCTTTTTGTTTTCTTTCTTCGTAGTCCCTTTCTATTTCTGCCTTCTCCGATTCAAATTGCATTTTTTGATTGGCTAACAATTTTCTGCCTTCATTATGTTCAATACTGTCCTTCATTAAGACATATCTCTCATGAACAACAAAAGCTTTGTCAAGCTCGCCATTTTGTTTATACAATTGATACAGGAGTCTGGAAGCGTTTCTAATGGGTTTCGGAAAACCTAACTCCTCAGCTAACCGATATGCCTCCGAAGCATATCCCAGTGCTATTTTATTGTCTCCTCTTTCCATATAATATTCTCCCAACTTATAATTCGCCAGCCCGATCCGTTCCTTATTCCCAGCCTTAACAAGAATTTCAAATGCCATCTGATAGTTTTTTAAGGCAGCATCCCAATGTTTTTGTCTGAAATGTATCATCCCCATATTTAGCACCGAGAGGCCATATTCATCGATGGCTCCCATCTCAAGAGACAATGCTGCACTTTCCTGATAATACCTGAAAGCTTCCGAATTGTTTTGTAGTTTTTCGCATAAGTTCCCCAAACTGATAAAACTTGCCACAACCGAAATTTTATCACCCTCCCGTCTATAAATGCCTAACGCTATATTCTCGCATGCATATGCCTCTGCATAATGTCCCTGACCCGTAAAAATTGTTCCGAAATATCGCAATGAATTTGCAATTCCCATCTTGTTATCAATCTTTTGATAGATATATAAAGCTGCTCTAAAACATCCTATAGCTTCCTTTATCTTTTCCTGATCGTAGTAAATAATACCAATGTTGTTAATGGAATTGGCGATCCGGTTCGAATCTCCTAATTCAATTTTCATTTCCAGACTTTTGAAATTATATTTCAAAGCCTGATCAATATCACCTCGTTCCTTATAAATATTAGCAATGTTGTTATAACATATAGCCACATCTGTAATAGAATCCATCTCTGCAAAAATGGCTATTGCATCTAAATAATTTTTAAGTGCAAAATCTTTATTTCCAAGAATCTCATTAAAATAAGCCTCATAGGTATAACCATAGGCAACTCCTATTTTATGTTCGATTTTTTTCGACAATTCGGTCATTTGAATACTATACTTCAGGGCTTCTTCAGTATTGGACATATAGGTTACTAGGACTAACTGAGTTAAAAGAGAAACTTTACCAGTATCATCAGGTGATTTTTCAATGAGAAACAATAAGGAATCTTTGGGACTATATTGTTGAGAATATCCAAGCCCTTGTATAATGAATAAGAAGAGGGAAAAAATCTTTTTCAGCATGTTGGATTAATTATTTAATTCAAATACCAATCTTTCCAAACTAACTTTTTCAATCGGATGAGGCGTAGAGGGCAAAACCGATAGTGATGCATTTTTGATCTGTGAAACGGCATCCCTGGTCTCGTCTAAAGTAACCATTTTATCTTTGTCGCCAATCATAAGTTTACAGAGTACCTGAATTCGTTCAAATGTTTCTTTACGCAAGTATTGTTGCGTGCCAAGATCCGTCATCATATCAGCCGTTTTACCAAGTAATTGTTTCCAGTCCGCCGGATGATGTCTTCTTTCAAGTTCTGCGGCAAAAGCCGGGATCTTTTCAGATATGATTCTTGGGTCCAGCATCGCAGTTTCCCTGGCTGCTATTTCTGCATTCCATTTTAATTTCGTTCCCAATGTAATCACCTGATCCATTCTGCAGATCTGCTGACTCGCCAGCAACAAAGCTGCATATCCTCCCATACTGTATCCAAAAACGGTAAGTGAAGCTCCAGCCGGAATAACTTCTTTTATAAATGTGCTCAATTGATCCGTGAGATGGGGCATCAACATTTTACTGGAAATGGATCCTCCTCCATGTCCGGTGAAATTGAAGGAATGGATCTTTCCGTAATCAGATAATGGATTCTCCAGGCCAGCTAATTGATTTTTACTCCCCAAAGCACCATGTAATAATATGAAGTGTTTTCCCATTTTTATGCCCCAAGGCCTAAAAGTAATCATATTCATTAAATTTTATTTGTTTGATTTACAGATGCTTAAAAAATACTTTGAAACATAATTTAGTTTATATTGTAAACTAGTCTATGTTTGTAAAAGAATTAATCAGATCATGAAACAAATAACCGTCCTGCTCCTTTTCTTTAGCGTTCTGAATCTTGGGTTTTCTCAAACTTCAACTGCCAATATTGAGAACTTTACCATTGGTGATGAAGCATTCTATACCAAAATAACCACCAGCGATTCTATTTCACCTGGTAAAGCCGGTAAAAAAGTGAAATGGAATTTTACCAAGTTAAATACCAATGGAAACGAAGTGAAACAAATTATTCAGGCAACAGGTCCTGGTAATGAGTCAACCAATTATTCCATGGTAGAAGCAAATTCCGACAGCAGTTTTGTTTTTCTGAAAAAAGAAAATGATACTTTATACTATACAGCCTTTTATGACCAGACCAGAGATTTTTTAGTTTCTTATCCCAGTGGTGTTCCCTTTATGGTATATCCTATGAGCTATGGACAGGAATTAAAAACGGATGTTACCCGTCAATATTCAGCCAACAACATGCAATTTAATGGAACAGGATATTTTAAAACCACTTTCGACGGTATAGGAGAATTAAGAATGCCGGATAAAACTCATAAGGATGTGGTAAGAATGAAATTCGAACAGGTATTCACCGATGTAGATAATGTATATGGTTCAAGCATGAACATTACCACAATTACTTATGCATGGTTCGACATGAATACGAAACATTCTTTGCTAAAGATCAGCTTTAAGTATATCAGATCTATTTATTATAACCAAACCTCTTGTACTTATTCAATTCTAAAATAACGGTGCTTTCCGACAAACCATCAAAAATCCAAATCATGAACACAAAAAGAGTATCAATGTTGTCAGTCCTGCTTGGTTTCTTTATGATCTCAGGCATTGCACAGACCGAAGTAAAACTTCCCAATCCTAACAAAGTAAATCATTTTTCGTTGGGATTCCAGATCAGCCAATATCAAAAAGATTATGGGATTGGTCTTCAGCTTACCTCTCCTTTTATTATCAAAAGAATGGCCTTTCGTTTACGCGGAAACCTTCAATTTGTGGATCCAACCTGGTCACCCTATGGTCACCTTACCCTTAGTTTTGTAAACAAGTATGAGGTTATCAAAGATAAGCTGGATGTGTATGGAGAAGGTGGTGGTGGTATTATTTTCGCCAACCGTTCAGTTTCTACTGATGCTGTCTATGGCTGTGGTTTTGGGATCTTTGGTGTTGAATTTCATCCGATTACTCCATTAGGTTTCTATTTCGAAATGGGAGGTATGGGATCCGGAGCTTCAACCGCCACAGGTGAGGTATATTCAAACGGATTTATTTTAAATACAGGCATGAGATTTTATTTCTAAACAGTCTTGAAAAATACAATTTAAAAAAACAACACATGGATAACGAAAATTTTTCACCCGAACAAAGTCTTCAGCTCATTAATAAAATGATTGGTGAAGTAAAACAGGGATTAAAAGACAATGGCTTTTTCTTTTTACTATGGGGATGGCTGGTATTTATTGCTTCCATAACAAGCTATATCCTGTTGAAAATGGAAAGTGAATATTCTTACTATACCTGGCCAATCCTTATGCCGTTGGGAGGAATAGTTTCTGCCATCTATGGTTTTACCAGGATGAAGAAACAGCCAAAAAGAGTAAAGACTTTTGTTGACAGGGCCATGGCCTATGTTTGGATTGCCTTTGGTGCCTCTTTGTTTATTGTGCTTAGCTCTGGTGGGCAAATTGGTTTTGAAAAAGTATATCCATTTGTGTTGGTTGTATATGGAATCGGCACTTTTATAACCGGTGGGATCATTAAGATGAAGCTGTTCGTATTTGGCGGTATATTCTGCTGGATACTCGCCATCGCAGCGTTCTATGTAACTTTTGATATTCAACTCCTGTTATTAGCTGCTGCCATAGCTGTTGCCTATATCATACCAGGACATGTTCTCAATTCAAACTACAGAAAAGATGTTTAAAGAACTCGATCCATTATTACATTCCCAATTGCGGCTTGCCATCATGTCGCTCCTGGTATCTGTGGAGGAAGCCGAGTTTACTTTCATAAAAGAAAAAACCGGGGCTACCGCAGGGAACCTGAGTGCCCAAATCGATAAACTAAAACAGGCAGAATATATCGAAGTGAATAAATCATTCAAGAACAATTATCCTCTAACGGTTTGTAAAGTCACCAAAAAAGGACTGGCAGCTTTTGAACAATATGTAGAACATTTAAAATCTTATTTAACCCCAAAAAATAGTAAATAGCAACTTGTAATTGGTAACTCGGGAAAAACCATTGAATTTCTTTTTCGAATTACTAGTTTACTAATAACAAATAACTAAACATGAACACAATGGAAACAAATCAAGCTAACGAAAAAGACAATCAACTATGGCATACCGCAAAGAAAAGAGCAGGTTTTAAGTGGAGTCTTACCATGTATATTTTAGTAAATGCATTTCTTGTCGGCGTATGGGCCTTTAGTGAAGATAGCAGTTATTTCTGGCCGATCTGGTGTATGCTGGGCTGGGGACTGGGATTGATGATACAATATTTTAAGGCCTATCATAAAACCGGTTTCTTTTCCATTGACAAGGAATATGAAAAGCTGAAAAAAGAGCATAATTCTTAAAATAACTATTTTAAATACATGAAAGGCCGGCACATCAACCGGCTTTTTTGTAGTTTTATCCATTCTTAAACAACGCATGGATATTTCATTTATCATCAATCACCTCGGAGAGGATAGAGACAAACATGATGGCTCTGTAAATCCTCCTATCTATCAAACCTCTAATTTTGCAGTCAAGTCGGTAGATGAATTCAGGAACCGGATTCAGCATGAGTTCGAATCTCCTTTTTATACCCGTGGACACAATCCCACCGTAGCCGTACTTCGCAAAAAAATAGCAGCACTGGAAGGAACCGAAGATGCATTGATCTTCAGCAGCGGAAGCGGAGCCATTGCTGCGGCTGTAATGAATGTGGTAAAAGAAGGGGATCATGTGGTTTGTGTAGAAAAACCCTATGGATGGACTAATTTTTTGCTTAATACCCTGTTGGTTCAATACGGAGTAACTACCACTATGGTAGACGGCCGGGATGCGGAGAATTATCGAAAAGCGATTCAGCCCAATACGAAATTGTTTTTCATGGAGAGTCCAAATACCATGACTTTTGAATTACAGGATATAGCAGCAGTTTGTAAAATTGCTAAAGAAAATAATATTGTTACGATTCTCGATAATAGTTATTGCTCTCCCCTCTTCCAGCAACCTGCAGCTTATGGGGTAGACATGATCTGTCATTCAGCCACTAAATATATTTCCGGACATAGTGATGTGGTGGGTGGAATTGTTTGTGGAAGTACAGAACGAATGAAAAGCATTTTCAAATCTGAATTCATGTGTTTGGGTGCTAATATATCACCTCATGATGCGGCCATGTTGCTAAAGGGATTAAGAACTATGCCTATACGTGTGGAGCAATCAGCAAGAACTGCTGCCAAGGTGGCTTTTTATCTTGAATATCATAACAAGGTAAAAAAACTTCACTGGCCTTTTTCGAATGCTTTCCCTCAAAAAGAACTCGCCAAAAGACAAATGAAAAGTGGGGGGGGACTCATGTCGATCGAACTGGATGTAGAAGATTATAACCAGGTAGATACATTTTGTAATTCACTCCGGTATTTTCTGATGGCTACTTCGTGGGGAGGATTTGAATCGTTGATCTTTCCTATTGCTGCTTTTTCAAAAGATAAGGCATCCCATACCCATCATTTGCCATGGAACCTGGTTAGATTGTATATAGGATTGGAGGAGCCAGAATTATTGATCAGAGATCTCGATCAGGCATTAGAGAAAATATAGTTAGCTAGCGCCCCTGATAGCAGCGGCATCCTTTTTTTGTTGCTCTATGAAGATTATTCGGTGTGGGTTAGATACGGAATATATTCCGTATCTGCTCAAGTCCGAAACAAAAATATCAGCAACAAAAAAAGATAGAGCGGATAGCAGGTAAAGGCGCCATTAAAAATTACACCTTCTTTTTAAACAACGGTTGCAACAACAATCCAAACAACATCACCCCCAAACAACCCAATGGATTTAACCACATATAGGAAAAGTCCAGCATATCATATTTTTCGAGAATGAAAGTTAACACTACTATAATTTCAGAAACTAAAGCAGCTAGCAAAAGCGGCGCGGCTGTAACCTTTTTGAAAAAGAATCCTGTAAGGAAAATCCCTAATATAACTCCATAGAAAAGGGAACCAATGATGTTTACCGCTTCGATGAGATTATCGAATAACGAAAAGATCAACGCAAAACCAATGGAAACACCTCCCCATATGGCTGTAGAAATTTTTGATGCCTTTACATAATG
>JANWKQ010000047.1 GCA_025451295.1 Flavobacteriales bacterium | reverse complement strand
CAGATTTTCGTCGATATAAAAAGTAGCATTTGCAAATGCATTCTTTTTTACTTCAATTTCAAAGGCCATAACGGTAAAAGTTTGAATAAAGTTAATAAAAATATTACAGGATAATTTCATCAAAAATCATTTTTAATAGGATATTATTCGGCTCCAGCATATTAACTACCCATTGGAATTATCAAATCATTAACATTGCAGAATCACCCTGCTATTCGCAAAAATCAACTTATATTTGATCCATCATGTGAGCAACCTATAAATACTTTTTACCTGAGTATTAAACCGCATGACCCCGACAAACTTTTTACTATGAAAACAAAAACATGGATATTGTTATTTGGGTTGGCTCCCTGTGTGAATTATGGGCAGATCGTATGGAGTGAAAATTTTTCAGGTTATGCGGCCTGTACAACCATTGGCGCCAATAATAATATCACAAATCCTGCGGCAGACTGGACCACCGTTTTTACAGATTGCGATGATGGGGTTACCTGCACAATTGGACAAAGTTTCTTTGGTACAAATGGAGGGGAATTTGTGATCAATGATATTGAAGGAGGCCCGTGCTGCGCCCCTGGAGGGACCTGCGATAACACGATCACAACAGAAACCATCGACATTTCTACCTATGGCGGTGTGGCAGTTAGTGTAAGCATTCGTCATGACGGAGGACAGGAAGCAGGAGCACTAGGGGGTTGCGATAACAGCGAAGATATTGCCTTCATATCCTATAGCCTGGACGGCGGACCCTTTACCCAATTTTCTACAAATGGTTTTTTAAATGGCAATTGGCCAACACCCACTTCCGGATCACAAACCTGCGTATCCGGAAACACTTTGGTAATAAGGATCATGGCTGGTAATAAGGCAAATACTGAAACCGTGTATTTTGATAACATTGTAGTGGATGCCACCACATGCCCACCTCTACCAATAGAACTGAATCATTTTAATCTATTATGTAATGACAATAACCAACTTGAGGCGAATTGGGGTACGAATGTCGAGGTGAATAACAGTCATTTTATATTACAGGGATCTGCAAACGGAATTTATTATGAAGATCTGGTTCGTGTTGAAGGAAGCGGTAATTCAAATGCTTTTATTGAATATATCACGAATTTCTCCAACGAACATAATGATAAATATTTTCGTTTGATCCAGGTAGATTTTAACGGTATGTCCAAAGCTTTTGATCCGGTATATGTGGATTGTACTAACGGGGATAGTAAGTTTACTGGCAGTTACAAGGAAGGTTATATTTCATTGGTTTTGCCAGCTGGAATTTCCGGTGAACTGGATCTGGTTGTTTGTGATCTCCAGGGAAAGAGCATACTGAACCAACAGCTATTTTCTCCCATAGCAGGTCAAATCGTTACAATTCCCCTGGCGTCGGATCTCGCGAATGGGATTTATGTAGTAGCCATTGTTGATCAACTCTCGGGAAGATCATACCATACTAAGGTATTTAAAAATTAATTTCAGATATAAACTTCCTGTTGCTGAAAAAATTTCTAATTTTAGGACTCAAATGAAATTAGAATGACCCCCGACATAGAGCTAATTCCCAAAGAAGATATTTCGAAATATCATTTTGTGTTGGAAGAAGTGATTGAAACTCTTGAAGATCAGAGATTGCGGCTCACGAATCTGAGCAAGGCGAGGATCATTTCCAAATCGAAGAAACGTTTGGTGAAAATTGTATTTGAGACCAAAGAAGGTATTAAAATGGTGGAGGCCACTATTTTGGGAACAGATGAAGATGAAGTTTATCTGAAATCAGGTCCAAAGATCCCCATCATTTGTATCCGCGAAGTATTTATATAGGTTCCTTTACGAATTCCATCTTTTCTTTCAGATCATCATTCATAAAAGTGATCCACTCTCCTTTGTAATTGCTACTGATCATGTAGACACCCAGGTTTCGATGGTTGTTTAAAAAAGCTTTGGTTTTATCGGGGCCCATCACCATAAAAGCATTGGCATATGCCTCCGCTTCGGCACAGGTGGGTGCAAAAACACTTACCATCAACAAGGTATGGTCGACCGGATAACCAGTCAAAGGATCAATGGTAAACGGACGTTTCATACTGTTGCTCTCAAAATATTTTCTAAAAGATCCGGCCACCGCATAACCCTGATTGTCCAAATGAGTGATGGCGAGTAATTCTCTTTTCTACGGATTATAGGTAGGTTCATCTATACCCAGCTGCCATGGTTTTCCCAGTGAGTTGGATCCCTTGGCCCGTATCCGTCCACCTATTTCGATCCGATAATTCTGAACGTTGTAGTTATTGAAAATCTCACTGATCATATCCGCCATATATCCTTCATAACAGCTACTAAAATCAAGAATGGTCAGGTTATTTTGTTTGATGAGGGTATTTCCCCGAAGAAAAATTTTATCAAAGCCAACGGGTTGTTTTATCGAATCGATGACAGCGGAATCCGTTGTTGGAAAATTTTTGAACTTCACTTCGTCTTCCCCCCAAAAAGAAGTGAGAGGAAAAGCAGTAGGATCCAAAACACCTTTAGTTTCCTGATGGATCTTTTTCAGGAATCCGAATACGGTTATAAAATGTTTGTCTAAAATACCAATGGAATCATTCTGGTTAATGCGACTCAACAGGGAAGATGAGTCATTAAAAACAAGGGAGGATCCAATTTCATTTAAAATTTTGTCGATCTGTCCTTTCAGGTCACCAGCATTTTTATCATACTCGATCATGAAGCTTGTTCCGGCAGCATATCCTTTATATTGAAAAAATGATTTCTGCGGTGGCTTGTGAGTACAGGCGACCAAAAAAAACAGGATGTACAAAATTACCTTGATCTTATTCATTTCTTACTTTTAAAAAACGGATCGTTGTCGATGATGTAATTATACATAATGTTATAGACTTTTTCTTTTAACATGGGAACATCCTCCTCTGTTAAGCCCGTTGTTGGAATGGGCTCCAGGAATTCTCCGTAAATCTTTCCAGGTTGCACCAATATTGTTCCCATCGGTGCTAATTTACGAACGTTTACAAAAATTAATGGCATTATAGGTCGTTGAACTGCAATAGCAATCTTAAAGGCTCCATCGTAAAATTCCTTTAACGGATTTTGAGTTCTGTTCCGGGTACCTTCGGGGAACATAAAAATGAAGACGCCATTGTTGAGTTTACGTTTCATTTCTTCCATGCTTTTTTTTCGGCTTTCCGCATCCTTCCGATCTACAAAAACACTCACGGCCTTAAACATAAATCCGATCATAGGGATTTTTTTGATCTCCGCTTTGGCAAGGGGACTCACCTTTGTTGGGAGAACATAAGGCGCCGTCATCATATCGAGAATCGATCCGTGGTTACTCACCACGATACCAGGCGGGGTTTTATTGGTTATTTTAAGTCCTTTCATGCGGATCCTGATACCTGACATAAAGCACCAGCATCGGGCAAAAATCTTGTATCCCATCACAATGGCCGACAATCCCTTTTCTCCCCGGATCAATGACACTAATATAGCCCATAAAAACGCCCAAAAGCCCATAGAAAACCAGAGGATCGCGATATAGAGGGAGTAAATCCCTTTCAGGATAGCCATGAACAAATATACAATAAGGATCATATCAGCCGGGCCAAGCCATAAAAAAGAATCTATACCTATAAATCACTAGTTTTACCTTTGGAATTTCCATGTATATTTAGCCATTACAATGATGCTTACCGGGAAATATATCAGAAGGTTTTTGCTTTCATGCACCTTCCTCTTTTTTTGCCAATGGTTGGCGGCTTATAATATCGACAGCCTTGTGACCACCATTGGTCAGGTACCATTGGACGACCAGCATAAAAAAATAGAAAAAGAACTGACCCGATTAAGAGATACCAATCCTGCCGAAGGAATAGAGCTTGGTAATTACTGGATCAACATTCTCAATGAAAAGCAACAATCAAAAAAGGCGGCAGATATCATTCTGATCACCGCCAATTGCTATTACCGGCTGGCGAATTACAATCTGAATCTCCAGTATATCCAAACAGCCCGGAATCTCTATAAGATGACCGATGATCAGAAAGGTGAAGCGATGTGTCTCAAGGATATGGGCTTCACCTATTCAAAAATGGATCAAAACCAGGATGCAATTACCGCCTTACAATCCGCTGCAGAAATTTTTTCCAGGATGAATGATTACCAGGAACTCGCGGTAACCTATAACCACATGGGAAATGTACTGGAGAAATGGAAAAATGATCTTACTACAGCCGAAATGTTTTACAGAAAGTCAATCGAAAATGCGCAAAAAGTAAACGACAAACAATGCATATCTTATAGCCTGGAATTTATCGGGATCCTCAAAAGTAAACTCAATCAGAATGATTCAGCTGTCTTTTATTTAAACCAATCACTTGCGCTCAGGAAACAGCTAAATAATCCATTGGATCTGGCCATATCTTATACAAATATGGCTGAGATTTTGGAAAAGAATGGGAATTATCATGAAGCCAATTCGTATTATTCACATGCGTTAAGGATTAGTTCTTCTATTCAGTATCACGATCTCACCAATTTTTTGTATGGTAACTTAAGTAAAGTTCAACGAAAAAAAGGAAATCTTGACAGTGCCATTACCTATCTTGAGTTGCAACAGGCTTTGAAAGATTCACTATTTAATCTGCAAAAAACGAAGGAGTTTGCAAAAATAAAAGCACAGTATGAAGATCAGTTGAAAGAAGAAAAGATCCTTACTCTTCGCAACGAACTGGAACTGGACGAGGAAAAAGATAAAAGAAAGACTTATTTCCTAACCGCTATCATTGCCATTCTGGGAAGCGCTGTGCTGTTAGGTGTTATTATCGGGATCATGATCTACAATCGGCAACAAAAGAAAGTGGCGAAAGAAAAAATCTCACAGGAACGATTAAGAAATAAAATGATCATCGAAGCAGAAGAAAAAGAACGAACAAGAATTGCCAAAGATCTGCATGATAGTTTGGGACAAATGCTCGCTGCTTTGAAAATGAATCTCAATTCTTTATCGAATCAATCTGACCACAATGGCCAGTTCAAAAAAACGGCTCAGATTCTCGACGATACCATTGCGGAAATGAGATCCATTTCACATGCCATGATGCCGGAGTCGCTGGTAAAAAACGGATTGGCACAGGCGCTCGTCGATATTTCGAGCCATATAGACACCTCCCAAACAGCCATCCATGTAAATGTGGAAAACTGGAAAGGATGGACAACCACGGGAGAATATGTATTGTATCGCATTGTACAGGAATTACTGAACAATACCCTGAAGCATGCTGATGCCAAGAATGTGAATATAGAACTCAACCAGTTTGAGGATGAGATCAACCTCATCTATGAAGACGATGGAACAGGGTTTGAGCTGTCGGGTGTAAAATCCGATGGCATTGGTCTGCAAAACATGAACAACCGGATCAGTAGCATCAATGGAGAGATCCAATTCGATTCAAAACCTGGTTCAGGAACAACAGCAATAATTTCTATACCTTTAACCCATATAAATGAAAACCCATGATAAAAATTGCCCTTATTGACGATCATCCAATCATAACCGATGGACTTTCCAAAGTATTTAATGAGCATCCTGATTTTGAAGTGACCGGTGTATATAATTCTTCACTGAAAGCGGCTGAAGAACTTCCAAATAAAGCAGTGGATGTAATCCTGTCGGATGTGAGCATGCCCGATATGAGTGGATATGAATTGATCCAAAAATTAAAGAAGGGAAAATCAGGACCAAAGGTGATCATGTTGTCGATGTTTGTAGAAAAATCCATTATTGCCTCCTGCTACCAGATGGGAGCAGATGGATATACGAGTAAATCCGAATCGACCGATAAGATATTAGCAACGATCCAGGATGTACTGGATGGAAAAAAAGTTTTTCCATTTCCAATTAAAGAACTGGAGGCATCTGATAAAGATAACAAAGGAGGCGTTTTATCGGGTCGTGAAATTGAGATCCTCAAATTAGTGGCCGAGGGTTATAGCAGTAAACATGTGGCGGATAAACTTTTTTTAAGTGAGCTTACAGTGAATACACATCGCAGAAATATGCTGAAGAAAACGAATCAGCCGAATGTAGCAGCATTGGTGAATTATGCGAAGCAGAATCAATGGATCGTGTAATCTGTGAAGCACGAACCTACGAGCCGCTTCAATCGATATCACTCAATAATTAATAGAGTTCCTCTATTCAATCAAAATCTTTCTGGTAACAATCTTATTTGAATTTCTCAATCGCAGAAAATAAAGTCCGTTAATAAGTTCATTTCGATTGATTCGGATTTTTTCCTCCACAATATTTGCATTGGTATAAAGAACCTGACCCATCATATTCACGATTTCAAGTGTAAAAATTTCGTTCATTGGATTTTCAAACTCGATGGTCGAAAATTCGTGAAACGGATTTGGATAAATATTCAAATGCATGTTTTCCATTTCTTCGTCCATCCCGATCATAGGTCCGTTAAAAATGAGCATATACATGCTTCCTGAATCGGAAGGCCCAACACCCACATGGAAAACAAGGCGATCGCCGGTAGCATTCCAACTATGATCTACGGTCGTAACTTTGGATCCCACACTTTCATAATGACCAGGTTTGTTAAAATAAGTAATGCGTTGTTTATTGGTGCTATCCGGATTCATGATCCACAAATCCATTCCGGGATTTACGATTTGATTTTGCAGGGTGGTTCCCCACATGATCTTAGATCCATCTGGTGTATAAGAAGCATGTTCGTTATATTTCATCCCGGTGAGTTTTTTCAAAACGCTGGTATAAATATTGAATGAATATATATTGCATTGGGTGAGAATTGGATTCCCTACCAATAAATTACTGGTAAATAATAAACAGGAATCATCCGGAGAAAAACCATGGTTCTCATAAAATACAGAATCACCAGGTTGAAAAATGATTTCGTTTGTAAGTGCTCCGCAACCATTAAAATCTGCCACATGGAGTTCCCATGAACCTACTTCTTTTCCGGTAGTACCAAAATCTGCTGCTTTGGTCAGTTGCGACCAGGCCAATTTAGTTCCATCATTGGAGAAGTGAGGGTGCAATACTCCATAATCTCCTGTATTGGGTAAATTGGTTAGCGGACATGCTGTAACACCATCTGGTGACATTACCCACAGATCATTATAAATTCCTCTTCCGGGGCTTGAAAAAAAAGAAATGCCTGCATGTGACGGTTTTTCCACCTGGAAAACGATCCAATTACCAGATGGATGCCAGGCGGGTTGCCCATTGTGTTTTTGCGGAATAGTTGGGTGTCCACAGGTGAGACAAGTAACCTGAGAAGTATCCGGTTTCATGGTAAACACATCAAAAAATCCATCCGAATTTTCCCGATCGAATGCGATTAAATTGGAAGTGTCTTTGGCCCAATCTACCCTGCCTCCCATTGGGTATAAAAGTACGACGGTATCTAACCAACAATCACGTGGACAATTCCATAAATCTTCTCCTGTTTCACAGGTATCGTTGGTGCATGTTTGGGAATAAGAAAAATTCACCAAACCGATGTGTATCAATACAAGTAAAATTTTCTTCATGAGTGGATGTTTGGGTAATACAATGTAGATAAAATAAAAAGACGACCGGGTTTATGGAAGGTTACAATCTTTTGAATTTATTTTCGATAATCAACCGGTTCACCATTCCGAAATAAGCCCTTATGCTTTTCCCCATCCGCCCAT
>JANWKQ010000046.1 GCA_025451295.1 Flavobacteriales bacterium | reverse complement strand
TTCATCCCTCTTGTAAATAACCAAGCGAAGAATTTTGAGTGCCCACCTTCCATCATTTTTTGTTTGTTCAATTCCTGAAATTCTTTTACATCATTTCCTTTATAAGTGAATTCACCTTTTTCATAGCAGTAAGAACAATACATTTTGCTGATACTTCCGTCAGCATTTGTGCCGCCTCCTTTTTCGTCTCGTTTTAGAGGCATACCGCAAGATTGGCAATTTTTAAATTCAGTTGTCATATTGTAGTTAATTTTAGTTGGTTAATGTTTCTTCTGACTTTTAGATTTATGTTGAAACAAATACAAGACATTATCATCAGGATCGTTGAAGTATGCTAACACAACGCCGGCTTTCTGAATGTCAAATTGAATTCCTTTTTGTTCCAGTTTTTGAATTGCAGTTTCAAAATCATCAACCTCCAGGCCGATTGTCATGTTATCGCCACGAATAATTTTTTTGGTTTTGACGAAAGGGTGAAGTCCGATGATTAAACCGCCTGCATCAATTTCAGCCCAATGGCTGCTGTGCCTTACTTTTAGCGGTAGTCCAAGAGTTTCGGTGTAAAACTTTATGGACTTTGCCATGCTTTTAACCATGATTGTAACATTGCTGCCGATGTAATTGTATTTGCTCATGATGAAAATTTATTTGCTGTTGATGATTTCAAATCCGGGAAATGGATGTTGACCTTCCTGCAATGTTGTCATTGGAACGAAGTCGGCAATCATTGTCATTTTCTCCCAAATGTCAGTGATGGCAGGATGCAGGTGTGCCGCCTTGGTAGCATCTTGTGAAGCCCATTCAAAAACTTCAATGATAGTTCCATCAGAAGATTTTGCGATGTAGTTGCTTCGGTCTGTTGCAAGTTCTAACTCCCTTAAAATCGGTAAATGTTTTTTGACCAATTCAAGGAGCGCAATTTCATGTCCTGCTTTTGGCTTGTAGGTTGCAAAAGCTAAAACTGTTCCGTGAGTGTTTAAATTTTTTTCCATTGTTTTTAAATTTATGTTGTTAGTTAAACCATTTCAGCCATTTATTAACGGTGGCTGTTAGCCGTTCTTTATTTATAGTGTAGTGTTGTTCTCTGCTTATTTTGTCAACGGTTATCAAACCTGCTTCTTCTAATTGTTGCAAGTGTCTTGTAATAGTTGGCCATGCGTAAGAAAGATACTCAACGATGTCACCGGCTTTCATTGTTCCGCCTCTTGATTGTAGTATTGATAATATGGTTCGTCTTGATTCATGAGCCAATGCTTTGAAAACGATTTCAAAATCTTCAAGGTCTCTTTCACCACGGGTTTTTGTCATTGTCTTTGTCAATGTTGAATTGATTGATGGAGGCAAAGTTAATATTATTTAGCATAATTGCTAAATAATATTCACAAATATTCTAGCCTGAATTTGAAGGGGTTAAGAAATTGAATGATGGAGATTACGTTTTTTTGAGTTGCCGGCTGTCGGAGCTGGTAGGTTCGTATTTTTTATTCGTACTTCGATGAAGGCAAAAGATATATCGAAAAGCTACCCAATTTTTGATTAATAGGAAATGAAAAAAGGTTGAGACTATAGCTGGATGCGAATTCTGTAAGTAAATTATCAAATCATGTAATGCGATTTGTTTATTTCCAACTCATCTTTGTTGAACAAGAATGTTTTAACTTATAAAGTAAAGCTTATGATACGGTCTAATTTGAAAAAAACAAGCATGGATGAAGGAACACTTATTGTGTTGGTTATTAAGCCGGCAAAAGGTAAGCCGGCAAAAGGTAAGCCGGCAAAAGGTAAGTCGGCAAAAGGTAAGCCGGCAAAAGGTAAGTTGGCAAAAAAGAAATCAGCCTCCAAAACAAAGGCTAAATCAACCACGGTAAAAAAGAAACGTGCATCCGCTAAGCCCAAAACAAAAGTAAAGGCCGCCAGGAAGGTAAGTTCACCCGCAAAACAAAAGACAAAGGCAGCTCCGGCAAAAAAGAAAAAAGCAGCTGTGAAGACTAAAACAACAACAGCAAAGAAGGCAAGGGTAGTGGCAAAACCTTTAAAAAAGAAAACCTCCACGGCTAAGACTCAATCAAAACCGGTGAAGAAAGTAACCACCCTGGCAAAACAAAAGGCAAAAAAGGTAGTGGTAAAAAAAGCGGTGAGTCTTAAAAAGGGCGAGGGAAAAAGTAAAAAAGTATACATCAAGCCATTAAACGAGCAACCAACAGGTGTTGTTGAAAGTCCGGTTGACATCCCAAGTATTACCCAGAAGGAGGATTTGAATTTAGTTCCTGAAAATGAGGGAATAACACATCCGGTAACACCGTTTGAAGCCCATCAAAAGGAGAACATAGTTCACAATAAGGAGGAAGTGATGCTGCATCAGGAAAACCAAAAAATAAAAAATGCCAAGCCTTCACGAAAAACGATGAAGGTCTTTAACAGGATGAGGGGAAAGTAGATTGACGAATGACGATTCCTCCGGATGCTACCTACGGACGCTACACACTGCTATAAAATTTTTACAGATTAATTCAGGATGATCCTCTTCGTAACCTTACCAGTATTCGTTTGCAAAGTGATGTTATAGATGCCTCTGCTCAGGGTTGAAAGATCCAGTTGAACCGTTTGGTTGAAGACATTTTTGAAAAGAGAGGTCTGCACAATTCTGCCTAATCCATCCGTTACAAACAGGTTGACATCTTCATGCTGCATAAGCCCCATCATAATATTTACCACATCAGTTGCCGGGTTCGGGAAAATATTCATGGCCACTGTGCTGGAATTTTCTTCTACAGCAATTGGAGGAACCACTGCACATCCATTAGCAATAACACCTACCGATGCTTCATAATTCTCATTCACAATGTCCACAATATTGCTGATACAAATAACAGAATCTGTAATAGCACTCCAGTAGATCCGGCATAGTCCATCAGGCACTGCATTCGTATTAATAAGCATTTGCTGATAGGAAATACCAATCACTTCAGTTCCATTTAAGGCGTAATCAGGTGTAACATTATATTCCAGCGGACTTACCAGATTCGTAACAGATTGGATTGCCATTCCACTTATTTCAAACTGATAGGCCACCGTTTTATAAGATGGATTCTTAATGGCTACATCCATATAATGATTCCAGAAATCTACATTGAGGATAGAAAGGGTTACCGTATCCAATTCATTGCTGATACCAAAAGGAAAATCGCATGGATCATTCAATGGCAACGGACCATTTTCCGTACAATTGTTGATCAAGGCTGCATCAAAGACTGTCCATTCTGCATCACCATCCATATCCGTACAGAGGACTTCGCTCAAGGTATTATCAATGAGTCCATCAACATATAACATGGCATCGGGCTGGGTGAGGGTTGTATCATCATTGATATCTCCTCGGAGAGCGGTTCCATCACAATTGCCTTCGCAATCGAGTTGTGCTGTTCCAAAAGGAACACCCAGACAATCATAAATGATGGGACAAGTGGGAACCAATGCAAAATTCGGATTTCCCAAACCATCACGGGTAAAATGAATACAGGCATGTGCCGCATTGTTGGCATAGGTTTCTTCTACATGGCCTAAAAAGTCGGGTGAATGATCCCAGTTAACACGAACCACCAGTTGATAAAATCCTGTATCCACATCCGTCAAATCGACAAACTGGCAATCGAGTCCGGCACTGTAAATATCGCCACAACCATGAGAAATTCCCATGTTACCACAACCATACTGAGCCGTTCCGCCTCCACCACATTCGAGATCCAATACACAGAATCCGTTTTTATATCCAATCGGAATTTCATTTCCAAGATCATCATATAAAGCATAAAATGCATAACCTTCATAATGCCAATGTCCGTGACAATTCGTATTCGAGAACTGAGGGTTGCTGGCACTTGGTACACCAATGTAATAATCCTGTGCACCGATATTTTTTATATGGGTGGTAAAACGTAATACATCTCTTAATCCATATCCATTTAAACAACCTTCTTCGATGCGACAATCGGTGGCTAAAATATTTTCCTGGTCGAAATATAAACTACTGGTGATGGCAGATTCAACAACTGTTAAATCGGGACCGGTGCAATTGGTATCAGGAAAATAAATACATGAACCATCATTGGTGGTAGCATTTGGATTGTAGTTGCACGCAGCAGGATCGGTACATCCCATGATGAAACCATTGTTGATCATATTCCAGGTAATGGGATTACCAACGCAGGCACTATAATAGTCACCGATGCGGATCCAGTAGGTACTGTCCTGCACAAGTATTACATTGAGCTGAGATTGATATGCACAATAATCATCGTTGTATTGAATGGTTCCCTGATTGTCTTCTCCCCAGACCAAACCAGTACAATGGTCATAAATATAGATCTTGGTATCGCAGGTAGATAATCCACAAGTGGTGAACGTATATAAACCACCGGTATCAGCCACAAATTCATACCAGGTATCATTTACCGGAGTAATGGGTGTGGTGTAGGTACCGGTCCCTGTGATAACAATGGGTGTTGAACAGCTTGTTCCCGGCTGCGCCCAGGCATTATTGGATAGAATGAAAAGCAGGCTAAAAATTGGAAGTAAAGATCTTTTCATAGGTAATTCATGTTTATTCTATTAAAAGTAGGTTGTTTTTTCGATTTACCAAGAGAATTCGGTGTATTTTTGCCTGTTTTTTATCACCATGAACTATTTACTTGTTGAAAATGTTACCAAATCCTTTGGTATTAAAGAAGTTCTGATCAATCTCACTTTTGGGATTGAGAAGGGACAGAAGGTTGCATTGGTGGCCAGGAATGGAACCGGAAAAACGACTTTGCTGAATATTATCTCGGGAAAGGATTCTCCCAATGAAGGAAAAGTGGTGATGCGTAATGGTATTAGACTTGGATTCCTGGAACAGGACCCGGTATTTGATAAAACCAATACTGTTTGGGAGGCCGTTTTTGCAAAAAATTCCCGGCTTACCCGACTCTTTGATGAATATACAGCATCCGTTAAGGCGATGGATGAAAATAAAACACAGGGGAATGAGGAACGGTTGAACAATGTATTGCATGAAATGGATGTGCAGGGTGCCTGGAATGTTGAATCACGGATCGATCAGGTATTGGGTAAACTAAAGATATTTGATAAAGAACAAAAAATAGGTGAATTGTCCGGTGGACAACTGAAGCGGGTCGCTTTGGCGGCAGTATTGATTGATGAACCGGATATGCTCATTATGGATGAGCCCACCAATCACCTGGATATTGACATGATTGAATGGCTGGAAGATTATCTATCAGGCTCCAACATGACTTTGCTGATGGTAACCCACGACCGGTATTTTCTTGACAATGTATGTACGGATGTATATGAATTGGATAATCAGAAGATCTATCAATACCATGGTGACTATGCCTATTTTCTTGAAAAGAAATCGGAACGGGAAGCAGCTTCACTAAGTGAAGTAGAAAAAGCCAAGAATTTATATGTAAGGGAACTCGACTGGATCCGTCGACAACCCAAAGCACGGACCACTAAATCAAAAAGCAGGATCGATGCTTTTGATGATGTAAAGGAAAAAGCATTCAGCCTTCACAAGAAAAAAGAAATGGAGATCAATATGCGGATGAAGCATATGGGAAATAAAATCCTTGAGCTAATCAATGTATCCAAATCATTTGGCGATAAAAAACTGATTGAGAAATTTACCTATTCGTTCAGAAAAGGAGAAAGGATAGGGATTGTTGGAAATAACGGGACGGGTAAATCCACGCTGCTGAATCTGATCACTGGAAAACTACCCGTTGACATGGGAAAAGTAGTAGTAGGGGAGACAATTGAATTCGGAAACTATAATCAGGAAGGAATTACTCTGAAGGAAGATAAAAGAGTGATTGAAGTGATCAAAGACATTGCAGAAGTGATCGAGGTGGATAAAAGTGCCCGGGTAACAGCTGCACAAATGTTGCAACGTTTTGATTTTTCGCCCGACATGCAATATAATTTTGTGAGCAAATTAAGTGGTGGTGAAAAAAGAAGGTTGTATCTGCTCACTGTTCTGCTTCGTAACCCGAATTTTCTCATCCTCGATGAGCCCACGAATGACCTGGATATTATCACCCTCAACAAACTGGAGGATTATCTCCTGAATTTTCAGGGATGTATTATCATCGTAAGTCACGATCGTTATTTTATGGATAAGATCGTCGACCAGATCTTTGTATTCGAAGGAAACGGCAAGGTGGATATATTCGGGGGGAATTATACGGAATACCGATTGAAAAAATACCTGGAGGAAGCCGATGCCAAAACAGCCTTGAAAGAGGATAAGTCACCCGTGAAAACGGAAACAGATACCAAACCCAAGATCAAATTATCCTATAAGGAGCGTCTTGAATTTGAACAATTGGAAAAGGAACTTCCATTACTGGAAGAGGAAAAAAAGATGCTGAACGAAAAACTGCTTACCAGTTTACCGCATGATGAATTAATGAAAGCCATCGACCGTTTGGCTGAAGTATCCTCTTTATTGGATACCAAAACAGATCGCTGGCTGGTGCTCAGCGAATTTACTCCGTAAAATTAAAGTGGTTGAATTTTTTCGCGGTGAGATCCAATTCCTTCCAGTGATATCCTTTTTCGGTTTGTTCCTCACTCTGCCATCCGTAAAATACTTTGGTTTTGCCATCTTTGATCAACGCATAAAAATATTCTCCGGCTCCGGCCCACCATCCACCGCAGGCTGTGGTTGCTTCAGCAGGAATTTCCATTTCCGCATATTGTGCTTTGCCTATGGAATCACAGGCTAAAATTTCCGCAATGGTGGAATCTTTTCCATCCACCGAAAGCACTACCTCATTATGTGGTGTATCATTTTTATCGGTGCCTTTGTCTACCCATTTTAGTTGAACCATTTTTGGTCCAACAGGGGTATTGTTAACCGTCGTCGTGTCTTTTTTATCGTCTTTGTTGTCTTTTGTCTTGCTGTTTCCACAAGCGGAAAGCGCAATGACGAATGCGATCACCGGTACGAATGTTGTAAGTTTTGTCATGGTTTATTTTATTATAGGTTTTAGATTTTATACACTGCAATCGCAATCATCAATAAATACCAGGTACCAGATGTTGTCGATTTGAGCAAAATAGAATTGTTTGGCGATCCACTGAGCAAACATGATATCTACTTTCATTTTTGCAACCTTGTCGAATTTAGCTGGCAGACCTACTTTCACCGGCTTGTCCTGTTCCATGTCCCATGCTTGCGGAAATTCAGTAACAGAATAGTAATATACACCGTTTGAATCTGGTGATTCTTCGCAATACCCTTCCATTGGTTTTCTATTATAGAGACTCAGGCCAGAGAATTTACATGGTTCTCCGTAATAATCACCACTAAATGGATAATCATAGTTATCCTTCGAAAATAAGTTACAAAAAGCACCGCGGTTAAAATACCTGGATAATCCTGCTTCGGTATGGATGAAGTCGGTTACCGTTGAACTGGTCTTATAAACAAGACTGTCGATGTTATTGTTATAATAACAAGTCTTTAGAAAATAATCGATAAAATCGGCGAAATCGGCAGAGGTGCGACCCACATTATTGGTTGCATTTGAATCGGGTATGGAATCGTTATTTGATTTTTTGTCGGGTTTTTTGTTTCCGCTGCAGGAGGCGAGCAGGAGAACCAGTATAAATGCTCCGAAGAGGGTGTTTACTTTGTTCATGAGGTTTGTTTAAGTTGAGTGCAAGGTAGGAATAAATTTAAAAAGTAGAAACTCCTTTGAATCCGCCTTCGGCGGATGTTTTGTTTCCCCGCAGATTTGCGCAGATTTACGCTGAACTTTTCATTTTCTCTGATAAATTTACGCAGATATGGCGCCATGGCGCCGCATCAGCGTAAATTTATCCACCGAATGGGATAGCAGAGAACAGGTATCGGCGAATTCCATTTAAATCTACGCAAATCTGCGGGAGATAAAGGAACCCACGATCCGCCACGGCGAAGGAAGAGCGACTTTCGAAGGAGTTTACCCAGGAATTTTGGATTCTCACCAGAATAGAATAACTTGACCTAGATTTTGGATAGAACTCTGGCCTGAAATTTGTTTTAGCTTGCTAAACCAACCATGAAACCTGAAAAGAAAATAACCATCTCCGTTTTACTTGCCGTGTATAATACGGAATTCAGCCTCGTTAAAAGGGCCATTGATTCTGTATTGGTTCAGGATTTTCGGGATTTTGAACTCATTGTGATCGATGATGGAAGTGACAAAATACTTCAGGAACCCTTAGTCAAATACATTAAACAATACGAAGAGAAGATCATCTATATCCGTCATAAAAATTGCGGACAATCAAAATCAATTAATCGGGGCATAAAAAACAGTTCTGGTGAATATATTTCTATCATCGATGCCGATGATGAATATAAACCCAATCATTTATCTGCCTGTTTAAATGAAATGAAACATGCAGATCTTATTTCTTCTTATACGGAGACTATTGTAGACACACCTGATGATTATTATGTGCCGGATAAAAATGATCCCTATAAAAGTGTGCATGTAGATGACTGCATTTTGTTTGCCACTTTGTTTGGGAAGAAGGAAGTGTTTACCGCCTTTAAATTCCAGAATACCTATGCGGCTGATTCCGTTTTTTATAGCACCGCATCATTACACTTCCAGGTAAAAAAGGCGAATCTGAAAACCTATATTTATTATAGGAATATCCCAAACAGCATCTGCAATCAGATGAAGCAGAAATATAATTAACGAGTGACGATTGACGAGTGTTCGTACGTCACTGATTAATTTTGAATGTCGATTGCCGAACATCGCTGATTGCCAAACGTCTTTTTTTTTGTTACTAGAAATTGGTCATTCGTCAAGTTGGGGAGACGTGCCATGGCGCGTCTGTACAACCGTTTTGAAAATGGTTCCAGAATGTAATAAAGAGGATGCCAATACGCCTGTGGGCCGCTAGCGTCAATTGAGCAGGTACTGCTTTGCAAATTCAACGGTAGCGTAAAACTGATAATCCATATTGTTTTTTTTACGGAATCCATGTCCTTCGTCATTGGCCATCAGGAACCATACTTTTCCTCCATTCTGAATGATCTTGTCTTTCATCTGGATCGCTTCTGTAGAAGGTACCCTTGGATCATTTCCACCCTGCACAATAAACAATGGTTTTTTTATTTCGTTTACATGGTTCAACGGTGCGATCTTTTCAAAAAAAGCAGCCATGGCTGTATCTCTTTCATCTCCATATTCCACACGACGCAGATCACGACGATATGATTCCGTATTCTTCATGAACGTATTAAAATGTGAAATACCCACGACATCCACCGCACAACGAATGCGTGACGAATAATGAAATGAAACGGCGAGTGACATATAGCCACCATAACTTCCACCGGTGATCATGATGCGATCTGCATCCAGTTCAGATTGGTTTTTTACCCAATCTAAAAGAGCGCCTATGTCTTTTACGGAATCCTCTCTTTTAAATCCATTATCCGCATCCAGGAATGTTTTTCCATAACCGGACGAACCTCTTACATTCGGGAAAATAATGGAGATCCCAAGTTCATTCGTAAAATAATTCCAACGTCCCTGGAAATTGGGTAATGATTGAGCTTCAGGTCCGCCGTGAATACTAATGATAACCGGACGCTTACCAGTGAATTTGGAAGAAGCCTTGTATAAATATCCTGAAATTTCTTTTCCATCAAAAGATTTCCAGGTAACTAGTTCGGGTTCCTGTAATGTGGAGACATCCATTCCACCCAGTTCGCTTTCTGTCCACCGGACTGTCTGTTTGGTTTTAATGTCGTATTCAAAAATATCTGCTGCAGTTTTATAATTGCTGTAAGCAAAAGCAATGGATTGGGAATTATTATGCCATAGCACTCCACCTATAACTCCTTTTGAAACCGGGATCTCTGTATATTTTTTTGTTTTGGTTGAAAGCAGGTACATTTTCGAATAACCATTTTCGTTGGTGGTAAAAACAAGATTTTCTCCATCTTTCGACATGCTGGCACCACCAACATTCCAGTTGATGTCAGTAGTAAGATAGGTGAGTTTTTTTGAAGAGAGTTCGTAATATGCCAAACGATTAAATTCACTGTCTTTATTGGTGACCAGGTAAATACCTTTTCCATCTTTTGAATAGGTTTGTGCACTATAGGTTGTTCGTTCATCAATTTCGGGCAAAATTCTTGTCTTTACACCTGTAGAAATGTTGATCTCATATAACCGTGATTCATTCACCGAAATGCCTTCGGTTACCAATAATTTTGAATCATCGGGTGACCAACTCACAATTCCCCAACCACCTCCGGTATTTTCCTGAATAATTTTATCGGCAGATGGATTGAGTGGATCCATCATATAAAAATCCCTGTCTTGTCCGTTTCGTTTGGTAGATGCATAGGCGATCATATCGCCTTTATTATTCCAGGTGATGCCCCCGTTTTGTGATTTTTTTCCATCGGTGAGCAATGTTGTTTTATTGGTGGCAATGTCGAAACGATAGATCTGTGAGAACTCATTTCCGCCGATATCTTTGGTGAATAAAAAATAATCTCCGTTGATGGGTTCGAAATCACCACTGCCAACCGGTTCATCAAAAAAGGTGATTTGCTTGCGATCACCTCCTGGCATTTTTACATAGTGTACCTGATTGGTAGCTCCAAAACGGGTAGTGATGAGCATTTCTTTTTTGGTGGGATGCCAGGCCATTAAATTGGCGGATCGCGACTCCGTATAATTTTTCAAATCCGTGATATAGGAGGTAGGTAGGTCCGGAATATTTTCGACCACCAGATTATCGGTGATGGGAATAAAAGATTGAGCGAAGTTGAATGTTATGCCTGATAAATAAAATAATATTGCCAGTGTTTTGTTCATGTCAATTGGTTTTGAGGTATAAATGTAAGAGATTTTTTTTTGTTATTTCCATCAATAATTGAAACTGCTATCATACAGATCCTGAAACAAGTTCAGGATGACAGTCATCCTCACCGTTTGCAACTTTCGATCTATCGAAAGTTGCAAACGGATGTTTTTAGTCATCCCGAATTTATTTCGGGATCTGTAGTCGTAACGTTAATTTTATCTTTCAGTTACCTTAAGATCGAAAATTACGACTGATCTAATTTTGCATACATCAACACTAATTGTGATATGTTCTGCTATCAATTTAATCATATTTTTTACCATTGTGCAGGAGGTATCCATCCGCATGCCGGCCTTGTGGATCTTTGTGGGTCCAGTGAACCACACCACCTTTTTTATTCCATTCATATTCCCCTCTGAATACAACATCGTCACCATTTTGAAGATCGGGAATTCTGGTTGACAGATCGATGTTGTGGCTGATCAACAGAGTTCGGTCGTTTTTTAGTTTGACAATGAATTTCTGATGACGACTGCCTTCATTGTCATCTTGTAATATTTTATAAACTTTTCCTTCCTGGTAAATGGGTTGATCACCGGTATGTGATTCTACCCAGTGATCGATGGTGGAAAGGGAAGTGTATTGGGATGGAGTTGTATTTGTTTTTCCACAGGATAGGAGGAAGAGGGTTAGGAACGGAAGGATTTTTTTCATGGGATATAAAAGTAAGGGAAATTTTATTATCCTTTCTATTGCTTGAAGAAGCTTTTCGGAATGGTGAGGAGACGTGCCATGGCACGTCTGTACTACCGATCATGATAAGCTTCTGAAACAATCAATAAAAAGCTAGAGCGAACCACCGAAAGGCGCCCGTCTTCAAAACAAACGCCAAACATTCAATCCAATCGTTACAAGCGAAATGGCCAACGGCAACCATTTAATGATCGTAAGTTGATTTAGCTTTGCCAGAAAAATAATAAGACTCATGGCGGTTAATACAAGCATGATGCTCCAGATAATCAAAAATGAAGTCCATAATAAGATTGGAGGAAGGGGGTGATCGGTATCAACATAATTCCATTGAGTGATTATCGTGGTGAGAATGGAAAATAGTATAATAGCAATCAAAAAGATCTTATATCCGAAACTCGCCTTCATAGTATACCAAATATAGGTAATAGGAGAAAGCAACCAGGCTGACAATCTCCTCAGATCACCCTACGATTCTTATAACTTATACAGTTGAATGCTATAACAGTCATATAGAATATATTTTGTACTTTGGTACAAGGATTGAAATAGGGGGACCTACCTAGTTTGACCCCCTGAAACAGCCGGTTGGATGACAACATGGCCTATAATAACCAAATGAGATTGACACGATGTGGAAATTGAATGACAAATTGTCTTATTTAAGCATGATCGACCAGGATACAGAGCTTATACCTTTAATGACGAATGAAGATGAGGATAATTTAAAGGACGAGGATATTCCTGGCCTCATACCTATCCTACCATTACGAAATACAGTTCTTTTCCCCGGAGTTGTGATACCCATTACCGTTGGCAGGGATAAAAGCATTAAACTGATCAGAGACGCGAATAAAGGAAATAAAATTATTGGGGTAACCACCCAGCGCGATGGAGACATTGAAGATCCGGAAGCTAAAGACCTGAATGGCGTAGGAACAGTTGCGCAGATCTTGAAAATGCTTCGCATGCCAGATGGAAACACCACGGTGATCATTCATGGTAAAAAAAGATTTCACCTGAAGGAAATGGTGAAAGAAGAACCTTATTTTGAAGCAAACATTGAACTGATCCCTGATCTGAAACCTGAAAAAAATGACAAGGAGTTTGATGCATTGATAAGCACCATACGTGATATGGCTATCAATATTATTACGCATAGTCCGCAAATTCCGCAGGAAGCAGGTTTCGCTATTCGTAATATTGAGAGTCCTTCCTTTCTGGTCAATTTTATTTCCTCGAACATGAATCTGGAAGTGAAAGAGAAACAGGCTTTGCTTGAAATGCCGAACCTGAAGGAAAGAGCAACTATTTTGTTGGGTCATTTGCACCGGGAACATGATCTGATGGAATTAAAAAATCAGATCCAGAACAAGGTAAGAACAGACATCGATAAACAACAGAAAGAATATTTTCTTCATCAGCAAATGCGAATGATCCAGGAGGAGCTTGGAAACAGTGAGGCTGAGCAGGTAAAAGATCTTCGTGAGAAAGCAACCCTGAAAAAATGGGATATAAAAGTAAAAGAGATGTTCGAAAAAGAGATCAGCAAACTGGAAAGAATGAATCCCATGGTGGCCGAATATTCCGTTCAGCTCAACTACCTGGAATTTATGGTGGAGCTTCCATGGAATGAATTTACCCAGGATCATTTTGATTTAAAGAATGCCAGAAAAATATTGGACCGGGATCATAGTGGACTCGATAAAATAAAAGAACGTATTATTGAACATCTCGCAGTATTGAAGTTAAAAGGCGATATGAAGGCGCCTATTCTTTGTCTTGTGGGCCCTCCGGGAGTTGGTAAAACTTCATTGGGCAAATCGGTAGCTGAAGCATTGGGCAGAAAATATATACGAATGAGTTTGGGTGGTTTGAGAGATGAAAGTGAGATCCGAGGGCATCGAAAAACTTATATTGGTGCCATGAGTGGACGGGTGCTTAGCAGCATAAAAAAAGCAGGTAGTTCGAATCCATTGTTCATTCTCGATGAAATTGATAAACTGGGAAATGATTTTCACGGTGATCCAAGCTCCGCTTTGCTCGAAGTATTGGATCCTGAACAAAACAATACATTTCATGATAACTATCTCGATGTGGATTATGATCTGAGCAAAGTAATGTTTATTGCCACTGCCAATAGTTTAAGCACCATTCAACCCGCCCTGCGTGATAGAATGGAGATCATTCAGTTAACAGGTTATAGTGTGGAGGAAAAAATTGAGATCGTAAAAAATCATTTGCTCGATAAACAACTCAAGGAACATGGTCTGAAAAAAGGAGATCTTAAAATGGGACAGGGTACCATTGAAGCATTGATCGAAAATTATACCCGTGAATCAGGCGTGAGAAGTCTTGAAAGAGCTGTGGCAAAAGTGGCACGGTATGTGGCGACTCAGGTGGCTATGGAAGCGAAAAAGATCCATAGCACGATCCTGCCTGCAGATCTGAATAAGATCATGGGTCCTGCCAATCCAAAAGATAAATATGAGAACAGCGAAGTGGCCGGTGTGGTTGTGGGTCTGGCCTGGACCGCGGTTGGCGGAGACATCTTATATATTGAAAGTAGTTTGAGTGCAGGCAACGGGAAGCTTACACTTACCGGAAACCTGGGGGGAGTGATGAAGGAATCTGCCATCATCGCATTGGAATATTTAAAAGGTCGTGCCAAAGATTATGGAATTAATCCGTCTGCTTTTGGTAACTGGAATATTCATATTCACGTACCTGAAGGCGCAACTCCTAAAGATGGACCCAGTGCAGGGATTACGATGTTAACGGCATTGGCATCTTTGTTTACCCAGCGAAAAGTAAAATCAAAACTGGCGATGACAGGAGAAATTACACTTCGCGGTCAAGTATTGCCAGTTGGAGGTATCAAAGAAAAAATTCTGGCTGCACGCCGTGCCAATATCAAAGAAATTATTTTATCTGAAGATAATCGAAGAGATGTAGAAGATATCAACCCCAATTATATTAGGGGATTGAAGTTTCACTATGTGGATAGGATGGGAGAGGTGCTTGACCTGGCCTTGACCAACCAGAAGGTAAAGAATCCTCTTCCGGTAAACGAAGAGAAGGAGAGGAAGAAGTAATTTTTTCGTATTTTTACTGTAGATTATTTTTATGAAAAAAATATTTACAGTTTCTATTCTCCTTATCGTCTCCTTTCAAATTTTTGCGCAAACAGGTGTACAATTTACGACACCCATCGTTGTTGCAAACGGAGCAACTTACGGCTATACCAGACCCAAAATAGTGTTGGACGCAAACAATGCGCCTGTCATCCTTTGGGGAAAAGCTTCGACGGATGTGGTCTATGTAAGTACGTTTAACGGAGCAGGGTTTAATGCACCTGTTCAGATCAATCCGATGGGTACCGCTTCCTATTTTTCTTCTTACTATAATGCGGATATCAAAGGTACTGGTGATACATTGGTGGCTGTTTTTCCAACGGATCTTCCTTTGAATCGAGTGTTTCTGGTGAAATCAACCGACGGTGGCAACACCTGGAGCGATACAGTTCGTGTAGATAATATTCCGGCCGGAGGCATTGCTTATTTTCCTTCGGTAGACATTAACGAATTTGGAAATATTGCGGTTACATTTATGCGACATGAATCCGGATGGCTGAATCCAAGATATGTAGTGACTACCTCAACAGATGGAGGAATGAGTTTTGCTCCGGATACCAATGCATCAGCCTTTGCAACCGGTGAAGTTTGCGATTGTTGTCCGGCACAAATGATCTACGAAAACGACCGGCAGGTTTTGGTATTCAGAAATAATGATGCGAACCTTCGGGAGTTTTATGCTTCGGTATCCAATGATAACGGAAATAGTTTTACCGGGTTCAATATTGACAATCTTGGATGGGTATATCCTGCCTGTCCATCTGTTGCGCCCTCTGCATTTATTGCCAACGATAGTTTGATCACGGTGTTTATGAATGGAGCATCCGGATCCAACCGGATTTATTTATCCACCGGTGATATTAGTGGATTCCAAACAGGGATGGTGGGAATGATTGACAATACCCTCCCGGTAGGCAGTTCACAAACACATCCTAAAATTG
>JANWKQ010000045.1 GCA_025451295.1 Flavobacteriales bacterium | reverse complement strand
TTGTCACTTTTTACTATCTTTGGGCGTCACTTAAATTATTAGTCTCTATGAAGAATCTTTCACTTGTTGCCGCCATAGCATTTGTGGCCATTTTAACTGCCTGTGGCAGTGGTAAAGTAAATGAGTTCAACCACGATATCAAAAACATACAAATAACAAAAGAAGGGGTTGATCAGGGTCCGAATACCATTCAGGCAGAATTAACCCTGCCCTTAGATTCGGTTTTTAAAGCGAATAAGGCAGATCGGAATAAAATAAAACATATTACGATTGAAGAGTTTAAATTTACCATGCCCGATGGAATGAATTTCGATAATTTCGAAAGCTTTACGGTAAATTTTTATTCCGAGAAAAATGATATGACCAAATTAGGGGTTATCAATCCTATTCCTGATGGGCAAACCAGTATTTCAGCTACCGTTACAGATAAGGTAAATCTTTCCAAATATTTTTCCGAACCTAACATTATGCTGGTTATTGATGCAAATTGCACAAGAGCTGATAGTACCATCTACAAAATGACCGCTGATCTTAAAGTGAAGTTTTCAGCAAGAGAAACCAAGTAATTCTTAAACAAATTATCGATGAAAAAAATCTTAGTAATTTCTTTTTTACTTGTTACAAGCGCTATATATGCCCAAACTGCTGAGGCAGATAAATTATTGGGAACATGGACGGTAGAAGATGGTTCAGCCCGGGTTAAAATAGAAAAAATTGGAACCAAATATTTTGGAAAAACCGTATGGCTAAAAGAACCTAACGATGAGTTTGGTAAACCAAAGGTAGATGTTAACAACCCTGACCCAAACCTGAGGAATGTGCCCCGGATTGGTCTTCGTATTATGAAAGATTTTGAATATGAGGGCAAAGGAGTTTTTAAAAATGGGAATATTTATGATCCTAAAAAAGGTAAAACTTATTGCGGGAAGATCACTATGAAGGATGATGATCATCTTGATCTGAGAGGAAGCATCTGTGGCTTTGGTATACTGGGAAGAACGTCTTCATGGACACGTTATAACGAGTAAAAATCTCTCAAACCATAATTTGGGGATAACTTAAAAAAGGTTATCCCTTTTTATTTTAAACTATTTTGAGAAATATTAATAGAACATCTGCCTACCTTTAGAGTTTAACAGAAAAAGCCTTCCATCATAAATGGGTAGAGATCTTAGGATTGGTGACTTTGCGCCTGACTTTGTACTAAAGGATCAGCATGGAGACATTGTGAAACTGTCTGATTATAGGAACAAAGCGAAGGTGGTGCTTTATTTTTATCCAAAGGATGATACACCTGGATGTACGATAGAAGCATGTGGTTTTCGTGATAAATACTATGAGTTTCAACACGCAGGCGCTGAAGTAATCGGTATTAGTTCCGACAGTAATTCCAGTCATTTTAAATTTGCCTCCAAGTTCAGGTTGCCATTTACCTTGTTGAGCGATTCCGGAGCTAAAGTCAGACAACTCTATAATGTACCGAACGCATTTTTGTTTATTCCAGGCAGGGTTACTTTTATTATCGACAAAGAGGGTGTCATCAGGTATATTTTTAATTCACAGCTTAATGCTCTTAAGCATGTGAATGAAGCAGTAAAAGTGCTGGATTCTATCTAACCATGTCCAACATTCGTTGTGAGGGATTTTTTTCTCCCTCTTTTTTCATCACCATCCAGTTGATAAATTTGCAATCCTTTGGACCGATATTGTTGAGGTCAATAAAACCTTTCAATGCGATCAGACCAACAATGGGTGTTCTCTTATAGTAGGTTTTTCCGTAATTTTTTGGTCTGATCAATACGTATCTAGAATTATATTGCGGATGGATCGTATGAAAGTCAAGGATCTCACATAGATAATAAAGATCTTTTTTTGGACCGATAAATTTCTTTTCAAGCATTTTTACACTTACATCCAGATCAAAATCAATACCCTTTTGAGGAAGGGTACCTAGTTTTACTTCCTTTTCTATTCTTGAAGTAAATGGATATTCGTTGAACTCATCTCCTTTGATCTTTAAAAAAAAACGTGGAGAAGTGGGGAAAATGGATCGTTGAAATTTTCCACGTCTTATGGAGATAGGCAGAACCGGATAGATCTTTTTCCAATAATGCGGAACAATGGTAAAGCGGGTGATGCGAATGATGAGGATCAGTGTAATAATTAATTCCTGGCCGAGCAGATTGAGATGCTCAATAATTCCTTCCTGCCAACCCAGTTCAGTTAATAGTCCAATAAGTTGTATCGTACCCGCAGTCATGAAAGAAACCAGAAGGAATTTTTGCAGCGTATTTCGGTCGATTGATCGTTTTAAATTGATGCGTCGGGAGAAGTTGAGAAAATTGTTGAGCATTCTTGCCCAGATTTCAATTTCGATGGTGAAAATAATAAGTGTCAACACCAAAAAATAGATCTTCCCTTGTGAAATAAAGAAATCAAAAATCCCATGCATCAGGATGGAAACAACAAAACCCAGAAAAGTATACAACGCTGCGGTTGCTATATTTTTACGGAGTCCTACCACCATAAAACCAGCCACTACGCTGGTATAAATAATGTGAGAAACGGTGCTCATCATACCCCGCATATATACCAGCGAGATACCATGATCGTAAAATTTCTGGAAATTTTCCACGGTAGCAAAGCCAAGAGCTACCAAAGATGCATAGGTAATATAGTTGGGCTCTTCACGAAACCACTTTTGAAAGATAATAATGACTACTAAAAACCCGGCAAACTTGCTGGCCTCTTCCATTAAGGCAACATGATAGAAGAACTGCGCAAACCTTTGAACATTTAGCGATTGTTTATCGATATCCTTAAATTCAGGGAGATTTACCATGAAAACGATTAGGGTGGTAAGCCCACCTATGGCGAGAGCAATCAAAACCTGCGACCATTTAATTCTGCCAAAAAGATTTATTTTCCTAAGATATGCTGCCCAGACAAAAGCAAGCATTAATGCGGCCAGTAACTTAAAAATGATCACGGTATTCATGCGATGCAGCTATCGGTTGGCCTATCTTCCAAGGGTATAAGCTACTCCAAATGTAAAATTTATCCAGGATAAATTCACAGGAGCCAGTTGTCCGGCTACCGATTCGGAAACCTGCTGACCATCCTGATAATCCTTTCGAATCAACCCCTGAAAATTGGCTCTTCCAAATAAAGTAGCCACATTTAATTTCAGCTGAAGTTTTCGGGTTAGAAAATATCTTGCGGTTACCTGTCCTCCGAATATATAAGAAACCGATTCATCAGAATAAGTGGAGGTTTGTGTAATTCCATTGTCAGTATAGGTGGCTCTGGCAGTAGGGTAGTAGCTAAAGAAAGCACCAAACATAGCCTTATAATCCAGCAAGAACCGACGGTATTCATTAAAATATCCAACACCTGCCATTATATAAGCATTGTGCCATCCATCAACCGTAATACGAACATCGGTAGCGGTTCCTGGTACCTGACTTTGTGCTATGGCAGCTTGTTGAAGTCCGTTGCAGGGGTTATAAATATATCCACCCGTTATTCCGAATCCCATACCTCTGAAAAGATAATAGGTGGCATCGATATTGGTTTCAAACCCAACCATTGGACTATTACTGGCTGCACCGCCAATACCTGCAAAAGCACCAAAAGGAATAGAAGGCCCTACGTTTATGGATAGATAATGTGGACTGAGAAAGCTAAAGTCCTTGGAGTCTTTTCTCTTTTTGTCATTGTCTGGAGCTCCGGATATATAGTCAACATCCCCATTGGCATATTCAATATGATCTATTTTAGTGTTAGCCAGATATTCCACATAATTATCTGTACTCTTGACGGGAACATAGTTGACGCCGAATCTTTTTAATTCAACCACTTCGCAATAGATCACCTTACCATCCATCGTATAAATTTTGTCAGGATTTTTATTCCGGTTGGTACTATTTTCGTTAATGATCGTTTCGTTGTCCTCATTACCGAATGTTTCTTCTGCACCATTGGAGAAAACGATTTTTTCAATTTCCGTTTTATCCATCACGTATGGAGTCTTCGCGGTATCATTGTACATCGTAAACGTGACATCCGTTTGACGTATCTCCGTGATCTTTACAGAAAGATCTTTTCCATTTTTGGTAATAATATGATCCTGCGAAAAAACCGAAGCTGAACAAATTAGAATAAAGAGAATGGTAAGAATGCTTCTCATTTGCATCTGGATCTTTTACTATGTGAATTTACAATAAATACCTGAAACTATTTGATTGTAAAGATATTTAACAATATCATAAACGGGAGATACTCAACAATGTTGCTATCCATGGGGTGTTTTTACGACCAGAAGGACCCTGGGAAATCCGGCGCTTACCTTCCGATGGTATAGGCTACGCCAAACGTTACATTAAAATTGAGAAAAGTGGTAGAGGTGAATGGATTTGTGCTGTATTCCCCAATCAGTTGATCACCCACATAATCTTTTCTGTTGAGCTCATCAAAACCAGAACCACTGAACAAAAATGAAACATTAGCTTTTAAAGAAAATTTTCGGGTTAGAAAATACCGGATGCTGCCATATAATCCAAGCATATAGTTGAATGAAGAAGCGGTAAATACACTTGTTTGTGCAACCCCATTATTTGCATAACTGGCATCAGCCCTCGGATATGAACTATGGTGGAAACCAAGGAGCAATTTATAGTCCAGCATTACTCTTCCCAAATCGCCATTATAACCAAGCCCCCCTAAAAAATAGAAATTATTCCAGCCACCAGTCCGTACATTTAAATTGGTAATGTTTGCAGCAGTATCTGCCATGAGTGCATTGGAAACAAATGCCTGATGTTGGGTTCCATCAAAAGGATTGTAAGAATATCCGGTCACGATCCCGATCCCGATCCCTCCCAAAAACGTTGCAGATGAGCCGCCTCCAAATGGATAAAAACTCGCATCGATTTCTGTATTGATCCCTACCATTGAGTAGGGCCCGGGGTCCGTGGCAAACACGGAATAGGGAATGGCCGGACCCACATTTAATGACACATAATTCAAACTCAGATAGGTAAAATCCTTCGGGTTCCTTCGGTTGGTTTGTTTGTCCGGAGTTCCGGAGACATATTCTATCTCACCATCGGCATATTCAATCCGGTCTATCTTGGTATTAGCAATATATTCTCCGTAGTTATCGGTGCTATTTACTGGAATGTAGTCAACCCCAAAACGTTTTTTTTCCACCGATTGGCACTCAATCACATTACCATTGGTGGTATATATTTTGATTTGAGAGAAAATAGAAATGGAAAAACCCAGAAAAAGAAGAAGAAGAAAAATACTTTTCATATGGGTTGTTTAAATCTAAAGTTATGATCTTCCATTACTAAGCAATATGCGTACCAAACTATATTTTTAATTTCTTCCATTTGCCTGAATGCATATAGATGGCAGAGAAAAGACCAAATGTAAACATATAGATCACCTCTGCCATCCATATAATCCACAATGGAAATGGTGCGTCTTTATTGGTGGCAACATAGGTATAGATAAGGTAAATGGCAATACAGATAGATTCAATCACCAGCGCAATAAAAGTATTACCGGTGCCCGACACTGATTGAAAAAAGATCGACGAAACCGAAAAAAAGAGCATGGCTATAAATACGCTTATAAGGGGTAATCTGCCATAAGGGATGATCGTTTCATTTTGGGTAAAGATATCCATGAGGAAACCTGGCGTAAATATGAGCAAAGGCGCCACCAGCAAAACATAAAAAAAGCTTAGCTTGATCACCTTGTAAACCAGTGGTATCACTTCGTTCTCTTTCTTCTGTCCAATCAGATTACTCACAAGGCTATTGGTGGCTGATGATAAAGCGATTGGAGACATCAAAAACACCGCATAGATACTTCGAACAATACTCGAAACCTCGAAATTGGTTTCTCCGGTATTCTCAATCCAAACGAAAAAATAAAACCATGCGATGATCGAAAGCGAGTATTGGATGACCAACCAGAAACTCACTTTTGACAACTGACGAAGATGTTCTTTGGTAAGAAAAACAAATCGGTTAATGTGATATTTTTTATAGTCTTTGTTGATCAGACTATAGATAACATAGGTAAGTGCACAGCAGATATCCGCAATTCCACTGGCAATGGCCGCTCCCTTGATTTCCATTTTTGGAAACCCGGCCTTTCCGAAAATAAACAAATTGGCGAGTATAATATTCACGATCGCATTAACTGCAGAAGCAATGGTAACCGCAATTGAATTTCCCCTCCCAATATTATAAGCACAAAAACACCAGGCCAACTGGGTACCCAGAAATCCAAAGGCCCGGTTTGATAAATAGACGGTAGCGCTGCTCGCAATTTTATCTGACTTAAGCATGAAATAAAAAAGATCGTAAGTAAAGAACATAAAGAAAATACAAACGAGAATTGCATAGATCATCGATACATTGATAATGTTCCAAAAAAGCTTACCCACTTCGGGGATCCTGTTCTCGCCAATGCGTCGGGCAATAAGGATCTGTCCGCCCATTGTAAAACCGTATCCGATGATAAAGAAAACCATGTAGAACAAACCGGCAATCACCACCGCACTTTGCTGGATGGCGTCAACCTGGCCAAGAAAATAAGTATCAGCCACCAGGATGGATTGGGAAGCGATAAGACCTCCATAGATTGGGAGTCCCAGCTTTAAAATTTCCTTATGAGTGACACTTGTTTTCAGCATTATTTCACAAACAATACCAGACCTTTCAAATATTCGGTTTCGGGATGAAAAATATTCACCGGATGGTCGGCCGGTTGACTTAATTGATGAAGGATACTCACTTCTCTCCCTGTTTCTATGGCTGCAGCAAGTATAGCGGAGGTAAAAGAAAATTTGTCAACTACCTGTGAACAGGAATAGGTAAAAAGTATTCCCTCCTTCTCAATTTTTTGCAAAGCCAACGCGTTGATCCTTTTATATGCCATAATCGCATTATGCCTTGACGAAATGGATTTGGCAAATGCAGGCGGATCAAGAACGATCACATTGAATTTCTCCTCTGTTTTGGTGAGATATTCCATTACATCCTGTTGGATGTCCGTATGTTTTTTTTCGGAGAATTCGTTGAGGGCAATATTTTTTTCAAGTTCCTGCATGGCAAATGTCGATGAATCTATGGAAGTGACCGACTCAGCCCCATGAGCAAGCGCATATAAACTAAACCCACCCGTATAACAAAAAGTGTTCAGCAGATTCTTTCCTTCACTGTATTTTCCCAACAAACTTCGACTGTCACGTTGATCAAGAAAAAAACCAGTCTTTTGACCTTTTACCCAATTAACCTGAAAAGAAATCCCATTTTCCAGAATGGTGGTTTCCTCTTCCTTACCCTGAAGAAAGGGATCCACTTCAGCACTATATTTTTGAGTGAACTTTAAATAGATGGTCTTCGTATCCGGATAAACTTTTTTGAAGGCTCCAAGGATCATTTCTATGTTATTCAGAATATATAAATGATGGACCTGGATCACCACATGACCGTTGTACCAATCCATAATGATCCCCGGAATTCCATCTCCCTCGGCATGAAAGATACGATAAGCATTTGTTTGGATATTATTGATCAGTCCTGTTTTTTTTCGGATGGCAAAAGCATTTCTGAATTTTTCAACAAAAAAATCTTCATTGATCACGACTTCTCCAAACGACATTATTTTCACGGCGATCGACCCATCGTTAAAAAATCCGGTAGCAATTTTATTTTTTTTAAAATCGAGCACATCCACCAGATCGCCTTCCTCCAGCTCTTCGGATACAGTGGAAATCGCCCCGGAAAATATCCAGCGATGTTTTCTCAAGGTGGATGCCTCTTTCCCCTTTTTTAAATTTATATACTTATTCATGATTTTTTATCGGATATATACCAGCTTTTCTTTTTTAATCGTCAATTGTCCAAATGACTGAAGTTCAAAATTGTTTTCCTGCATGATTTTTTCAAAATCTGATTGATGCTTTGGATCAACAGTGATCAATAATCCTCCGCTGGTTTGAGGATCTGCCAGAATATCACGTTGTAAATCCGGAAGTGTATCGATGTTATGTCCATAGCTCGACCAGTTACGGACGGTTCCTCCCGGAATTGACTTTTGTTCCAGATAAGGATAAATCTCAGGGATCACTGGCACTTTATCAAAACTAATCTCTGCACTCGTATTGCTTCCATCACATATTTCGGACAAATGCCCGAGTAAGCCAAAGCCGGTTACATCGGTCATTGCATGCACATAGGAAAGTGTTCCCATTTTTTCACCAATGCTATTGAGTTTTTCCATCGACTTTTTGGCGATCAATGCATGCACATCATTGATGAGTCCTTTTTTTTGAGCCGTACTTAAAATACCTACACCTAAAGCTTTGGTGAGGTATAAAAGATCCCCCGCTCTACCCATATTGTTTTTCTTCAGGTTTATTTTTTTTACCATACCGGTAACTGCTAAGCCATAAATAGGCTCAGGGCAATCAATGCTATGTCCGCCTGCTAATGGAATTCCGGCTTCTTTACAAATGCTTACACTTCCTTCTAATACTTTACCGGCCACAGCAGGATCGAGTTTATCTATTGGCCAGCCAAGAATAGCGATTGCCATAATAGGTTTTCCTCCCATGGCATATACATCACTAATCGCATTGGCAGAAGCGATTCTTCCAAAATCAAAAGGATCGTTTACGATTGGCATAAAAAAATCGGTGGTTGAGATCACACAATTCTCATCATTCAATTCATAAACGGCTGCATCGTCTTTGGTATGATTACCCACCAGCAAATTCGGATAGTTGTCCGAGGTTTTTACATTTGCCAGAATATGGTCAAGGATTTTTGGTGAGATCTTGCACCCACACCCTGCACCGTGACTGTATTGAGTAAGTTTTATTTCTTCGGTTGTTTCCATGGTATTTTTTGGGCGGCTTATCCGGCTATCCGCTATAGCACTCGAGGCTGCGCCTCGGTGGCTGTCGCTTCTATCCGGGCCGCGAGGGGTCAAAAGTAAGCATTTATCCCATAGCAAATAATGAGGCTAGGTAAAGCCCAGCAACTGTTCTACCGCCTCTTTGTAATTTTGGTCTTTTACTTCAATTTCCTTTACAATTCTGGCCTTTTTTTCTTCGAGATGTTTGAGATAGGTACGGTCATAATAGAATAAAACCAGTTCGGCAAAATGGTTGAAATTATTTTCTTCCAATGCTACCAGACAATCCTTTACTGCCTGACCTCCCAGGCGTTTTCGTATTTTGTATAAACAGTTTTGAAGATCCTCCTTTTTATGCACGGCATATTCATTCACCAACCGTTTAATTCGGTCATCTTTTGATACATGAACCGAATATACGGGGGCCGATTGTAGCAGAGAAAGAAATTTCAATGGTAAAAAGACCCTTCCTATATTCTTACTTTCATCCTCCACCCAAATAGGTTTGGTTTTATCTATCTTTCGTAATACTTCGTACAATTGATTGTCAAAATCTTCCTGACCAGGTTCTGGTGGTTGTCCTAATCCACCAAAGGCAGAACCTTTATGATGTGCCATAGCCTCGAGATCGATCACTTGTTCACCTTTTTGTTTTAACTGATCCAGGATTTCTGTTTTTCCACTCCCTGTGCATCCGCCAACTACTTTTAAAGAAACCTGAAGGTTGCCAAGAAATTCGTTTACTTGTCTGCGATACGATTTATACCCACCTTTCAATAAAAAAACATGGTAACCTAAAGTTTCCATTAACCATCCAAAACTATTGCTTCGCATTCCTCCCCGCCAACAATAAATAAAGATCTCCGGACGTGAATTCATTTCATTCACCGTCTTGGCAAATGAGGCCATTTTGGGTCCTACAATTTCCAATCCCTCTAAGATGGCTTGTTGTTTTCCGACCTGTTTATACGTGGTGCCAACCTTTGCCCGTTCGGCATTATTGAAAAGGGGAATATTAACTGAATTCGCTACATGTCCTTTTAAAAATTCACCCTCCGAACGTACATCAATAATGCATTTTTCCGCAGACTGTTCAAGAAAATCAATAATGGATAGCGTTTTCACCTTAAACTAATGTCCGCTAAAATTAGGAACATTTTTAAATACATCTGTTCAGCCCAATAAACCGCGTGGATCAACAATAGCTATTGCGGGCAAAGGCATCCGGTTACTAAAGCGAAAGCCGGGGAGGGCAGCCTTAACATCATTTAAACATAAAGTTGGATTCTGATAATATTCTGCATGCAGAATTCTTTTAGGATTGTTACCTTTGTATAACTAGCAGCAATTAGATGTTTCAGGCAGGTGTATCAAAGGTTGAACTTGAGGTTTATTATCCCGGAGTGGGGATGCTTGGATATGGCAGGGCTTTCAATGTTATAAAAGGGAAGCTTACACCTCTATACGTACGTACCGTTTTTTTTACCGAAGTTGGGACTAGCAACCGTTTTATTTTTGTGAATTGTGAACTTTCATTTACCACCGATATTATTCGGGTGGAGGTAATGAAAAAATTGCGTGAAAAGGACCCTTCCATTTTGCCGGAAGACGGCCAGCTCATGATCACCAGTCAACATACACATAGTTCGCCTGGTGGATTTTCGCATCATCCATTTTACAATTTTACTACACCAGGTTTTCGCCCTGAAATTTTTGCGGCTGTTATCAATGGTATTGCAGAATCTGTTTTAAAGGCTTATGAAAATCTCCAGCCTGTTCAGATCAAATTGGCGAAAGGATATTTTGAATCGGATATTGACGTAGCTTTCAATAGATCTATCCGGGCATATAACAGAAATCCGGAGGTAGAGAAAAAAAACCCGTTTGAGGTTCATCTTGCGTTAGATCGGCAAATGGATCTCTTAAGAATTGATGACCTGGAGGGAAATCCTGTTGGGGAGATCAATTTTTTTGGTGTTCATACCACAAGTCTGGGCAATCGGGTAAATAAAATGGGAAGTGATAATAAAGGATATGCTTCCACTTTTTTCGAAGAAGATATGGGCGAAAAATTCGTGGCCATTTTTGCACAAAAAATAGCGGGCGATGTATCGCCTAATTTTCATGGAAGAGGCAAAGGAAAAACAAAAAAATGGCCGTGGAGCAAGGGACCTTATAATGATGATGTGGAGAATGCCAAGTTTAATGGACGTTTACAGTATTATAAAGCAAAAGAAATATGGGATATAGCTGGTAAGCAGGAACGAATTGAGGGTAGCATCGACAGTGAATTGGTATCGCATGATTTTTCGGATCTACAAGTGGATCCGGATTTTGCGTTTGGACGAAAAGATGCAGAAACCACCTATGCATGTCACGGCATGGCTTTTTTTAAAGGCACCCCGGTTGACGGAAAAGGAGCACCAGTAGGTGTAAATGAATTTGGAATTTTATGTAGCCAAATCATCAAACATGGTGAAAAGATAATGTCACGATTTAAAGGGGATGAATACCGTAAAGCGGCAGAAAAAAAATACAGACTTCAGTATCCTAAAAAAATTGTTTTTGAAACAGCCAAAGGTTTGGTATTAAGTACTCCGTTGATTGACAAGATCATTTTTCCAAAATTCATCGAAAAAGGAATTGGTGAAATGAAATCACAATTTAAAAGGGGAGCGTTACGGGAATTACCCTGGACAGCTCATATCCTTCCCATCCAATTAGCCAGATTGGGAAATATTTGTTTTGTAGGATTTCCGGGGGAGCTCACCACGATTGCCGGTAAACGATTGGAAGATATGATTGCCGCAGAGTTGAAAGCATCCGGCATTGAACATGTGATCATTTGCAGTTACGCGAATAATTATTTGGGCTATTGTACCACCTGGGAGGAATACCAGGCTCAATGTTATGAGGGTGGTCATACCGTTTATGGACAATGGACCCATGCTGCTTTTATGACGGAATATCGTAAACTGGCCCATGAATTCATGAAGCCAAAAGAGGAAAGAAAGCTTGACAGGGCCTTGAAATACCATGTATTTTCCGAAAAAGAAATTGCTTTACGCTCGTTTCAGTCAAAGCAAAAGAGATCCGGTTAAATTTGTACTTTTATACCGTGCCAATAACCAGGACATATCAATTCTACAAAGATCTTTTTATTGATGAATCAATGCCACTGGCTTTTGTGGACATGGATCTGCTGGATGAGAATATAGTGACTATTTTAAAAAGGGCCGGTGACAAAAGAATAAGACTTGCTTCTAAATCCATCCGTTCGAAATTTATACTGGACTATGTTTTGAAATCAGATCCCCGGTTTCAGGGAATCATGTGTTATACCGCTGATGAAGCAATTTGGTTATCCGAAAATGGATTTGATGATCTGCTGATTGGTTATCCGAGCATGAATACGGGGGCATTAAAAAAGATCGTTGACAAAATTGCTTCAGGCAAAAAGATCATTCCGATGATTGATGATATGGTGCAGGCAACCGTTTTGAATGAGTTCGCGAAAGAAAAGGGTTGTATGGTGGATGTTTGTCTGGACATCGACATGTCGACCGATTTTCCTCGAATACATTTTGGGGTGTTCAGGTCACCGATTCATACACTGGATGATGTAAAAGGAATAGTTGATCAATTGAAAACCTTGTCTCATATTCGTTTAAAAAGTGTGATGGGCTATGAGGCGCAGATTGCAGGATTGGGAGATCATATAGACGGTGCACGTTTCAAAAACAGAGCAGTTAGATTATTAAAGAAAAGATCACATAAAGACTATAGCCATCGAAGGGGAGAGATTGTAAATTGGTTAAACACAAATGGATATTCATTAGAAATTGTAAATGCAGGAGGCACAGGAAGCATTGAGTTAAGCGCAGAAGAACCCTGGGTAACCGAGATAACTGTTGGAAGTGGATTTTATGCACCGGGATTGTTTGACCACTATTCGCATTTTAAACATTTACCATCCGTAGGATTTGTTTTACAGATTGTGCGCCTACCTAAAACTAAGTATTTTACGTGTTTGGGTGGAGGCTATATTGCCTCAGGTGGAACAGGTGTAATCAAGCAACCTTACCCATACCTTCCGGAAGGCATAGAACCCTTGAAAAATGAAGGGTTTGGTGAAGTTCAGACCCCATTTATTTATGAAGGAAAGGAAACCTTAAAAATAGGCGATCCCATCATTTTTCGCCATGCAAAAGCGGGTGAACTATGTGAACATTTTAATTATCTTAGCGTAATCAGAAATGATAAACTCATTGAACAAATTACCACTTATAGAGGAGATGGAAAATCTTTTCTGTAGAAAAGATAGAAAATGAAAAAACTTGGCGCCTTAACCTTATTTATCTGCCTCACTTTTTTAGCGTCATCAGTTTATGCACAAGCTACTTATGCATTAATCATTGGTGTAGCTGACTACCAAAATTCCAATATAAAAGATCTTAAGTATGCTGATAAGGATGCATTGGCTTTTAAGCAAATGCTTACTTCAAAATCCGGAGGGTTTGTTCCCGAGGAAAATATCAAGTGTTTTATTAATGACAGCGCCACATCTTCAAATATTTTTTCGACTTTTAGCTGGGTTGAAAATGCACCCAAATCAGGTGACAGGATGATCATCTATTTTTCCGGTCATGGAGATGCCATAGATCCGGAGCAGGTTTTTTTGCTAACTTATGATGCGAATGGAAGTGATCCAAATTTGTACAATAATACGGCTATCAATATGCATGCCGTAAAAAATAAGGTAAAACGGTTAATACAACAAAAGCACGTCGAAGTAATTCTGATAACGGATGCCTGTCGAACAAATGAAGAAACAGGTGATGTTGTGGCACTTTATTCATTTGAAAGTATTATGAATAGAGATTACGGAGAAATAAAACTGAATTCCTGTTCGCAAAATCAAAAATCTTTAGAGGATCCCAGGTGGGGAAAGCACGGTGTATTTACTTATTATCTCTTACAAGGCTGGATGGGTATGGCAAATGCGAATGATGATAACCAAATTACTGCAGGAGAACTGTTTAGATATGTGACTACAAAAGTTACCAAAGCAACCTATGATCATGGACTTAAAAAAACAATGCAGGTTCCTTCATCTTGTTGTTCGCAGCATGAGGATGTGGTGATCTCTACCATTGATAGCGAAACCTTGAGAAGATTGAAAGAAATAGAGGACCAGATCGTGGTTCCGGATGATGTTTTTTTGTATGCTACAGCCAAATCCGGTAATGATGGTTATGATGAGGATACCGTTATCATGGAAATTTATAATCAACTGGTCGGAGCGATTGCCGATGACCGTATACTTGTACCAAAAGACGACTGTGCATATTTTTATTATTCAGAATTAAAAAAGAAAGCAGCCGGGAAACCCATTTTTTATGATGGAGAATCCGAATTACTGGCCGTATTAAGTGCAAAGGGGCAGGAGGTCTTGGTTAGTTATTTGAATGGAGCGGTAGAAAATATCAATTCCTCGATTTTTAAAACTGCTTATGAACAGATGGCGGTGGGGCTGAATATATTATCAAAGGAAGATTTCTACTATTCAAATTTTAAAAGTAAAGCCCTTTTTCTGGAATCGCAATATCTTATGTTTAGAAACGCTACCAGGGAGTTGGCGTTGGCAAAAATTGACAGTGCAATAAGTCTTCAGCCAACAGGTTCATATTTGTATTATTCAAAAGGACTCATATATAACAAATATTTAATGTACGATTCCGCAATGGCTAACTTTGACAAGGCTATTTTGCTTGCTCCCCAATGGTATGCCCCTTATTCTCAAAAATCAACCATTCTACTCGAACTTGGCAAAATCAATGATGCCATATCCTGCATGAACCAAATGGTTAGACAAAGAGAAAAAGCCCATAATTATTCTGTATTGGGTGATTTTTATTCACAAATTGATAGTCTTGACCATGCTATCAGATGTTATCAGATTGCGATTGAAAAAGATTCTACGTTGTTTGATGCATATGTTGGTTTATTTTCGGCCCATCGCTTTATGGGAAATTTGTCATTAAGCTACGAGTACTATGATAAGGCCTTTTTAATAGATCCTGAAAACAAAGTATTTCTGTCTATGGATGCCCGTTATTATGAGAAAACAAAGGATTATGCGCAGGCTTATGAAAAATATCTCAAGGTTTTTTCTTTGGATACCACTCAACTTTTTTATTTTGTAAAGGCGGCTGAAATGCGTTTTAAAAAAGGTGAAAGAGATGAAGCATTGGCGGATTTGGGAACGGCCATTAGCCTTGATCCATTCTGCATTTCTACGTATTATACGGTCATCCAACTTTTGGAAGATGAGGAACGATATGAAGGTTCAATACAGTATAATAAATACCTCATGAGTTTTTATCCGGGGTATAATCCTGCGGATTTATATGTTCCGTTTATGAAGCTGGAAATGATGGACTCAGCAGAATATTACCTTCAATTGGGAGAGAAGAAATTTCCTAATAATAAACATACGATGGGATACAGAGCCTATGACCTGTTGATGCGTGAAAAGTATGAGGATGCAATCTCTCTCTACGAAAAACTAATGGATCAGGGAACTACTGTATTTGAGATCTATGGAAATCTTGCATTTGCTTATTATGCCACTAAAAACGAGTCTAAGTGCCTTTTTTATTCTAGAAAGACAATGGAAATTGATCGGTACAATTTTACAAATTACCAATACCATGTTACGTATTTGATCGGATTTAAACAACCCACTGATAGTATTGCCTATTATATTTGCAGGCCTTATGAACTTTTTCAACTTCAATCGGAAGACTATCTTCAATTCGCTGTCCAGCAATTAGCCTATTGTAAAAAATGGAACAAACTCATGGAATATTCAACATTAGGAGTAGAATTATATCCGTCGGCTTATCAGTTTTATTTGTACAAAGCCATTGCGTTTTATCAGTTAAATGAGAAAAAATTATTTTATAGTTGGTTTCAAAAGGCTGTGGACTTGGAAATGCCTTGCTTTACTACCTTAGCACTGGAAGATTATCTACCCGATCCTGCAAAGGATAAGAAATACCTAAAAATGAGTATGAAACCCTGTCAGTAAGAGGTGTATATTGATATATAAATTAAGCGTAACTCAAAAAAATTTAATAACTAATCACTTAATGATCATGAAAAAAGTAATACTTTTCTTTTCAATCTCCTTCGGAGTATTTCAGTTAAATGCTCAGGTGGGAATGGGAGCTGACTTATTCCCGATGAATAAGGCTGAGTTAAAAACCAAAACGGCCTCTTCATTTGGCTTTTCCAGTAAGATTCCTGCGGCCTATAGTTTGAAAAGTTATACCCCTTACGCAAAAAGCCAAGGCAATTATGGAACTTGTACATCATGGGCCGTTGGCTATTCTGCCATGACCACTCAATATGCTTTTTTGAACAATATTACCAATAGAAATATTATTACGTCGCTTGCATTTTGTCCTTTATATCTGCACAACAATGTAAGAAGTGTAAAGGATACTTGTGCACGTGGGAACCATGTCATTAACGTGGCCAAATATGCAGTTAATTATGGCAATAAAAGATATTATTCGCCTATGATTGGTTGTGCGGTAGCTACTGATAACATGATGACCGAGGCAGCCTCATTTTCCAGAGCCACAGATGCTTATTCTCTTTATAACCATCAAGGACCCTGGCCAGATGATTCTGCTAATGCCGTACTTTTTTTTGAAAGAGAAAAATTTGACCTTGAAACTATCAAAAAATGTTTGCTTGATAATAAACTACCGATATTTGCAATGTTTGTTCCAGCTTCTTTCGGAAGTGTTAATGACGCGAATTGGAACTTAAATGAAGATGAAAAAAATGATCCGGTTAGTGCTGTATTAGCACAAAAAGGTATTATGCATGAACGGCATGCGATGACCATTGTTAGCTATGATGACAATAGGAACGGAGGTTCATTCGAGATTATGAACTCCTGGGGTACAGATTTTGGGGACAAGGGTTTTGTCTGGGTTAAATATGATGACCTTCAGAAATACACCTATACAGTAGATTATTTAGATATGCCGGCACCTACTTCTACTCTTTCTGAGGGTTGCACTGGGGATTGTTACAGTGGATATGGCTTACAAAAATTTAATAATGGTGATTTCTATGAAGGTTTTTTTAAAAACGGAAAATTTGATGGTTACGGAGTTTATTGTCATGCCAATGGAGCTACCTATGCTGGTGAATTTAAGGATGGAATGAGAAATGGTGATGCATATACCTATTTTGCTGATGGAACCTTTGGAAGCGCCATTTATAGTAATGACAAAATTGTTTCAGGATATGATATCGTTAGTTATGCCGATGGTTCACAGTATACCGGCAATTTAAAAAATGGATTGTTTGATGGATATGGAAAACTAAAATTTGCAACGGGGGATATTTATCAGGGAACTTTTGTGAATGGAAACTACGAGGGATTGGGTAAGTTTATTTATGCAGACGGAAAGGTCCATTTTGGTTATTATTCCGCAAATCAAAAACATGGCAAAGGTCTTGAATATACTACGGATGGAAAAGTGTGGGCTGGAGAATGGACTTATGATAAATTTACAACAGGTTCTAAATATGGTTTTGCAGGAAAAAATACAGCCAATCAAAACATTCTAGCACCAACTGCAAATGTTGACTATTTAAAAGCCGAATGTGTTTCGGGAGATTGTACTAGTGGATTTGGGAAAAGGGTGTATACCAATCAAGGGTCATATGAAGGAGGTTTCCGCGATGGCCAGGAATATGGCATTGGAAAAATCAACCAAACTGATGGATCAATTATTGAGGGATTTTTTGACGGTGGTTTTAATTCTTGGCCAGGTTTGATAGTGGCCAGATTTACAAATGGAGGTATGATGATCGGAAGGTTCGAGGGTAGTGGATGGGATGGATATGTAGCATGTTTTTATGCCAGTGGGGATATCGGCATACAAAAATATAATCAGGGTACATTTATCGATTATATGGGTACAGCAAATAATTACACTTATACATCCAGCAGTTTACCGAAACATAATTCAACCCGAATTGATCCACAGCCTTTAATGACCACTGGTAAATAAAAACAATTTAAAGAAGCTCACTCTCATAATAACTATTTGAATTAAACGAATAAATCTAAACTTAACACTTGTCGAACATGAAAAAAGTAATCATTTCTCTTGTTATCATTTTCTTCACCCAATTGGTTAATGCCCAGGTTGGGATGGGGGATGCAATAAACGCTATTTCAAAGGCTGAGTTAAAAACCAAAACGGCCTCTGCTTTCGGCTTTTCAGGTAAGATGCCTTCGGCCTACAGTTTGAAAAGCTATACTCCCTATGCTAAAACCCAGGGAAATTATGGAACCTGTGTTTCCTGGGCAGTGGGATATTCTGCCATGACTACTCAGTACGCCTTTCTGAACAATATTACCAATAGAAATATTATTACGTCGCTTGCATTTTGTCCATTATATCTGCACAATAACACAAAAATTGTGAAGGATACATGCGCAGGTGGGGCTAATATCATCGATATTGCTATGTATGCAGTAAACTATGGTAATAAAAGATATTATTCACCCATGATTGGTTGTGCAGTAACAACAGATGATATGATGACCCAAGCGGCTACATTTTCCAGAGCCACTGATGCTTATTTTTTATATAAATATAAAGGAGTGTGGCCAACGGATCAGACCACAGGCAAAGAATTTTTTGATCGGGAAAAATTTGATATTGAAACCGTCAAAAAATGTTTACTGGATAATAAATTACCGATAATTGCTATGTACATTCCAAAATCTTTCGAAACCATTGATGGTGCGACGTGGGAATTAAATGATGCCGAAAAAACGGATCCGGTTAGCTCATTGCTGGCACAAAAGGGCTTTATGCATGCTCGTCATGCAATGACTATTGTAGGTTATGATGAAAATAGGAACGGGGGGTCATTTGAGATTATGAATTCATGGGGTACCGATTTTGGAGAAAATGGTTTTGTTTGGGTTAAATATGCTGACCTTCAGAAATATGTTTATACAGTAGCCTGTATAGAAATGCCTGCACCAACAGCTACACTTACAGAGGGCTGCATTAGCGGTGATTGTTACAGTGGATACGGTTTACTTAAAGGCAGTAATGGTGATTTCTATGAGGGATTTTTTAAGAATGGAAAATTTGATGGCTACGGTGTTTATTGCTGGGCTAACGGATCGACCTATGCTGGTGAATTTAAGGATGGAATGAGAAATGGTGATGCATATAACTATTATACGGATGGAACTTTTGGAGGCGTGGTATACAGCAACGATAAATTCACTTCCGGGTATGATGTTATTACTTATACAGATGGTTCACAATACATAGGAAATGTAAAAAATGGATTGTTTGACGGATATGGTAAATTAAAATTTGCCAATGGAGATGCTTACCAGGGATCTTTTGTGAATGGTGAGTATGCTGGGTTAGGTAAATTTACCTATGCTGACGGAAAGGTATATTTTGGATACTATACGGCTAACCAAAAGCATGGAAAAGGGTTGGAATATACTGTCGATGGAAAAATATGGGCCGGAGAATGGAGCTATGATAAATTTACAACTGGTTCTAAATATGGCTTTGGTGTTAAGAAAAAAATAATGACAGGCGATTTTGTTGAACTTGCCAATGTCAACTATGTAAAATCGGAGTGTATTTCGGGAGATTGTATTAGCGGAAACGGTACCCGGGTGTATACGAATGAAGGTAAATATGAAGGAGGTTTCAGAGATGGCCAGGAATATGGTTTTGGAAAGCAAACCCAACCGGATGGAACAGTTATTGAAACTTTTTTTGATGGAGGATTTGGTACATGGGCCGATTTGATAGTAGCTACATTTCCAAGTGGGGGTAAGATGATCGGAAGATTCAATAGCGGCTGGGACGGATATGTAGCTGTTTTTTATGCCTCCGGAGAGATCGGTATACAAAAATACAGTCAGGGTACATTTATCGACTATGTGGGTACAGCAAATAATAATGCATATACCTCCAGTAGTTTGCCAAGACATAATTCTACCCGGATTGATCCACAGCCTTTAATGACCATCGGTAAATAAAAATTATTTTGAAGAAGCTCACCTTCATATTTTTCATGTTGATATGCATCCCTGCAAGATCTAATGATTTTTGCACGGATGTATTCAACAGGTTGGTGAATTCGGCTGGAAACTCTTATCAGCCCAAGCCAACCTTGACCATTGATGTCATAAATGAAGAATTGATTGCGGAAACCTCTAATACCGGTGAAATAAAGGTGGGATTTAAGCTGATTGAATTGTGCAGGAGATTTGGACCGGATTCATGCAATGCTCTGGCCTATATTCTGGCCCATGAAATGGCCCACTATTATCAAAATCATGGTTGGCTTGCGAATTTTAAATCCGCCTATGCCAATGTGGAATGGTCACGTAAGCTGGACGTAAAAGAAAAAAAGTTGGTAGAGGTTTATGAAACCCAGGCGGATGAGATGGGATTTTTTTATTCACTTAATGCAGGTTACCAAAGTTGGAAGATTTCAACCCAGGTAATTGATAGTGTATATAAATGGTTTCAATTGCCGGATCAATTGGAAGGTTATCCCCCCCTTGCACAGCGAAAGCAGATCGCCACTTCGGCAAAAGATAAAGTGTGTTCCCTGATGCCTTTGTTTCGGATAGCGAATAATCTTATTCTCATGGGGAAGTACTTTCCCGGAGAAACACAATATGTATTTTATCAGACGGCCGCATATTGTTATGATCATCTGATTCATGAAAATGTAAAAACCCCAGGAATATTGAATAATCTCGGGGTGATTTATTTTTTACAGGCACAACCCTATTTTTATGAATCGGTAAATAAACTAATGTATCCCTTGATAATTGATGAAAGCACTTCGGCAATTGATATGGCCGAAGTAGTCGGTTCTAAAGGTGTAACTTCACCAAACCTTGTTCTTGCTCCTGAAGCCATTGAATTACTTGAAAAGGCAAAGTCATTATTTAATGAAGTTTTAAAAGATAATCGGGATTATTTGCCTGCTGTTAACAATATATCACTCGTCCATTTTATTTTAAATGAGGAAGGCTCTTTGTCGGACAGAATTAAACAAATGCAAAAACTAGTGAAAACAAATTCGGCATTTGGACCTAACTGTTATCAACTATCTGCTTTGGCTTATTATTTAAAAGGAGATAAGAAAAAAATGACTGATTACTTCAAAAAAGCCATGAAGTTGGATGATAATACGGCTATTTTAAATAACGACTTTCTTAACAAATCAACTTCTCATCTAAATGAAAGTATGACACCACTGCAATGGCCAGTTGATACATTTGAAAAAATATTTGGTCTTCGTGTTAATGAGTTTTTTAAGAAGTATAGACCAGCGCAGCAGGAAAAAGGACGGGTTGATCATTATAATGATAAAATATTTACACTATGGGTTGAAGCAATGGAAGATGGTAACATCTATACCTTTAGGTCTAGTTTTTCTCAAATCATCTATCGGGATCTTTATTTTTATGAAATTGTGAGTGGCACTGCTAGGACCTCCAGGGGACTCAAACTGGGCATGACAAGCAATGATTTGACGGGAATTTATGGAAGTCCATATTTTAAGAATGTATCCGCTTCCGCAGAACAATACTTATATCCTTCGCAATTCATGATCGTAACAGTCAACCAAAATTCACAGTTGGTTACAGGAATCACCTATTACGGTTCTATAAAATAGTTTTAATTGTTCGACAAACCAAGGAACAAGACTCATGAATCATGGGTCTTGTTTTTTTTGCACTTACTTATACGCTATCGCGGCACTAAATGGTCCTGCTAACGGCAATAAACTTGTTTCCTTAAATCCTGTTTCATTCGCCCATTTTCTGAAATCTGCATACGTATAATCAAAACCGGTTCCAGTTTCAATGAGCATGTTAAGACTCACCATCATTCCAAACAGGTTTTTATTTCTTTCATCATCAATGATCCCTTCAATGGCTACAAATCTTCCGCCAATTGGTAAAGCATTGTATGCTTTTTTCATGAGCATTAATTTTTGTTCTTCATCCCAATCGTGTAGAATATTTCCCATGACGATTACATCTACGGTTGGAAAATCATCTTTAAAGAAATCAAGGTTCCCGGTTTTTACGCGATCCTGCAAACCAAATCCGGCAATAATTCCATTGGCTATAGGTGCTACCGGAGGCAGATCATAACTCGTACATTCCATTTGTGACTGATGCTTGGCTACCATCAAAGAAAGTAGGGCGCCAGAGCCACCAATGTCGGCAAGGGTTTTGGTATTGGAGAAATCAAATTTCTGGGCAAACGCCATAAAGTTTCCCATCTGAATTCCGCTCATCGCATGAATGAATTCGGCAAGCCGTGCCTGATCACTATACAAGGCTTCAAATAAATTTCCACCTTCCTTTACTTCATTTTGTGGTTCACCTGTAAGAAGTGCTTCTTCGAGATTTCCCCAGAAACGGTAGAGACGGTTGTTGGCCATTTCCAGCATTCCACCCACATAACTTTTTTTATTTTTATCGAGAAAGGTGTCGGTATCCGCTGCATTTGAATAAATAGCCGTTTCCAGCAATCCTTCGCGTTTTAAAAACCCAAGGGTTGATAATGAATCCAGAAAATCATATACATTCCGATCGGTACATTTTAAACCAAGTTCTTTTTTAATGGCTGGTGCATTCATTGAACCAGCAGCCGCAAGTTTGGTAAAGAGATCAAAATGAACGGCAGACAATAATACCTTGGATGGCCAGAATCCTGTGCCAATTTCCATGATCTTTGAGGGGGTAGGTTGGGTGGTTTTTACTTCTTCAACAATGGGAGTGGAGTCCATGGTTATCCGGTTTAGATTAGAAAAGTAAAAGTATAAAAAACAGCAGTGAGGCAGATTAAAAAAAAATTAAGGAAGAAAAGGGACTTATATTGCTAGTACACTCTATACACTGACTTATTTTTTCGATTCCAATAGTTGGTGTTGATGCTCAAGGAGCTCAGCTTTCCCTTAGGACTATAAACCTTAATCATCTCATAGAAAGTAATGTCACCCGTACAACCCGTTAAGTAGTTTTTATGCAACGTGTACTTTATTAATACACCGTTTGGGTTATATGTTTTGGTAACCACAGCGCTCCTGCTCGCTGTGGTGCCGCGCCATCCGCTCATAATACCCCATTTCCATTCAGTTTCCACCACCTTTTCTCCGTTATTGGCAGGATACCTTCTTACTTGACATCCCGTACAATGGTATACCAGAAAGGAAACGAGAAATAGTATTTTTAATAAAGCGCTTTTCATATTCTGAAATTCAAATATACAAAAAACGACATTTCATGTGGCCGCCGCATAGCCCCGGCCGTAGCGATACCCGCAGGAACGAAGTTCCTTCTTGTGCTAGTATTGCTTATGTGAATGGCGAGGAGTAAAGCGGAGGACGGGATAAAGCTTCAAATTCTATTTACACTTCGAAGCAATTCCCAACACATAATTTTTAATCACATCTATCACTTTTCCGGTTCCACTTCCTTTAAATCCTTTGATCTTATCATAAGTAACCAAAGCCTCGTATTGCTTGATAAGCTGACCTGATACTGGCATATAACTCCAATGCCATTTTTCTTCCTCGTAACCGGTTTCACGATCCGTACCTTTTTTGGAATAAGGCTGGCAAAATCCATATTCAGCTGCATGCAGGGTGAGCCATTCATACTCCTTTTTACCTTGCCCACTTAAAAAGTAGTCATCATTCAAATTATTGATGTCAATATCCGTCCCCCAATGATGACGGCTTGTGCCCGGCATGGAACTGTAGAGTAAAATATATTTGGCCCGCTCAATGGTATCTTTAATAGATTGTGACAGATCCATCCCAGAGACTTTGGTACCGCCAGTCCACTTGGATTCCCATATTCCTTTCTGGGCAGAAAAATTCCTGGTGGCTGAAACGATCGTGAGTGTTATCCCCTCTTTTTTTGCGGCTTCATGCATGGCAACAAAAGCTGTATATGTATCCTTTCTCAGGTAGGCACTGCTTTTGGTGGTATGCTCCTGCTTGATGGCCACAAAATCCGCATGAGTGGCCGGATCAAACATTCCCAGCAGGTAGTTCTCATCGACTTTTATTTCGGGAGTGTCGATCTCCGCTACATTATACTGCGTATTTACATTAGTCTTTTCTTTTATATTCCGGTTGGCAGAACAGTTAATTAAAAGTAAAGATGAAGCAAACAGGAGAATTTTCATGATTTTTATAATATATTAGTGCTAAATTAGAACTTACTGGTACTATGTACAGATTTTGTGCCATTTATTTATTCACCGGGTTAGTGCTTATAAGTTGTGGAAGTCCGTTAAAAACGAAGATCGAAAACCTGCAGCCCGAGCTGGATACTGCATTTTACAATAAGTATATAGAAAAAGGACCTGATAACAACCTGTACCCAACCTTTATCTATACCAGCTCACAACGTGAACCTTCTGAGAAATTCGGAACTTTTGCCTTGATGGATGGCAAAATGGATACCTGGTGGAGCAGCGGCACCGGATTGAATACCGGTGAATATGTGATCATGGAACTTAATGCCATTCCTGCTGCCACTTGTAAGGTCTTTATTGCAAACGATATGATCATGGCCAAGATCATGACCGTCTCCATTTATGTGAACGACTCCCTTTATGGGAATTTTTCCTCAGGATCACCCATTAATCTGCCCAGGGATTTTAAAAAGCTTAAAATCGTTGCAGGTGAAACCGATGGGATCAACGAAGTCATGCTTCCGATCCTGAATGATTCGACCAGTAAAACGCAGGTTACAAAAAAAAATATTATTACGCGGTATAACAGTAAATCATTTGGCATTGCTGAAATAGAATTTTACGACAAGACAGGTAAAAAAATGCCAGTAAGGTCTTTACCCGTTCGTAAGGCGATTGTTCAATGTGCCTATAATTTAAATCCGGATGAACGCCATTATGTTTTTGATGGAAATACATCAACTTCCACCCAATGGTTCAAGGCAGGCGGTGAAGGTAAACTCATCTTTACTTTTCCTGAATTTACACCTTTTACAAAGATCCGTTTCTTTACCGGACCCACCGAATTTTTGAATTATGGAACCACAATGGATGTTGGTTTTCAAATCAACGGAAAGAAAGAACAACGTTATACATTAAAAACCGGACTCAACGAATTTAAGATGACCGAACCCTTTGTGGCCAGAACTTTAACTCTCAGCTTTTATAAGTTTGGACCCGGAAATCCGAATGGTGCCATCAGCGAGATACAAGGCTTCGACGGAGCGAGATGGTATTCCATCGAACCGGACTCTATGTATCTGCGTGCAGACAGACTCAAAGACTCGCTGGCCAATACGCCGATCAAAGCAATTCTCAACAACCAGATCTCTTATGCATTTGAATATACTTTGTTGAATACGGATACGATCAAAGTGATCAACCCAAATGAGATATCCTCAGAATATATAGACAAGAAAGTAGCTCAGCGAAGTTCCATTGTGTTTCGTTCAAACGGAAGCTGGGATGCTATGGTAACCTCGACCACCATCACCATGGGTAAAAAATCAAGCTTCATTGGTTCACAAAAAAAGATAAATGGTGATTTTAAGGTAGCTTCAAAAAATGCAGAACAGATCGTATTAAATGTGAGGTATAGAATCATCGAAACAACATCAATCGATGGTAAATCTTCCTCCCCAAAAACAAGAACAGGGTCTGCAAAAGCCACCATTACAAAAACGCAGTTGACAATTGATGGGCTATTGGATATGCAGATAAGTTATTGAGGAGATTCCCCTTTTCAGGGGAATAATGCTTTGAACCAGGATCACCAACTATCCCAACGGGTGTTAGTCATTGTTTAAGATTGGTTATTTTTTCTTTCCACCTTTCTGCTGTTGTCTGAGTTGTTCCTGTCTCGCCTTCTGGATCTCTTCCATTCTTCCCATCCATTTCGATTTCTTCGGTGTTTTCTTTTTATTCTCTTCTATCTGGGAATGCAGTTTTTTCTCGTCGATCATAAATCTCCGGATGAACAACATCAATAAAATACTGATCAGGTTACTCAGGAAATAATAATAACTCAATGCCGCACTGTAGCTGTTCAGGAAGATAAGAAATACCACAGGCATCAGGTACATCATGATCTTCATTTGTTGTGCCTGGATCCCTCCGGTTGCCGTCATCTGACTACTGTTCATTTTTGTATAGAAGATTGTGGTGATCGTCATCAATAAGGCAAATAAACTAACATGACTTCCGTATGCAGGTATATTAAATGGTAGATCAAGAATTGAATCATAGGTGGTAAGGTCATTGGCCCATAACAATCCCTGCTGGCGTAATTCAAATGCTGCCGGGAAAAAGGCGATCATCGCAAATAAGATCGGCATTTGTAATAATGCAGGAATACAACCACTCAATGGACTCACTCCTGCCTTTCGGTAGAGTTGCATCACTGCCTGCTGTTTCTGCATGGCTTCTTCAGGCTTGAATTTTTCACCTAATGCATCAATATCTGGCTTAAGCAATCTCATTTTTGCGGATGATACAAATGTTTTATAGATCAGCGGCATAGTGATCAGCTTAATAATAAGGGTAAGCATGATGATGATGATGCCATAATTCATTCCTGCTTTGGCAAAGAAATTAAATACCTCAATTACACCCAGGTTGATCCATTCAATCAAAAAGAATTGCCCAATGTCGATTTGTTTAGCCAAACCAATATGATAAGATTTTAAAGTGTTCCGGTGATTGGTACCCAGGTACATTCTCATCTGGAAAGATTCTTTCGGAGCATAGTTATACGGAATAGCCAGTTCTGCTTCAAATTTTTTGTTGGCGTCATCCTTTAATCCCGGTATGGTCGACATGGTATACATGTTGCCAGGGAAACCATTATTTGGAATGAGAGCCGCCGAAAAGAATTGTTGTTTAAACGAAACCCATTTTAGCGGAAATTTTATTTCTCTGTCTTTTACTCCTTTTACACCACCCTTTACCTGTCTAACCTCCCCCTCCATATCACTATAGTAGATATTGGAATTTTCCCTTTCTTTCGAAACCTTATGTTCTTGCGAAGGGCAGCCCATGGTCCATGTAAATGGAAGTTCATTTACCCCCGGATCAATTACTTTATCCAAACCAACCATATTCACGTCGAAATTGATCATATAATCATTTCCGGAAATGGTATATACATATTCGAGATATTTACTGCTATCGTTATTCGCAAAGATTTTAAAACTGAGCTTGGTAGTTTCGCTGCCTTTTATTTTGGTGCTTTTAGCATTTGTAGTGAAGAAAAGGATGTTACTTTCTGCACTTTTTCCTTCCGTGGATAGATAGGTATTAAATCCTGATTCCTCCGGAATAAAAAGATCCAGCGTGTCTTTTTTCTTATCAACGAAACGACTTTTATAACTCTGGTGTCCTATTAGTTGAGCACGATGAATATTTCCACCTTTGGTGTTAAAGGTGAGAAGGAATTTTTCTGTTTCAACCGTAATCAGTCTGCTTTCACCAGTCGCATTTGATGCAAAAGCACCCATGGTATTTTTTGCATTGGCGAGTTTAATGCTATCCAATACAATTTCCTGTATGCTATCCGGCAGGTTGAGAATCGCCGAATCTTTAATGATTGCATTGGTATCCGGTAAATTCGCCTTTACAAGTTCGATCGAATCCTGAATGAATTTTTCCCTGTTTGCAGCGTTGGTACTGTCTAATGCATGTTTTTTTATGGCGGCTTCACGTTGACGTTCTTCTTTGCTTGGCTGCATCCATATCCCCCAAACGATCATGATCACCACAATGAGACCAATACCAATAAGCGTTTTTTTATCTTTCATTCCTCAAATAAATAGTGGGCAAAGATAAGATTTAAAGCACTCAATAGAAGGGCAGATCTTGCTTTTTTGGGTTTATTAATAGGTGACCTGCGGGCCTGTGGAGCTAAGGCTTTCGCAGTGCAAACCCAAGTTCTGCAGGGGCCACAGGGGGCCATACGGTTTAGTTTCTGTCCCTGGCCGGACTTAATTTGAATCGATCAGGATACCTGAACCAGTTATTGTACTTTGGATCTCCGGATATCTTTTATAAAGGATATTTCCGCTTCCGATAATGGTAGCATCCAGCAGGATCTTCGCATTCACCGATGCATCTCCACTGCCAATGCAGTTAACCGTAGTCGTATTGGAAAAAAGATCGAAGGCATCATAGTTTCCTGAACCGGTAATATCAATCGTCTGTTGGTCCACACTTCCACTGACGGTTACCGAACCGGTATTTGTAATATGTGCAGCGAGTGTACTCATACTTAAACCGGACATGGTAATAATATTACCCGACCCGGAGGTATTGAGTGTAAGACTGGAAATTGCAGGAAATGTCTCTATCGAAATATTGCCTGCATGCGTAGCACTCACTTCTGTAATGGATGGGATAACAACAATCGCAGTTAAATTCATATTGGTGTACGTATTCTCATTGTCCATGCCAATCCGGAGTACGCCACCACTCGCCGTTATTTTTACATGTTCCAACAGGTTGTCGTAACCCGTAATATGAACTGCTTTTTGAGCGCCCTGGGTGATGGTTACATCAATATCATGATCAACAGAAACTTTGGTAAAGTTTGTAACCGGTGTATAGGTTTGAGTAGAGATAGCACCATCACCCGCAATTTCTGTTGCACAGGAATAAAGTAAGAGTGATAGAATACAAAATGCAATAATCTTTTTCATGACAGGCTAAAATACAGATTGTAAAAATGAGATCACAGCATCCGTCATAATTTGATCATTATTCGCCCCGATCCTGTCATTTACCTGTTCATGCGTCAGTGACGTTGCGTCGATGATCGTAGTACTTATTCCCGATGCATTCAGCGAATCCGAAAATGCATAACAGATCTGTTGACGCACAGTACCACCTCTTCTGGCAAACAGGAATTTTGATGGAATGTTTTTACCCGGTGTTACATAAAATGCAGGAGAAGCATTATCCCATACCGATGGATTGGATGTAAACGCATTCAGATAAATACTGTTGTCCTCATTGCCATTGGCCATTGCATAGCCTATATTGTATGCATCTGTATCAAAACTTCCACAACCGGAAATAATATTTAGATCAAGTCCTTCTGCCTGTAAATAAGTTTCATCTGTACAAATCAGCGCCGCCAGGTGTCCACCAGCGCTATGACCCATCACGGCAATTCGGGTATTATCACCACCGTATCCGTTTATGTTGTTGTAAACCCAGGCAACGGCCTTCGCCACATCCTGCGCATGGGTTGGATGCAGAACCCCACCACCCGAAAGACGGTAGTTAATGCTTACCAGGATATATCCATGCGTCTTGCACAAGTTTTCTTTAAATTCCAGGCTGTTTAGTTTATCTCCTATTGCCCAGCCACCACCATGGATCCAAATCACTACAGGGGCAGGACCTGTGATCCCGCTATTATAGATATCGAGACTAAGCAGATTAGGATCAACCCCGCTGATGGTATCGTATTGGATGGTATAATCGGGTGTTCCTTTGCCGGGTTGGGCATCGCAGGAAGCCAACAATAAGAGGAGAGGGACCATTAAAAATACAGAAATCCTTTTCATAACTCTTTTTTGGTTTGACCAAGATACATAGAAAAGGTTTAAGACTCAATATAAATTCTGGTTCCTACCTCTATCCACTCATAGATCTCATCCATTTCTTGATTCGTTACTGCTATACAACCAGCAGTCCAATCTTCTTTCTTGCCTGCTTCCTGATCACCCATAAAATCATTTTTAAAACCGTGGATACGAATTTGCCCTCCGGCACTTTTATTCATGTTGGCGGCGAACTCTTTTTCAGCTTCATTAGGATAAGAAATTCCAAGACTTTTATAGAATTCACTTTGGGTTGATTTATTGTAGATAATGTATTCCCCTTCCGGTGTTTTATTGTCTCCTTCAAATTGTTTGGCGCCCAAAGGTTCTTTTCCTAAAGCAATGGTATAGGTTTTAATGATTGTATCCCCGCTTTTTAAATGGAGCAGACGTTGGTGCTTAATAATTAATATGGAGTCTATTTTCATTTCGGGTTATTCCTAGAAATTGCTCAGAATGGTGAGCCTGTCGAGCCATTCCACATACAACAAACAGTGTACTTAAAACTTTACTTCTTCCCACCATCCATCATCCCGGCATTAAACTCTTTTGATTTTCCTTTCGGTATCGATAAACTCTTGAACCCTTCACCCTTCAATAATTTAGCCGCATACACAATCTGCCCAACATGATATGGATAATGCGCCAACTGACGATTAATGGCATCCATTACTGTATGTTCTTCTCCACGTATCTTTACAATATTCATTAATTGGTCTGGCTTCAAAGAATCCAGGGCATTGAACAAACAATCCCATCCTTCATTCCATTTCACCTTTAATTCTTCCTTTTCAATAATATCTTCTTCAAACTCTCCATCCCGATCTCTCCATTCCTTTTCACCATCTTCTGTAAGGAAATTCGTCCAACGACTCATCATGTTTCCGAAAAGATGCTGAACGATAATTGCAATTGAATTGGAGCCGGGATTTGGTGTCCTGAAAAGAAGATCATAGTCCAGTTGTTCCATGGCCTTTTCTCCCAGTGATTTATAATCCTGAAATCTTTTTTTGATGCTGATTAAATATTGTTCGTTGATATTCATACTTTATTATTCAATTGTCAATTCAAAATTACAACCTTCTGCAATGGCCGTGAAACTGACCATATATTTACCCATTCCTAATGATGATATATTTATGGAAGTTGCTTTTTCAGCTGGAAATTTTTCTTCCACCAATGGGGGTGGCAATTGACTATCGGAACCATGATACCCTAACCAATCATAAATTTTCCAGGTTGTTTCAGTGGTAAATGTACCGAATTCAAGATAATGATACTTTTTATCCTTTTCCCATGCAATTTTTCTTTGTCTATCATCCTTCATGTTCGATTTATCAGGAATCTTCAATGAATAATAGGCAGTTTCCTGGGGATCATCATAATTCCATCCGGTGACGGGTTTTTTCTTTGAACCACAGGACAAAATTCCTATTGTAAGCAATATCATTATGAAAGCATAATTCTTCATTTTTTCTTGTCAAGTATTTCTTCCAATGCGTCTTCCAGTTGAGGATATTTAAATTCAAAACCTAATCCTAATAATTTCTCCGGCACCACCCAACGACTTTTTAATATCAGTTCAGTTTCCGTACCGATCATAGCGGCTCCCATTTTCAACATCCACTTAGGTGCAGGTAAACCAAAGACTGGTTTCATCAGTTTTCGAAAGGTTTGCATCAATTCCGAATTGATCACCGGATTCGGCGAGGAGCAATTGAAAACACCATGATACATAGGATTCTTTTGAATAAACAAAATGATCTGATACAGATCTTCAATATGCAGCCAACTGAATCTTTGATCTCCACTTCCCTGTTTTCCTCCAAGCCCCCATTTTACAAGGTTGGTATAGGGGCCGATAACGCCACCATCTTTTCCAAGGACAATCGCAATACGCAACGCAGCCTGGCGGGTTTGTGGTAGCTTAAAACTAAAAAACGTTTTTTCCCAGGCGGTAGCAACACTCACCGAAAATCCTTTTCCTATTTCTCCGGTGCTTTCCGTTTGAGCATGATCTTCCGCATGACGATAAATGGTGGCTGTGCTTGAATTGATCCAGAGAGGGGGAGGGGTCTTGCACTTTAAAATCGCTTCGCCGAGTTGTTCCGTGGTTTGAACACGGGAATTCATGATTTCGTCCTTGTTCGTCTGGTTATATCTGCAATTCACCGATTTCCCAGCAAGATTGATTAATAACTCAGCTCCTTCCAACGCTTCGATGATCTCATCCTGATTACTCCATTCAATGTGTAGAGGTTGTCTTGATATAATGATCACCTTGTAACCCGTTTCAGTAAATTTTTTCTCCAGGTATTTTCCAACGAAACCGGTTCCACCGGCAAGGACGATTTTTTTATTCATAAAATAAATGTAACAAAATATTTAACCCGGTGGGGTTTAATCATAAATACTTAAATGTATAACATCAAACCTTCGTTTGTTCCTCCAGCAATTGCTTTTGATAGAGGTCGTAATAAATACCTTTTGCGTTCAGCAATTCATGATGCGTACCTTTTTCTGCAACACTGCCCTGATCCAGCACCAATATCTTATCCGCCATTTTTACGGTGCTGATGCGATGACTGATGAGAATACAGGTTTTACCTTTCATGATGCGAACCAGACTCTGTAGAATTTTCTCTTCAGTTTCGGTGTCAACAGCCGAGAGACAATCATCAAAAATGAGCATCTTGGGTTGTTTGATAATGGCTCTTGCAATGGTGATTCTTTGCTTTTGTCCTCCCGATAAAGTAACTCCCCTTTCTCCGATCTTTGTTTGAAAACCTTCTGTAAATCCCATAATGTTGTCATATACATCGGCATCTTTAGCTGCCTGGATCACCAGTTTTTCCTCTTCTTCTTTGGTATAATTCATATCATGTAGACCAAAAGCGATGTTATTATAAATAGTATCCGAAAAAAGATAAACCTCCTGAGAAACATAACCGGTTTCTTTACGCAGTAAATACATGTTATGTTCAGGCAAAGGTTTGTGATCGATGAGAATTGAACCCTCATCAGGATCATAAAAACGATTGAGCAATTGAGCTACCGTAGATTTGCCCGACCCAGTCCGACCCAAGATGGCCATGGTTTGTCCCGGTTCAACAATGAATCCCAGATCCCTGATCGCTTCTATTCCTGTTTCTTTGTAAGTGAAGGAGACCGAACGAAATTCTATTTTGCCATGGATCGGATATATCGCTGCGTTTTTATTGATGATCTCAGGTTTTATATTCAGAAATTCGTTAATGCGGATTTGAGATGCAGCAGCACGCTGCATTAAAGAAGTTACCCATCCAATAGTTGCCATGGGCCAGGTGAGCATATTTACATAAATGATAAACTCTGCAATCACACCGGGTGAAATATTTCCTTTGGCCACTTCGAGTCCACCAACATAGATAGCCAGCAATGTGCTGAAGCCGATCAACAACATGATCAATGGAAAAAAGATGGCATTGAATTTTACGAGTTCAAGATTTCGATCCTGGTATTCTTTGGTTTCTTTATCGAATTCCAATCCAAAATATTGGAGCATGTTATAGGCTTTTAAGATCCTGATCCCGGAAAATGCCTCCTGTACAAAGCTGCTGATGCGGCTTAGTTGCTGCTGAACTTTTTCGCTTTTTTTTAGAATATTACTGTTCACCAGGTATACAGCGATAGACATGATTGGTAGCGGCATAAGTACAAACAGCGTAAGCTTTGGACTTGCATTTACCATAATGGGCACTACCAATAAAAATAAAATGATGAGACCTGATGTATACATGATGGCTGGACCTATATACATCCTTACCCTTCCTACGTCTTCACTTATCCGGTTCATCAGATCACCGGTGCTGTTTGATTTAAAGAACCCGGTATGCATTTTCTGATAGTGGGAATAAATAGCATTTTTGAGATCGTATTCCACATGGCGTGACATGATAATAATCGTCTGGCGCATGAGAAACATAAAAAAGCCTTTAAGTAATGCCATGGCCAGCATTAACAGCGCAAAATAACTGGCCAGCCGCATCGAGCTCCGGATAAGCTTTTTTTCAAAGGGAGTATCTGAGAATAACTGATTAAGGCGAACCTGATCAATCACGGCATCCACCAGCTGTTGTACGATCCTGGCAGGATAGATGGCAAAGAAGTTGGAAATGGCAATACAAGCTAAGCCGGCCAAAAACAGGTATTTATATTTCCAGAAATAGTGGTTTAATGAACTGAGAGATCTCAAAAGGTGTAATAATCTTTAATTATTTATAATGCCTTTAAAAACGTGGATTTCATATCCAAATATGTTTATCTTTGCCACCTCCCGAAAGAGGGTTTACAAAACTATCACTTTAAACTAAGACGTTTATATAAAATCCCATAAAATATGGAAACAGTGGTAAAGAATAGTGGCGTGGAGTTGAATGTGCTGAAGGATATGAATGCCACTGGTCATGAACAGATCGTGTTTTGTCAGGACGAGGCAACCGGTTTAAAAGCAATTATAGGAATTCATAATACAGTGCTTGGTCCAGCCCTTGGAGGTACCCGTATGTGGCATTATTCGAATGATGGGGAGGCGCTGGAAGATGTCTTAAGATTGTCAAGGGGAATGACGTTTAAAGCGGCTATTTCCGGTTTAAATCTGGGTGGTGGTAAAGCGGTTATCATAGGGGATTCGAGAACACAAAAAAATGAAGCATTATTAAGAAGGTTTGGGAAATTTGTGGATAGTCTCGGTGGAAAATATATCACCGCAGAAGATGTGGGAATGGGGACGAAGGATATTGAGTATATTAGTATGGAAACCAAACATGTTACCGGGTTGCCTGAACATTTAGGTGGAACAGGTGATCCTTCTCCGGTTACAGCTTATGGGGTATATATGGGGATGAAGGCTTCAGCCAAACATGTATACGGTTCCGATGATTTGGAGGGAAAGACGGTAGCTGTTCAGGGTTGTGGACATGTTGGCCGGCAATTGGTTGGTTATCTTATTAAAGAAGGAGCTAAAGTTTTAGTTGCAGATATATTTGAAGATAATTTGCAGGAATGTAAATTAACACATCCTGGTGTGCAGATCGTAGATGCGCAAAAGATCTATGATACCCAGATGGATATTTATGCCCCTTGTGCTTTGGGAGGTACGTTGAATGACGATCATATCGATCGGTTGAAATGCACCATTGTGGCAGGTGCTGCTAACAATCAGCTAAAGGACGAAAAGGTACATGGACAGAAACTAATCGATAAAGGGATCGTATATGCACCTGACTTTCTTATTAACTCCGGAGGATTGATCAATGTATACGGAGAGTTAATGGGCTATAACAAGGAGGCGGCTTTAAAAAAGGCTGAGTTCATTTATGGTGTCACCCTTGAAATATTTAAGTACGCAAAAGAAAATAATATGTCGAATGGAGAGGCTGCTATCCAATATGCACAAAGAAGGATTGATCAGATAGCAAAAATCAATTCGGTTTTATAATAAAAAGACAAACTAAACAGTTCTTACAATCAAGTTCATTTAAATGCTCAACAGGCGTCATATTCGGGTAAAAGTTCTACAGGCCATTTATTCCCACTTCCAGTCGGGCGATGAAAAACTTAGCGTAGAGGAGAATAATTTATTATCATCGATGGAAAAGATCTACGATCTTTATCTCTATCAATTGGCCTTTTTGGTGGAGCTCCAGAATGAAGCATATCGGGAAAGAGGAGAAGCCAAAGGGAAATATTTTCCTACCGAAGATGATCTGCAGGCAGAAACCAATTTCACCCGCAACAGAGCTGTAAATGCTATCACAAAAAGTCCCGATCTTCTAAAATTCCTCAACGATAAGAAAATATCATGGTCTGAGCACAAAGACCAGATGAATAAAATTTTCAGAAGACTTCGTGGCACTGAAGAGTATAAAAAATATTTCAGGCTTCCGCAGACAAGTATTGAGGATGACATCGAATTTCTTCAATACATTTATAAGACCTATGTTTTCGACAATGAATTTGTAGAAGGCTATTATGAAGAATTGAATATTCACTGGTATGATGACATATTTGTAGTAAATCCGGCCGTATCAAAAACGATCAAGAATATTCAGGAAGACAAGGAATTTCAGTTGTTGCCATTGTATAAAGAACGGGAGGAGGATCGTGAATTTGCGTTGGAATTGTTCCGCAGAGTGATATCCAATAGTGATGAGTATGAAGATTGGATCAAGAACAAGGCACAAAACTGGGAACTTGAAAGAATTGCGGTGATGGACATTATGTTAATGAAAATGGCCATTTGCGAAGTGTTAAATTTTGAAAACGTGCCTATTAAAGTGAGCCTGAATGAGTATATTGAACTGGCAAAGTCCTTCAGCACGCCTAAGAGTTCGGTCTTTATTAATGGAATTTTGGATAAATTAGTGGCCGAATTGAAGGCGGAAGGTAAAATTGTAAAAACTGGCAGGGGCTTGATAGATAACTAACATTGTATAACCATAAAAGAATAAATCGTATGAATAGAAGAGTTTTTTTGCTGATGGTGGTGGCTGCTTCTTCATTATTTGTTGCTTGTGGCAGTAATAAAAAGAAGAATGTAAACTCGAATATCGTTAATAACCCTTTAACGGCTGATGGTAATGCAAAGCCAGGAGAAATTGCGATAATTACTTTTGAAGAAACACAGTTCGATTTTGGCGAGATTATTCAGGGGCAGGTAGTTGAAACAGATTTTAAATTCACTAACACTGGTAAAACTGACCTGGTGGTCATCGATGCCAAGGGAAGTTGTGGATGTACAGTTCCTGAATGGCCCAAGGATCCGGTTAAACCGGGTAAGTCGAACAAGATCCATGTAAAATTTGATAGTACGAATAAAGAAGGGCATCAAACCAAGACGGTTACACTTACCTGCAATACACAGCCGAATCAGGTTACCCTTCAGATCATTGGTGATGTAATTATAAAATAAATAGTATAAAAAAAGAAGTATGTTTAATTTAATCATTTCGTTGATGGCCGGAGGCCAGGAAGGTGGCGGTGGGGGTATGACCCAGTTTATGTTTTTGATCCCGATCATGTTAGTTTTTTATTTCTTCATGATCAGACCCCAAATGCGGAAAGCCAAGCAACAAAAAAAATTCAGGGAAGAAATTGGTAAAGGTGATAAGATCGTAACCATCGGTGGCCTTCATGGTAAAATTATTGAGGTGGAAGAAACCACCTTTATCGTTGAGCTTTACGATAAAACCCAGGTACGACTTGAAAAATCAGCAGTATCAATGGAAACAACTATGGCAATTGCCGATGCAAATAAAAATGGCACCAAGTTGGTTGACTCCAAGAAACTGGACGAGAAAAAAGCATAATCGTTATTAGGTTGTTGGGTTATTAAGTTATTAAGGAAACAACCCAATAACTTAATAACTCAATAACTTGGTTCAATGCCCGTTCAAACAAGATTTCATATACGGAAAAAGATCTTTGTACTGATCATTTGCTTGATCGTAAGTATGGTTCTTTGGTTGTTGAATGATCTCAATAAAATTCAGACAACCACCGTTCATATTCCGGTTCGGTTTAGCGGTCTGCCGTATGATATGGTGCCAACCAATTCTTTGCCTTCAACCGTGGAAGCAAGTATTGAGGCAACCGGGTTTACCCTGCTGTGGCGACATTTTACCTCGGAAAAAGAGGTAATGGATATTTCCTTAAAACTTGATCAGGGTGGAGTAGTTGCCGGCAAAAACTATCTTTTTAATATTAACTATTATACAGACGATATCAGCAGATCTCTTGGACCGCATATCCGGGTGAGAAGACTATTCCCGGATACTTTTAGCGTAAGATTTGAAAAACGTTTTGTAAAAAAGGTACCGGTCAAACTTTCTGCGGACCTTCAATATCAAAAAGAATTTTATCAATCCGGTGACCTTGTACTTCGGCCGGATTCGGTCATCATTTCTGGAGCCGAGGAAAAAGTAACACTTATCGATTCGGTATTTACAAAAAGATTGATCCTGAAGCAAGTTAAGAAAAGCTACGAAGGCAATATTGAACTTGATCCCATCAATGGGATTAGTTACAGTGTTTCGCAGATAAATGTAAAGTTACCGGTTGAGCAATTCACAGAAAAACAGATCAGCACAAAAATCATCCCAACGAATGTTCCACCCAATTATGAACTCAATACCATTCCTGATCAGGCTACCATTAACCTTCTTGTTCCTATATCGGTCTTCAATTCTGTTTCACCAGTCCAGTTTGTACTTACCGTTTCATTTCCCGACAAAAGGAATAAAATGACGAAATTGTTTGTAAGTATTGCGCAAAAACCGGATTATGTGAAGGTAGTGAATATAGCTCCGGCATCAGTTGATTTTATTGTGAAAGCAAAACAATAGAAAATGAAAATTATAGGTCTCACAGGAGGAATCGGAAGTGGTAAAACGACAGTAAGTAAGGTTTTTGCCTCTTTGGGTGTTCCGGTTTTTAATGCTGATAATGAAGCGAAGGAATTATATAAGGATCCGGAAGTGATCCGGAAAACCATGGAAATTTTGCAGACAAACGATATTACCGATTTTCATGGAAAAGTAGTGAGATCAAAAATTGCGGCGGTGATATTTACCGATCCCTTAAAGCGAATTGCTTTGAATAATCTTATCCACCCTTTGGTAAAAAAAAGATTTGCAGAATGGATGGGGACGTATGAATTTTCCTATTGTATTCGTGAAACCGCGATCTTAATCGAATCGGAAGCCTATAAGGATTGTGATAAGATCATTGTTGTGAGTTGCCCGATGAATGTAAGGGTGGAGAGGGTAATGCAAAGAGATGGAACTTCAAAAACGGAAGTTGAAAAACGGATCCTTGCGCAAATGAAGGATGAAGAACGGATACAATATGCCGATTTTGTGATTGTCAATGATCGTAGTGAAGCGGATCTATATGAACCGGTTTTAGAAATTCATCAACAACTTCTATGAAAATATTCTCTGCTGAACAAATAAAAAGGGCGGACCTCTTTACCATGGAAGAGGACCCGATCTCTTCACTGGACCTCATGGAAAGAGCTGGTCATGTATTGACAGACAGAATTCATGAAATATTTCCAACAACACCAACATATGTGATATTTGTAGGACCAGGCAATAATGGGGGAGACGGATTGGTGATCGCCCGGTTACTTCAGCAAAATTCACGATCGGTGAAGGTATATGTGCTTGAAGCCGAAAAGTATTCCAAAGAGTTTCAGGCCAACCTCAAAAGACTGGATCAAACAATTGAGCTAATATATATTCGCAATAAACAGGATGTTAGTTTTGACAAAATTGATCCAAATGCAATTATTATTGATGCCTTGTTTGGAAACGGTTTGAATCGTCCTTTGGATGATCTTGCTGCAGAACTTGTGAGCAGGATCAACATATTGCCTCATTTCAAACTGGCGATTGATGTTCCCTCGGGCTTATCAGCTGATGGTGGTCATATAAGTACTGCTAAGAATACCATCATGGCCAATCTTACACTTACCATTCAGTTTCCTAAATTATCTTTCTTCTTTGCTGAAAATTTCCAGTTTACCGGAAAGTGGGAATCACTGAATATTAGTTTGAGTAAAAAATTTATAGAGAAAGAAGCAACCCAACATTACTATCTGGATGATGAGATGATCTTTGATTTGATCAGCGTTCGTCCGGCCGTGGGGCATAAAGGTACTTTCGGGCATGCACTTATAGTAGCAGGCAGTATCGGTAAAATAGGGGCCTCCATTTTATCTTCTCGTGCTGCCTTGAGAACAGGATGTGGCTTATTGAGTCTGCAGGTTCCTTCTTCGGGTGTATCTTCTGTGCATGCAAATTTACCAGAAGCGATGCTGATCGCCGATGAAAATCCGAATTTTATTTCGACAAACGTAAAAGATATAAGTCAATACAATGCTGTTGGATTTGGTCCAGGTGTTGGTAAAAATAAAGAAACAGCCAATGTATTAAAATCACTCATTCAAAATGTGGCGCAACCTTTGGTGATTGATGCGGATGGAGTAAACATTCTTTCAGAGAACTTAACCTGGACCTCTTTTTTGAATGGTCATACGATTTTAACACCACATCCTGGAGAATTTGACCGACTTACCAAAAAGCATGCAAGTGGTGAAGAAAGATTCAGGACCCAACTTGAATTTTCAAAAAAAACCGGTGCCTACGTGGTATTGAAAGGACGAAATACATGCGTTACAACTCCGGGCGGACTGGCCTTTCTCAATAGTACGGGTAACAACGGAATGGCAACTGCCGGTAGTGGTGATGTGCTTACCGGGATCATTACTTCTTTATGTGCACAGGGATATTCCGCCTTACATGCTTCCATTCTGGGTGTTTATCTGCATGGTTATGCAGGTGATAAAGCATCCCAATCTATGTCAAAATCTGCTTTGATAGCCTCGGATATTATTGAACATATCCGTGATTTCTTTCTCGTATTCGAAAAGTAATCAACTTTTATTTGGTTCCTACAAATGTGATGGCGCCTCCGAGATAACTGTATCCCACATTTAACTCCTTTCCTTCCACTGCACCACTAAATGCTCCGGTAAAATCTGTTTTTGTTAGCGCATAACTATTTCCGGTGTTGGTCAATGAAATCC
>JANWKQ010000044.1 GCA_025451295.1 Flavobacteriales bacterium | reverse complement strand
TAAAAATAGTATAAACCAATACCTGAGTTGCACCTTGCGTATTTAAATTTGCATTTATATGATTATAATGCCCGCTAACACAAAACTAGATAAAATTTACAATTATGCATTTTAGAAGAGATAACGGCTGGATCAGCTTTGGGGCTTGCCTACTGGCTCTTGGCTTCATATTTGTTGGATTCTATAGTTCTTATGCAGGGATTGATAACGTGGTTTATGGTCAAAAAGTATGGATGCCCAGATCGCCCGGAACACAGGTTAAGACGGTGGTGATCGATCCGGGACATGGAGGAAAGGATCCTGGTTGTCATGGCGACTTTGCGCATGAAAAGGACATTTGTCTTGCTATTAGCCTTCAGCTGGGGGCACTTATAGAAAAACACTATAGTGACGTAAAGGTTGTTTATACCCGTAAAACGGATGTTTTTGTGGAATTGCACAATCGTGCCAAGATCGCCAATGATAACAATGCTGATCTTTTTATCTGCATTCATGTAAATGCAGGAGGTGATGGCAAGGCCTATGGCACCGAAACATGGGTAATGGGTCTCCATAAAACAGAAACCAACCTGGCGGTTGCCAAAAGAGAAAATGCGGTGATCGAATACGAGGATAATTATGAAAGAGAATATGAAGGCTTCGATGCCAACTCACCTGAAGGGAGTATTCTCTTCTCTTTATATCAAAGTGCTTATATGACCCAAAGTATTTCATTTGCATCCAAGGTACAGGATGAAGTAAAAACACATGCAGAACGCCATGATCGCGGAGTGAGGCAGGCGGGTTTTCTGGTTTTGGTATACACTGCTATGCCCGCAGTGCTCATAGAAACTGGTTTTGCTACGAACCAGGCAGAAGAGAAATATTTAGCCAGCGAAGCAGGGCAGACAAAAATGTCAGAAAGTATTTTCCAGGCTTTTGCCAACTATAAAAAAGAAACCGAAGGAGATAAATACGCAGGCATGTCGAAGGTTTATACGCCCAGTAATGGGGATGTCTTTAAGGAAGACGAGACCAACACTAACAATATAGAAATCAATCAGACCACGGAAACCAATACAAATGAAGTGATCAATGCTGACGAACTGGTCTATAAAGTTCAGTTCCTTTCCAGTAAATCGAAGATCGAACTGAGTTCCTCCACTTTTAAGTCGATCAATTCAGTTTCCTTTGTATATGAAAATGGATGGTATAAATACATGTCTGGTGAGACTAACAGCCTTGTATCGGCCAAATCCATTAAATCTTACCTCGTAGATAAAGGCTATACTGACGCCTTTATTGTTTCGTTTAAAGGAACAGAGAAGTTGGTGGTTAGATAGTTTCACAAAAGTTTAACATAAATGCCTATATTTGAAAGGTTTTTCATTTATTTGACCTAGAATTAAAGCTGGATAATCTTGAAGATCTCACGTGAAGTAAAAATTGGGTTTGTAGTGATCCTGATCCTGGCTATTGCAGTTTGGGGTTACAATTGGTTGAAGGGAAACAATATTCTGGTAAAAAGCACCAATTATTATGCGGTCTATACCAATGTTGGCGGATTGAGCACCAGCTCACCAGTCCTTGTGAATGGTTTCCAGGTAGGTTCCGTTACCAGTATTGAGCTGATGAAGGACAGACCTGATCTCGTATTGGTTACTTTTAAGATCACCAATAAAAATTTCAAATTTCCAAGGGATTCCGAAGCCAAACTGGCTTCACCCAGTCTGCTGGGAGGAAAGGTGATCGAAATTGTGATCGGAGATTCAACGGATGGTAAATCTCTTGTTTATGCCCAACCTGGCGATACTTTATTTACGAGGTATGAAATGGATCTTCAGCAACAGGTGGGTGCCATTGTGGCCCCATTAAAGCTCAAAGTAGAAAGTATTTTAAGTTCTATCGATTCCATTCTTGTACCTATACAAACGATCTTAAATGATGAAACGGCCCGTAAGTTGGCCGATGGTATCGGACGGATCCCTACCATTATCGGGAATCTCCAGAGAATTACCTATAAAGTGGATACCCTGATCTCATCTGAGAAAAATAAATTTTCACGTATCTTCAGCAATGTCGAATCGATTTCTGCGAATCTTAAAAATAATAACGATAAGATCAGCTCGATCCTCGATAATGTGGAAGAGATCACAGATTCCCTGGCGAAATCCAATTTCAAGAAGGCAATCGCCAATGCGACAAGTATTCTCCAAAAAGTGGATAACATTGTTACCAAGATCGACAATGGTGAAGGTACCTTAGGTGCGTTGATCAACGACGATAAACTCTACTTGCAGATCGATTCCGCAGCAAAAAATCTCAACTTCCTGGTGGATGATATTGGCCAGAATCCAGAGAGATATTTACATTTCTCCCTGATCCATATCAATCGAAAGCCTAAGAAATAGCTGATTTCTCCTGCATTTTCTCCATTTTTTTGGTGTGTTTTGGTGCCTTAACGCTTTGGTGGCGCTAATTATCATTAACTTTGCCCCATAATAGGTCACTATGATAGGCGCCATTATTTTTGTTGTTGTCTTTATATCTTCTTTTGCCTTTTTTACTTTTAAGATCCTAAAGATCAGGCGGAATATTCTGCTTGGACAAAATGTCAACCTTTCAGGCAATAAGGGAGAAAGATTAAAGACCATGTTGATGGTGGCTTTTGGCCAATCCAAAATGACGGCTCGTCCTGTCCCATTCATTCTGCACTTTTTTATCTACGCTGCTTTTATTATTACTCAGATAGAACTCATCGAAATTGTGATTGATGGGGCCACGGACCATCATCGTTCCATCTGGCATATAGTGGAGGGTAGTTTTTTAGGAAGCATCTATACTTTTACAATCAACTTTATTGAAATACTATCGGTGCTTGCTTTTGTAGCCACTATTCTTTTTCTTTCACGCAGAAATATTATTCGCCTCGCCCGTTTTCAAAAACCCGAAATGAAAGGATGGCCATCGAGAGATGCGAATCTTATTTTATTTGGAGAAATAACGCTGGTTACCTGCATCATGCTCATGAACAGCTCCGATGTAGCTTTACAAACAATGGGTGTATTTCAAAGAACTGATACTTTACTGGTATCAAGCCAGCTCGCTAAACTATGGGAAGGCGTTTCTATGGATAATCTCATGTTAATGGAACGTATCGGATGGTGGGGACATATGTTAGGCATTCTTGGTTTTATGGTGTACTTACCCTTCTCCAAACACTTTCACATATTTCTTGCATTCCCGAATACTTATTTCTCCAACTTAAAACCCAAAGGACAGCTTACAAATTTATCTGCGGTAACCGCTGAAGTAAAATTAATGCTGGATCCGAATGCCGATCCTTATGCGGTACCGGCTCCTGATCCGAATGCAGCACCCGTAAAATTCGGAGCCAAAGATGTGCATGACCTTACATGGAAAAATTTAATGGATGCTTATTCGTGTACAGAATGTGGAAGATGTACATCGGAATGTCCTGCCAACATCACTGGGAAAAAATTATCTCCGCGGAAAATTATGATGGATACCCGAGACCGTTTAGAGGTGGTGGGGAAAAATATTGACAAGCACGGAAAAGATCATAAGGATGGAAAATCTTTATTGGGAGATTATATCACCGAAGAAGAACTTTGGGCTTGTACTTCGTGCAATGCATGTGTGCAGGCTTGTCCCGTTAACATTAATCCGCTGGAGGTCATCATAGAGTTGAGAAGGGATCTCATCATGGAACAATCCAAAGCACCTTCATCTATTAATACGATGTTGAACAATATTCAAAATAATGGGGCACCCTGGCAGTTCTCTCCAATGGACAGAGCTAACTGGGCCCAGGAAATGAACACCTAATGAAAAAGTAATAACCGAAAACAAAAATGTATGAGTCACGAAGAACAATTGGTAGCGTTAACAGAGAATGGTAAAAAGATCAGTCCGGTTTTACCATCAGAGATCAAGAATTTTTTGATTGATATTGATGGAACCGTTTGCGAAGATATTCCAAATGAAGAGCCTGAAAGAATGGTGGATGCTGAAGCATATCCCGAAGCGATCGATATCATCAACAAATGGTATGATGAAGGACATATCATCACTTTTTTTACTTCCAGAACCGAAGAACATCGTTTGATCACCGAACAATATTTACAGGATAAAGGATTCAGGTATCATGGATTGCTGATGGGAAAACCCAGAGGTGGAAATTATCATTGGATCGATAATCACATGGTACGAGCTACCAGATATGATGGTAAGTTTACGAACCTGATAAAAAAAGAAGTATCCATCGAAGTTTTTGAAGACTAAGCAAATAATACATGAGCACCACTCCCATAAAAGTTCCTACCATGGCAGCATTAGCAGCCGCCGGCGAAACGGCGGATATTCTGTTTTGGGTGGGTTGTGCCGGAAGTTTTGATGACCGTGCTAAAAAGGTTACCAAAGCGGTAGTAAAGATCCTGCATCATGTAGGATTAAAATATGCAATTCTTGGAACGGAAGAAAGCTGCACCGGTGATCCTGCAAAACGGGCGGGCAATGAATTTTATTTCCAGATGCAGGCCTTACAAAATATCCAGGTGCTGAATATGTATGGCGTAAAAAAAATTGTAGCCGCATGTCCACATTGCTTTAATACTTTAAAAAACGAATATCCTGAATTGGGAGGAACGTATGAAGTAGTGCATCATTCACAATTGTTACAGCAACTTATGGATGAAGGGAAATTAAAAGTGGCGGGTGGATCTTTCAAGGGGAAGAAGATCACTTATCATGATCCATGTTATTTGGGAAGAGCAAATGGGGTATATGAAGCACCGCGTGATGTGATCTCGAAACTGGATGCCGAACTGACTGAAATGAAAAGATCGAAGGCAAAAGGTCTTTGTTGTGGAGCCGGTGGTGCACAAATGTTCAAGGAAGCGGAAAAAGGCAATAAGGAAGTAAATGTAGAAAGGGCTGAGGAAGCCATGGGCACCAATCCGGATATTATTGCGGTGGGTTGTCCCTTTTGCAATACGATGCTTACAGATGGTGTTAAACATTTTGAAAAAGAAGCAACTGTGAAGGTTTACGATATGGCTGAGCTTATTGCGCAGGCTAATGAATTATGATAAAGTTGGATCACATAAAATTTCCGGATCATTCAAGGGTTTGGATCTACCAAGCGGATAGGAAACTTTCTGCTGAGGAGAAAGGTATGATCTTATCGAAAGGAAAGGAATTTACATCCTCCTGGGCGGCGCATGGTCATGAGTTAATGGCGGATATCCATATAGAACTGGATCATTTTATCATCCTCGTGTTGGATGAGCAGGTGGAAGCGGCATCAGGTTGTTCAATCGATAAGTCGATGAAATTTGTATTGGATCTTCAGAAAGACTTAGGGACTAACTTTACTAATCGGCTTATTTCGGCGGTTTGGACGGATAATGGGGTCCAATTATACAGTTATCAGGAAGCGAAAACGGCCTTAGAAAACGGGGAAATATCGTCTATCAGTGAGGTGTTCGACAATACGGCACAGAATTTAAACGAACTGAAAACCAAATGGTTAAAACCATTAAAGGATACCTGGTTAAAGAAATTATTGGAGCCTGAAAATGTCCAATAAGCCTTGCAGGTTCGGAAATATTGAGTATATTTGCGGCTCGAAAAAACGAAAGACCTGAACGAAGTGAAAGCACGAGTTCATTAATGTTAAATAAAATAATTACGAGTAAATGAAAGACGGAATTCACCCAAAGGAATACAGACTGGTAGTTTTTAAAGATGTGTCGAATGACTATTCTTTTGTTACCAAGTCTTGTGTAAATACAAAAGATACCATTGTTTGGGAAGATGGAACTGAATATCCATTGTTCAAGGTGGAGATATCGAATACTTCTCATCCATATTTTACTGGTAAGATGAAGTTGATTGACACTGCCGGTCGTGTGGATAAATTCACCACCCGTTATAAAAAGCATATCGATAAAAAAACGACAAAATAATCGATCTCAGATATTTATTCGAAAGCCCCTTCCGTTCAACCGGGAGGGCTTTTTTGTTTCCTACAGTTTTTGTCACTCCGCTTCGTTCTGCGAATTCTTCGGGAAAAATAAGCGGCGCCGAAGGCGACCATGAGAAACCTCTACAATTAATTCGTATTTTTGATACAAATACCATCTCATGAACCTGGTCTTCTTCGATGACGCCGAAATAGTCACCAATCTTCGCCCCTTCACCTTTACCCGACCGATATCCGATATTCGTATGGGCATACTTACCATTCGGGGGAAATGGCATAAATACCTGGGCGAAAAAAAGTCATCCAATTATACAGAACACTATCTCGAAGGGAAATTCCCATTGCACATAAAAGGAGAAAACCTCTGCATTAATTCCTGTGTTTTGCCGGATGTAGAAATTGTTGCCGCGGTAAAAGATCTGAAGGTGGACCAGATGTTGTTTAAAGATGGCGAATGGCTGGCAGGGATCTTTACGGAGCAGTTGAAGGCTGAGTTTGATGAATGCAATATGGAGCCCTTTGAAATAGTCGAATACAAAGGCAATGTTGAATGTCTTCGCAATATCTGGGATATATTCTCCTTATGCGGTAAAGAGTTAGCAAAAGATTTTGATTTGCTGGTGCCAGAGAGGGATTCAAATGACTGGATGGATAGTAATCATTCGGGAGTAACGGTGATCGGCGATTCCACATTGGTTTTTATGGAAGATGGAGCCCTGGTGCAGGATGGTTGTACATTAAATACCACAGCCGGCCCTATTTACCTGGCTGCAGATTCTGAGATCATGGAAGGTTCTATGGTACGCGGACCTTTTTTCCTGGGTGGTCATTCCCAATTAAAAATGGGCGCTAAGATCTACGGACCAACCAGTATTGGTCCACATTGTAAAGTAGGAGGAGAGGTAAATAATTCTGTTTTCTTTGGATATAGCAGTAAGGCACACGATGGGTTCCTTGGCAACTCAGTCATTGGTGAATGGTGCAACCTGGGGGCCGACACCAATAACTCCAATTTAAAAAATACCTATGCGGAAGTAAAACTCTGGCATTATGGTAAAAAGTCTTTTGTAAAAACGGGTCTGCAGTTTTGCGGACTCATCATGGGTGATCATTCTAAATGCGGTATCAACACCATGTTCAATACGGGTACTGTGATAGGTGTAAGTGCTAACATTTTTGGTGATGGATTTCCCCGCAACTATATTCCTTCCTTTAGCTGGGGTGGTGCGGCTGGTTTTGCACCTTATAAATTGAATGATGCGATTACAACCGCGAAACTCGTGTACGAAAGACGGAACATGGTTTTTGATGACGAGGAACAGTCGATCTTTAAGCATCTCTACTGTCTGGAATACCCGGGTTAGATTATAAATTATTACTGGTAAATGAAAAGGAATCAATATACATGTTTGACACTTTTTATTTTTATAGTTCTGCTCACTTCATGCCACCCTTTTGAATTTCGAAAAATTGATTGGAAAAAACAGTGGAGCAAAAATCAAGATAAGTTAAAGAATCTTACTGAGGATATATTGCTACACGGCAATAAGAAATACAACATTGGCAACAACAGTTTCCCATCTGGATTTAAATATCCATTTGATCAAGGATTCTATATCAGTGGTAGATTTTACAAGAACCGACAACTCGACACCCTCAATGTTGAAAACCTCATGATCACCTATTACATGGACAGGGGCCTACTGGATCACTATTCCGCAATTGTGTATACCAATGATTCAATATCCATTGAGTGGCTTGATAATAAAGTCGAACAGGGAGGTAATGATTTTAAACTTGAATCCAATTGGTATGTAGTTAATGATTAAATTTAGAAATTCTACCCTCCCACTTTTTCCTTATCTTTAACCTCAATGCAAGAGATTTGGCAACAACTATTAAAAACTACCTGGATAGAGGTGGTTGCCATGGTATCCGGATTATTGTTTCCCATTTTTGCATCCTTCGAAAAAAAGATCTGCTGGTTGTTTGGGGGTATCAGCTCCGTTGCCTATACCTGGGTCATGTTTGACGGACGGCTCTACCAGGATGCCATTTTAAGTGTGTTCTATGTGGGAATGTCGGTCTATGGATATTTGATGTGGACAGGGGTTATTAAACCCAAAAAGGAAGTGTTGCGCATTTCGAAAGCGAGTCCGTTTACCGTTTTTATTTATATTACCCTGTGTCTGCAATATTTTTTTATTGGTGGTTTCTGTTTCGATAAATTTACCAATGCCGATTATCCATATGTGGATTCTTTTGTCACCGGTTTTTCTCTGGTAGCTACCTGGCTCGAAGCCAAAAAGAAAATTGATAACTGGTATTTATTTCTTTTTGCCGATGGAGTGGGGATTTGGCTGTTCTGGCGGAAAGGATATATACTTACTGCGGTTTTGTATGTTATTTATTGTTTCATTTGTGTTTACGGAATTATTCAATGGCGAAAGAAAATAAAATTGTCAAAATTGCCGTAACCGGACCTGAATCATCTGGAAAAAGCTTTACCTCCGAATACCTGGCCAGGTTTTTCGATGGTTGGGTAGTACCGGAATTCGGAAGAGAATACCTCAACCATCTCGATAGACCTTATACTTACCAGGATATTCTTAGTATAGCCCGCGGACAAATGGACATCGAAAAAAAAATAACCGTGGACGCCATCAAAAACGAAGTTGATATTATTTTTTTTGATACGGAACTTATCAATACAAAGATCTGGGCCGACGAAAAATACCGGGAATGTGATCAACTCATTCTAGAAGGGATCCTGCAGTCCGACTATGATCATTATTTATTGATGAAACCTGATATTGCCTGGCAACCAGATCCCCAGCGAGAAAATCCGGGTGACAGGGATCGGTTATTTGATCTATACATTCAACATTTGAATGATTTAAAAAAATCCTATACCATTGTGCAGGGAGGATTGGAAGAAAGACTCAAATTTTCAATCAGTATTATTAAAACGTTCATTTAATCTTAGCGAAGTCGCCAGTAATCGGGGAGCGGAGCTCCCCGCCAATTCAAACGTAGAAGCCGGCTACGTTTAGGGAAAAAGTAGTATATTTGGTTATCACCTTTTCTGCGAGAGATTATGAAAAAATTTCTATTTATTTTTCTAATTTTCACTACTTCAGTTTGTTTTTCGCAGTATGCTCATCCGGATTACGCCAAGGTACATGATAAATTTTTCAAACTATATTCTGAATCACTAAACGCGAAGGAAGGATTCATAAGTTTTGCTAAAAAAACGGATGGCTGGTATGTTCAATTTGTGGAAACGGATAACGATGAGAATAAAAGATCATTTCTTTTCTGGGAGAAGAAGACCAATAAATGGCAGGTGCTTAGGTTTGATCCAATTACTGAATTTGCCAGACTCAATCCTCATGTTTTTGAGATCGAGGATGATCGTGTTCCCTATATGTATCGCGTTTCACCCATGTATGGATATGATGGTTGGTACCAGGACGTCATAGATAGCCTGGGAGACAAAAACATTCTGAGCGATACTTTGCTTTACGCATTAAACAAGGCCTATTTTAATCAATTATCAGCCGCATTTGGAAATCAATATGGGGATTATCTGCCGGCCGATCTATTGGGTGGCACACAATATCCTAAAGTTTTTAGTGGAGATGATCTTATTGAAATTAAAAGAAGACATGACAAGGTATCCGTGATCAACAAACGTATGAAAGCTCAAAATCCCTCTTTCGAAACTTTTATCGGATCTCTGTCAATGCAATATGCCAATGATGTGATGGACATTTATATGAGGATGTATTTATATCATAGCAAAGAAGAAGCATTAAAATACCTTGAACCTGATCTCTATGATCCATATATTCTCGATTTTGCTAAATACACCCTGCAAAACTGTCCACCTAATGCCATTCTTTTTACCTATGGAGATAATGATACCTACCCACTCTGGTATGTACAACATTGGCTGGGTGTAAGAAAGGATGTAGCGATATTGAATATAAGTTTACTTAATATACCCGATTATGCCAGTATGAACAGAAAATATGGAGTTGTCGATTTTTCTATCAGTGAGAAAACGTTATTCGAGGAAAACTTTGCATCTGTGGTGATTGAAAATAAAGAAATCAAATTGAGGTCTCGCGAGTTCAACGATTTTTTGAAGAAGGATTTTTCTGTAAAAGGGTCCAACACTATTTCCGGTGGAATCGTAAGTTTTGAGATGGATAGTAAAGAGTATACCGCCGACTTTAGCAATTACTTGTTACGGGGGGATATCATCCTGTTGGATATTATGTATTCAAATGCCGGTAAAAGACCCATCTGCTTTACGACAACTTCTTATTATTTTGATAATTTATTCGAAAAAGAGATTCAGGGAACATGGATCAAGCAGGTTGGAAAGAGTGGTCAGGACATAGCTTTACGACTCAATGAGATCTGGGATAAAGATTATATCATATCGGACTATTCGCAGTTCAAGGATCATTTTTCTGAAAGCCATCAGCGTCTTACAAATGCCATGGTAATGGATATCGGGGTGAAAGTAAAATTCCTGATTGCCGATGGAAAAAAGAGTGAAGCCAAAAAAATATTGACAAAATTGAATGATGCTTATTCTCCTTCGGTGATCAAGCGGGATTTTTACTGGATGTATATTGCTGCTAATTTTGGGAAACTTGGCGACCAGGCCAATGCCTCCAAGATCATGAACCAGATCATTACGAATCAGAAACTTAAAATGCAAAACGATCCTAATGATGATGGTAGGATGTTGAATTATCTAGAAAATATAAAGGAATCTGTGGTGGATGGGACTTATACCTTTTAGGCTATTGACGATTTTGGATTTTTGATTTACGATTAATACACTCGTTAAGCGGAGAATGTGTTAATCGTAAATCCCAAATCGTAAATCCCAAATCAATTATCTTCCTCCTCCCATACGATTCAACAACTCTTCATTCTCTTTCTGACGCGCCTGTTTAATGGCTCTTCCGAATTTAAAGCTGGCGGAGAAGCTCAACCTCCGGCTGTCCCAACGGAAAGTACTGTTAACTGATTGTCCATCTTCAGTTGTGATCACACTCCTGAACGGAGTGGTAAGGAAAAGATCGGTAGCGCTCAACTTCAAGGTGAGCTGATCTTTGAATAATTTTTTTGAAACACCTATACCAACTTCTCCCATAGGTTGAGTGATGGACTGCCCAACGGGCATGGCCGTCATCGCATATCCATTCAGTTCAATCGAGAACTTGGCAGGCAGGGTAAACTCAACGTATCCGCTAAACATACCATACCATCCCTGGCGATCAATATTCAGATTGGTATCAACCACAGAATTGTAGATGGCATTTCCACTGAACATCAAATAACACCAGCTACCGATCGGCATCATAAAAGTCCCACCGGTTGTGAAATTATGAGTTTCACCCAAATTCGTATTTGTATAGATCAATCGTTGTGAATTGAGTGAATCCACTCTGAAAATATCTGTAATGTTGTTGTTGATCTGTGAATATGATACAGAGGTAGTAAATACCTGGAACATGGTATATGTTAATTCAAGGTTGTTGGAGAATTGAGGAAGCAGGTTTGGATTTCCCTGGTAGCTGCTATAATTGTCCATTGTATAAATAAAAGGATTCAACTCATTGTATTCCGGGCGATCAATTCTACGGCTGTACATAAAGTTGATCGAATGATTGTCGCTCGGGTTCCAGGCAAGACCCGCTGAAGGGAACAAACTAAAATAATTCTGACGATTCACCTGACCTGTGGTCAATTGCCTGCCGGTTGTATTGGTATGCTCTCCTCTCAGCCCTGCACTGAATGACCATTTTTTAACATTGTATTTAAGTTGGATGTACAATGCGTTGATGTTTTCCTCGTAAATAAAATGATTACTCATTGATGGAATCGCTATCTCATTGTTCCCAGGATCAAAAGTTCGGTATTGTACATTCGCTTCGTTGGTAACATAACTTGATTTAATACCAGCTTCAAATTTGAGCTTTTTAAACAAGTGGGGATTTTCGTAATCCACTTTTCCCGACACTAAATACAAGGCCGGTGCCTGGCTATAGATCCTGTCGGGTGCCATACGGAATTGTGTTCCATATTGATCATAAAAATAGTATTTGTAGCCACCGCCAACATATTCAAGATAGGTTCCTCCATCCGCATTCACTGATAATTTTTGTCCCAGGGAATCGATCTTCCATTGGGTATTCAGGTTGAGTGTAGCATTATAGCTGGTCCATGCCGTGCTATCAGCAACCGCCTGGGTTGAATCAACAACGCCAGAATTTAAATTGGTAAAGGTTGAATGGTTTCCTCCTTTCCAACGTGAATGTCCTGCACTGAAATTGATACCTGCTCCAAATATCACCTTCTTACTGATATCATAATCCATGGTAAGTTTTACGTTGTGGGTGTTTTCGATGGGCTGCCCTTTATAGATCTGGCGGTAATGAGTGCTATCGATGGTACGATCTGATTCAGACTGAATGATCCCATGCCAATGAGTATAGCTATAGCTCCCGAAAATATTCCATTTACCTTTTCCATAATTGAAACTAAAACTTCCACCACCTTTGGGATAAATTCCCTGGATGTACCATCCCTCCAAATTCCCGTTGAAGCCTAAGGCCATTTTTTTGATGAGGGTGATATTAATGATACCCGCATTTCCTTCGGCATCATAGTTAGCTCCGGGTTGTGTGATCACTTCAATTTTTGAGATATTATTGGCCATTAGGGTCTTTAAAAAATTCTTGAGTTGTGAACCACTTAAATAAGTGGGCCGGCCATCAATATATACATTCACGCCGCTTTTTCCTTTAATGGAAATATTTCCGTCGTTGTCTACAAATACGCCTGGCATTCTTCGCAACATATCAAGTGCATTGTTGCCTGCAGTGAGGGTTGAATTTTCGAGGTTCATGATGATCTTACCCGGTTCGAATTCAATTTTATTGACCTTGGTCTGCACCGTAAATTCATTCAATGATCCGGTGGCTGTTGTCATCGTAATACGGATCGTATCATTGTTGTCAGCCTGTACAATTTCACTTGATCCGTTGTTATAGCCCACCATCGATGTCCTTACAAAAAAGGAAGAATAAACGATGTGATTGAACTCGAATCTTCCGGATGCATCTGTAGCAGTTCCAACAAACTGGTTGGAATCATTTGCATTGGTAAGCATGATAGCAACAAACTCAAGTGGCTTTCCATCTGTATCTGTAACAATACCCTGGCAGGTGTGCTGGGCGTATAAATTTCCTAATAAAGGAAACAGCAATAGAAAAAGTAGTGGTCTTCTCATATGATCATCTTGCAGTACAAAACTATAGGTATCATTTAAAACTTAGCAATGATAAACCGGACATTTAAATCTTTTTCACGGTTTTTGTGAAAATATATTGATGGTTGGCGGGTAGCTGTAACCTTACCGGCTGTTATTCGTCCCTCCGCTTAGGTTTAATGATCAGCCTTAACGATTGATCGTATGAAATATAGTTCCAGACCCAGTTGATGAATACGAACAACCGGTTCTTTACACCCACTATTGACATCAGGTGAACCAACATCCATACTAACCAGGCAAAAAATCCATGGAATTTAAAATTGGGTAATTCGACCACAGCCAGGTTTCTTCCAACGGTAGCCATGGAGCCCAGATCTTTATAGGCAAATTCTTTCCAGTGGATATTCATAGCACTCCTTTTCAGGTTATCGGCTAATAAAACCCCTTGTTGCATGGCAGGTTGAGCCACTTGTGGATGCCCATTCGTGAATTTTTCATCCGACAACATCAGACAAACATCACCCAATGCAAAAATATTTTTGGTCCCTTCTATCTTATTAAATGCGTCTACCAGAATCCTCCCTGACTTATGGATACTTGATTCTGGAATCCCTGTGATCACAGCGGCCTTTATACCCGCTGCCCAAATGAGGGTCTTGGTGCGAATGGTGTTACCATCTACAAATGTGAGGATATCTCCATCATAACCAGAAACTCTGGTATTTACTAATACTTTTACGCCTAATTGTTTCAGAAATTTTTTGGCATGTACAGAGGAGGTTTCACTCATCGATCCCAACACATGAGAGCCGGCTTCTACCAGCGTTATGGTCATCATGTTAAAATCAAGTTCCGGATAATCCTTAGGCAACACTGTCTTTTTCATTTCAGCTAAAGTTCCTGAAACCTCCACACCTGTTGGACCACCACCGACCACCACAATATTCAGCAATTCCTTTTGAAGTTCCAGATCTTTGGTGGTCAATGCTTCCTCGAAATTACACAATACCCGGTTTCGTATGTACAATGCTTCGGAAACTGATTTCATCGACAATGCATTCTTCTGAATTTCCTTGTTGCCGTAATAGTTGGTATCCGCGCCGGTAGCAACTACAAGGTAATCATAGTTTATCCGACCGATATTGGTAAGAAGATAGTTTTCTTTTTCAATGATCTCGGTTACTTCGCAAACGCGGATATGAATGTCTTTGTTTTTTTGAAATACTTTTCTTAATGGAAATGAAATGGCAGATGGTTCAAGTCCTGCAGTAGCCACCTGGTAAAACAATGGCTGGAACTGATGATAATTATTTTTATCGATCAGGACTACCTGATAGATGTTTTTATCGATCTTTTTTGCAAGGGAGAGCCCTGCAAATCCCACTCCGATGATCACTACCCTTTTTTTGGTGGTTTCGGGTATGTTGGCAAAAGTATCCATGAGAATTTTAGTAAAGTTAATAGAGTGTCCTGTTTCTTGATGAAATTTAACCCAAATTAATAGGTTTTTTTGGAAGATACACGTGTATGAGTCCGGTGGGGGATATTTCTATTGAGTTTTGGGCGTTAGCCTGGGTTAATGATTGATCATCTGCCGGTCGATCACGATATTGCTTTCCTCATGGATCAGATTTATTTTGATGTATACAGATGAAGCAGTATGCCGCCCGTTTACAGTACCGCACCGACAAGTCAAATTTTCCCTTAGCACTCTGGCCATCTCAATCCCACATCCATTGCCAATATCTTTTACGATAAACACTTCCCTTGGATGATAGTCTCCCCATGAATACATATTTGCTCTGAATAACATTTCTCCCAGTGTATGATTCTGTTTTGCAATCGATGGATAAACAAAATCACGATCGATCGGATCTGATCCAAAGATGTCATAAATCTCACAACTGGCGGCTTGATCAACGAACTCGACTATGGGTTCTTCGAGTATTAATTCCTCGGCAGCTACTGCGTAAATGACAAATTTAAAATGTTCATCCGCCACTAAACCAAGACTGTCGTAGTCTACGCTCCTCAGCCCATCGCATAAGATCTTATTTCCTTTTTGATCATAACAAACAGAAGATTGCAGTGACCCGGTGGGCCAATCGTATTTTTTTAAGATCATCAATCCGCCGTTCTGATAATACTGTTTTTCGTAAAAAATGAAATCATCCGAATCAATTTCATTATAATAGTGGATTTTGAGTTTTCCATTCGGATAATAGAACTTTTTATAGGAAGGCTTATCACTAAATTCGTATAATTTCGACCCACCGTCAGTATACTCTATTGCATATTTACAAACTGAAAAATTAACCCCATCAAAAAAATCGTAGATTGCACGTTCTGTTATTTCACCTTTATCGTTCCATCTGCAAAATGTATCTACATGAATATCGAAGTAGAGATTATCCCTGAGGATTCTTTTACCATTTTTGAATAGAGTAAAAGGCCCTGACATGTAATCATTAAATGCAATATAGTCCGGAGTGCACGTATAGTATAATACAGGCGTCTTTTCGTTGGTAAAAACTTTGATGGTACAGGAACTATCATTACAATAGCCAGTCGTATTTAAATTGGTTAATGATAGATAGTAGGTTGAATCGCTAATGAAATTTCCAATTCCGTAAAAGAACCAGAAAAAGTCATTTCCTTCCATGTTTTTATGAGTTTCTGTAAATCGGCCGGTCACCATGTTGTTTTTATAGAAGTAATGGCTGATACTGTTCTCTGTGGAAATATCTCTATCCCCTTCGAGTTGACCGTTTTTGTAAAAAGCAATTTCATAAAGACTGCCATCTGAATGATAGGATTTATATTGCCCGTCGAGTTCATTTTTTTTATAATAGGTATGGATATCAAGATTTCCTTTGCTATCGTATTTTTTATATTCTCCGTCCAGGTTTCCCATTTTATAGTTCTGTTCCAATTCAATAACCGTAGTATCGTTCCGCTTGTTTTGAAGATCCATGTTGTAATCGATCCATTTGCCATCCAGGGTATCATTTTTATAATGACGTATTCCTTTTACTCTCGGACTAAAATAATAAAGCATTACCTCACCGTTTTTATAGCCATTCAGATAACTCCCTCCTTCGATTAATGATCCCATGAAGTAAAGATTATAAGTGCCGTTCAAAACATCATCCGAATAGGTATACCGGTTATTGATGCTTCCATCTTCATCATTGTTCACCCATTCCCCATCCTTTTTTCCCATTTTGTAGGTTCCGGATGCTTTTATCAGGTTAACAGCATTCTTTTTTTGTTCACCCATGAGGTATTTCATGTTCAGATCCAGGTATTCCTGTAAATGATAAAGTGAATCGTCATAGTATTGATAGGTATAAAATTCTATATAGGTTCCATTGAGTAGGCCGTCGGAATAATTTTCAAGTCTTTCAAGTCTGCCATCACTACCCCAATATTTCCAGGTGCCCTCTTTTTTATCATTGACGTAATTTCCTTCGGTTTTTTTCAGAGGCTCTTGATAATATTCCGTGAAAAGTTTTTTCTGACACAGAGCCGGGAAATGAATAAGTAACAGGAATAAAATGATAGGGAGCTTTTTCACAGTTCTAAGCTAAGAACATACTGATTAAATTCAACAGACAAAATAGGTGATTTATCACTTGATGATCGCTGCACTATTCATTGAACCATGGCTTGCCGGTTCTATACACCATTCCTTTGAACAAGGCTATTTTATTTCCATCCTGGTTGGTGATCATAATGTGATAAAGCCCGATCTTATTGGTGATCCTTACTTCTTCGGTGGAAGCCGTTAATACGTCTCCTTCTTTAGCGGGTTCAAAATAATTAATGGAATTATCGATGGATACACTTTGGATGCCATGAGAATTGGAAGCAAAGGCCAGGGCACTATCGGCAAGAGAAAATGTAACCCCTCCATGAATTATTCCAAAACCGTTAAGCATATCATTTCTTACTTTCATTTTTAAAGTGCTTGTCCCTTCCGATTCTTGTATCCTTTCGATGCCAAGCCATAGACTAAATGGATCGTTGTTGTACATTTTGTCTACCACCCTTGTGGCCAGTGATTTATTGCTCATGGCTTGTATTTTTGTTCAATTCAAATGTAATAAAACTATTTATTTTACTGGTACTTTACCGATTTAGGACTCAAAGCTTTATATTTGTTCTCATATCATTTTATTATGAAAAAAATCCTGGTTGCACTTGGCTTTTTAGTGCTGAATTTTCCCGTTTTTGCACAAAGCACCACTGTTACTTCGCATAATGATGTAGACATGGGTTGGTATGGAAACTATGACCAATGGGCCCAGTTTCCTGATGGAAGCCAGACTTACAGGAAAATAATTTTGCATTATACGATGGGTTGTGCAACCGGTGGTTGTAGTCCATGGGATTATACCACCCAGATACAACTTCGCCACAGAACAGGCAACATGGATTCTACCTTGCAACAACAGCCAACTTTTACGGTCAACGGTTCCGTTTGGGATTCGGTTCACTATAACAATGGAATTACTTATACCACTTTTTACGATACACTGAATACTACAACAGATTCTGTAGCGAATGGGACAATGACGATCATTGTATATGGAGATGCGATGAACCCAACTGTTCCTACTGATACGATCCTGGGTTATCCAACCAATTATTGGAATTATGAATTTGATGTAACGGGTACGATCATTGATTCTAATTATGTATCTGCAGATTCTTCTTGGTATATTGGTTATCTGCCCTGGTACAATGTTTTCGAAGTGATCGAAACATATGAGCTTGCAAGAGTGATCACACCTTATGGTGGCAATCTCCCGGGTACATTTGCTTTTACGCATGATTTTGATGTAACCGATTTTGCAGAAATGTTACAGGACTCAGTTGAGATCCGTGCATTTTATTCAGGCTGGTCGAATGGATTCAGTGCCACTCTTGATTTTGAATTTTTTCCGGGAACTCCACCTGCGGATGTAGTGGATGTCTCTACGATTTACAGGGGGGATTTTGGTTATTCTACTTCGGCCAATTTCGAAACAAATGTTTTATTCCCAAGAAATATGTTCATCGAACCGGGAGTTGCTTCAGCGAAAGTGAGAATGACAGCAACCGGCCACGGTTTTGATAATAATATTTACGCGGCCGAATTTTTTCCTGCTACTTATTATGTAAAAATGGACGGACTTCAAACACATTCAATGTTAAACTGGTATGACGATTGCGGAGAAAATCCGATCTATCCTGATTATGAAACCGGAACTGCCTATGTGCATACCTGGTTATATGACCGTGCCAACTGGTGTCCGGGTGAAAGAGCAAGGATCCATCAGTTCAATGTAACGCCTTATATTACCGCGAATGATACAGTGACGGTTGATGTAGATTGGCAAAATTATACATGGAGTGGTCCACAAGGCCCATCTTATACGATCGATTGTCAACTGGTGGAATATGGAACAGCTCATTTTACGAATGATGTGGAGTTGGTTGAAATTATTGCACCCACCGATAAAGATGAATATGCCAGATTAAATCCGATCTGTTCATTTCCAAGAGTTACTATTCGCAATTATGGAAGTGCAACATTAACCAGTTGTGATATTGATTTTCATATAGACGGAGGTCCAACCGAAAGTTACCATTGGACCGGAAGTCTTCCATTTATGGATACAATATCTGTTAGTTTACCAATTAGCAATATTGGTGCTTTCTGGTATACCACCACAGGTCAGCATATTTTTTATGCAACGGTGAGTAATCCGAATGGAGTAACAGATCAATACACTGCCAACAATGACCTTACTTCCAATTATACGGATGTGCCCACCTATGTAGGTGATATCATTATCAATTTTAAAACAAATTTAATGGGTGCAGAAAGTGCTTTCCGTTTATTGGATGGAACCGGTAATGTTGTTTTCCAGCGAAGTGGAATGAGCAACAACACAGTATATGCTGATACCGTAAGTCTGCCGTGGGGTTGTTATATGTTCGAGATGACCGATTCCGGTGATGATGGATTGTATTTTTATTATAGTACACAGGGAACAGGATACTGCCGCTTAAAAAATGCGGGAACAGGAATTATTTTCAAAACCTATAAAGCAAATTTTGGTGCAAAGTATACCGACTATTTTAAAGTGGGTTATTTATTTGATGTGGAAGAGGAGGAGTTGGCTTCCGAAATGTTGATCTATCCGAATCCAGGTCCTGGTATTTTCAACGTGGATCTGCTTGGGTTTGGTCAGGGCGAAATGAATATCCAGGTCTATAATATGATGGGCCAGTTAGTGGTGAATAAACTTTTCTATTCAGAAAATGGTCAGGAAATTATTCAGGTAGATCTTTCCAATTTTGCGGATGGAATGTATATTGTGAAAATGGGAGCCAATGGCAAGTATCATTCACAACAGGTGATCAAGAGTAGACAATAATTTAGGATATTACTCTCAGCGGGCAAAATTGAAAAAAGCTGAGATCTAACTTATGGTGGGATGTCCTCATCAACGAAGAACTTCAACGCCGGAATCGAAATGGTATAAAAACGAAAAACCGGCTGTTCTTACAACCGGCTTTTCGACCCTTAACCTAATCTATGCGAAGATTGTTCTAGAAAAACATTTGGTATTATGAATCCTCCACTATTTGATTCTATTACATAGACGACCTAAACGGGTCCTATGGTTGCTTGGGGTATCTAAAAAATCCCATTGTTTTTTTAAATTGCTGATTATCAGCGCGAATAATTTTATTTACCCCCTCATTTTTGCCTCCTAAGGTCTATCTTTGATAAAAATTTAATTGATGGACTTTCAATATATTAAGGTCACCCATCTAGGTGCTGTGCTGGAAATACGACTCAATAGACCGGATGTACTCAATAGCTTTGTAATGCCCATGGCCAGGGAAGTCCAGGCGGCTTTAGATGCCGGAGCGGCTGATAAAGGGGTAAGGGCCATTCTGCTTACCGGGGAGGGCCGGGGGTTTTGCGCTGGTCAGGACCTGGCGGAAGCTATCCAGGAGGGCGGACCCAAAATATCGGAGATCGTTAGTAAGACTTATAATCCCATTATAACCAAGATTAGGGAAATTGGAAAGCCGGTGGTTTGTGGGGTAAATGGTGTTGCTGCCGGAGCGGGAGCAAATATTGCCTTTGCCTGCGACATCACTTTAGCTGCAGAATCAGCTTCCTTTATCCAATCCTTTAGCAAGATCGGACTTATACCGGATAGTGCCGGAACCTATTTTTTACCGAGATTAATTGGTAATCAAAAAGCAACGGCTTTAATGATGTTGGCAGAAAAACTTCCGGCCAGTGAAGCTGAAAAATTAGGATTGATCTATAAAGTGGTGGCTGATGCTGATCTGTACAATGAAGCTTTAAAAGTTGCCCAAACTTTGGCTGACATGCCAACGGTTGGCTTTGGACTCACTAAAAAAGCGATCAATGCTGCCATGAATAATACGTTGGAGGAGCAATTAAAACTGGAAGCCGTATTACAGGAAAAAGCGGCCGAATCTGTCGATCATAAAGAAGGTGTGAATGCTTTTTTAGAAAAACGAAAACCAATCTTTAAAGGTGAATAAATGAAAGTTGGAATCATCGGAGCAGGCGCCATGGGATCTGGTATAGCAGAGGTTGCTGCTACTGCCGGAAACGAAGTTTTGTTATATGATAGTTATATAGCGGCACGTGATCGTTTCGATAAAGGTCTGGATAAAAATCTTTCAAGACTCGTAGAAAAAGAAAAGATCACCAAGGAAAAAGCTGCGGAAATAAAAAAGAACATCCATTTTGTTTCACATATGGATGGATTTAAAGATTGTGAGTTGGTAATCGAAGCAGTAGTAGAGGATATCGAAATAAAAAGATCGATATTCGATCAGGTAGAGTCGATCGTGGGTGAAAATTGCATTCTGGCCTCCAATACTTCTTCTTTATCAATTACAGCTATCGCGGGAACCTGTGTTAAGCCCGAAAGATTTATAGGCATCCATTTTTTTAATCCAGCGACGTTGATGCCATTGGTTGAGATCATACCAGGGGTTGCGACCGATAAAAAAATACTGGATGATTCAAAAAAGATCATTGATAGCTGGGGGAAAGTAACCGTTATTGCTAAAGATACACCCGGATTTATTGTCAACCGGATCGCCCGGCCATTTTACGGGGAAGCAATCAGAATTTATGAAGAGGGTTTTGCGGATTTTGCAACAATCGACTGGGCCATGAAAACCTATGGAGGATTTAAGATGGGGCCGTTTGAATTGATGGATTTCATCGGCAATGATATTAATTATACGGTTACGGAAACGGTTTACAAAGAATTCTGGAATGATCCGAAATATAAACCATCGTTTACCCAGAAAAGAATGGTTGAAGCGAAACGGCTGGGCAGAAAATCCGGCAGAGGGTATTATGATTATGCGGAAGGCGCAGTTATACCTGAACCCAATAAAGATGAAGAGCTGGGTAAAAATATTTTCTGGAGAGTTTTAGTGATGCTTATCAACGAAGCAGCAGAAGCATTGTATCTGAACATTGCTTCAAGAGAAGATATTGATAATGCAATGACGAAAGGTGTGAATTATCCAAAAGGTTTATTGAAATGGGCGGATGAAATGGGAATCCCATATTGCCTGGAGACTATGGATCGTTTATACAACGAATATCATGAAGATCGCTACCGCGCCAGTGTACAACTGAGAAAAATGGTAAGAGACGGAAAGAATTTTTATTGATCTGCCGGATTTCCAAATTATCATTTACAAATTACCTCCACATACGGATAAAAAACCATCACTCCGATCGCAGCTACACCCATAGCAACCACTAAAACGGCCGCTGCAGATACATCCTTGATCTTACCAGCCACCGGATTCTGTTCCTTATAGATGCTGTCAACCAGCCACTCAATGGCAGTATTGATAAATTCTACCGAAAAAATGGTAGTAATACAGGCAATAATAATGATCCAGTCTAAACGGCTTATATCGAAATACAAGGCTAATATAATAGCGCATATTGCCGTAAATAAATGGATCCATAAATTATGCTGAGAGGCAAAGGCCCATTTTATTCCGGTAAATGCATACTTAAAGCTGAGTATTCTTTTTTTGAAGAATGACATCAGATCTTGATTTGAAGTTTTAAATTGAAAAGCCGTGGTGTAAGATAATTCGGTACGGCATATTGACGATCGTTGATGTCCCTGATCCATAAATAGGAGATCGTATTGTTAATGTCGAGCAAATTAAAGATCTCGAACGAAACCCACATCGTCTTGAAATGACGGAAAGCACCTTTTGGTTTCAAATCCCTGTTTGGTTGGAGGATCACATAGGAAAACCCAATGTCGACCCTTCGGTAAAAAGGTGCACGCAAAGTATCCGAAAACCGATTATCGTTGGGTGGACCAAAAGGAAGCATACTTCCAAACAATAAATTTACATGCACACGCAGACTTTTTATTTTCGGAATATGATCCTGGAAAAATAAACCAAATTGCAAACGCTGATCGGTTGGTCTTGGAATGTAACCAGGGTATGTAGTAGGTCCACCTGCACTTGGTGTGTATGAATCATTTTCCACATCTTCCTGTGAGGTCATTACACTCGCTGTTACCCAGCTTTGTAAACCTTCAATGAATTCTCCACCGAGCTTCATATCAACCCCGGTTGAAAAACCATGTGCCTGGTTCATCGCATAATAACGAATACGGATATTATCAATTTCGTATGGATTTAAATAATTGATCCATTTAAAATAAACTTCCGTAATAAATTTAAACGGCCGATTCATGATCTTGAAGTTATAATCCACTCCAACAATCGCATGAATACTTTGTTGTGCTTTTACATTGGTGTTGATGGTTCCATCAAGTCGTCGAAGTTCACGATAAAAAGGCGCCTGATAATAAACACCACCGGCAATACGAAATAAAATATCCGGTTTCCAATTGGGTTTCCAGGCAAATTGTATTCTTGGGCTTACAATCAATTCCTGATTCAGGTCCCAGTATTGGGCCCTGACCCCCGCAGTAACAACAATGCGATGTTTTTTGGCAGTGAACCAGCTAAATCCATGCTGGTAGTAAGCCATAAAACGATTAGAGCTTAAACTTATTTTCGATTTAAGCACATCGTCAAATACAATGGCTCCCGTATCAGCAGGACCATAATAGGGCAGAAGATAACCAGAGGAATCCAATACATTCCATTCATCCAGTTTGTCCTCGATCTCTTCATGCTGATAACGGATACCGAAAGAAATCGTCATTGAATTTTTTCCACCAAAGTTTCTTCCCCGAATAAAGATCTTTGATTTGGTTTCTACATTGTATACGGATGCCTCGAGTCTGTTACGGGCATGATTCATAAAACTACCCACACCAACGGTGTTCACCACTTGTCCAAAATCAGGATTCGCAAGATCAGATTCAATCTCTCCCAGATAATATTGACCTGTTACGTCAAAATTCTCAGTTTCTTTTGTACTATAATAAGACGCAATGAGTTTATGTGAACTGTTTTCATCCGGTTTAAATGCAAAAGTAAATGCTACATTACCTACCCTAAAACGCGTGGATTCCTTTCCATCAAAATATACCGTGAGCTGCTTGGCTTCCTGTACATGTCCGAAGATGGTTGTACGGGTGCTAGGGATCATTTGATAATTATTATCTGAATAGCCGCCTAAAACCGAGATCTCAAATTTTTCGTTGATATCATAAGTGATCACCCCCTGGAAATCGAAAAAATTGGGTTGATATTCACCTTTGGTGTCCAGGCCACTCAGAATATAATTGTTCGATTTATATCGAACGCCAAAATTATATTTCAATCTGTTTTTAAAAATGGCATCCTCAATATGCAAACTCACCCCTAAAAAACTTCCCATGATGGTGGCACCAAATTTATTGGGTTTGCGATAACGGATGTCGAGTACACTGCTCATCTTATCGCCATACCTCGCTTCAAATCCACCTGAACTAAAGGCGATGGATTGTACCATGTCTGAATTAATAAAACTCAATCCTTCCTGCTGACCTGATCTCGCTAAAAATGGGCGATAGATCTCCACATCATTTAAATAAATGAGATTCTCATCAAAATTTCCACCACGAACGCTGTACCCGGAACTTAATTCATTATTTGTTGCCACACCAAGGCCTGCGGATTTTATCATATTCATGACAGGATCACCCGGAGTTGCCATCACAGCAATCAAAGCAGGATCCATTGATATCATAAAAGAGGGACGGTTTCCGTTGTCCACCACCTGGTAAACATCGAGTTGTTTGGTATTCATTTCGACACGAAGGGTCTTTACCTCACCACTTTTTAATTTGAAGAACCTTTCTGCATCCGCATAGGATGGATGGCTGAACCGAAGGGTGATGTCTTCTCCGATGGGTGCTGTTAATTCGAAGTAACCGCTGTCATTGCTAACAGCAATCACCTGATTGTTAAGCATAATATTTGCCCTGGGCACCAGCGTATCGCCTTCACTATAGAGCTTGCCTTTTACGTTTACCTGGGCATTCAGCTGGAGCGAACCTAACAACAGGAGAAATATGAAAATATAAAATCGTGTCACGCCTTATTGGGAACCAGTATGTTGTTAAACGACAAAAATAGCAATTATTGCTTGTAGATATCGGATTTCCTATGGCCAGATCACCCGTTTCAGGGGGCTTCTCCCTGCCTTCTGCGACCGCCTGGCAAAAACAACAACTCCGGCATTCACCGGAGTTGTTGGGTACTATATATAAATGTAGGAAAAATTCTATTGACTCTTGATGTACCTCACGGTTTCCATCTTCTTATCCTTATAGTAGATCTGCAGATAGTACATACCCGATCGTAATTCATGGGTAGGTAGAAGATAACCTGAACTTTCATCCTCCGGAGTAAACTGCTTTATAAATACGGGTTGACCAAGGTTGTCGACAATCGTAATATGATCGATGAGTTGGGTATATTGTTTTCGGATATATACCAATTCAAAACTACCAGATGGATTCGGATAAATGGTGCTTGGTGGAATATTTTCTTCGTCAATACCGATATCCGTGTATACATATTGGTTGATCAAAACAAATCCTGAATCTGCCAGATCAATTCCTGGTTTCACTAAAGACGGCCAGATGATGATGACGTTAACGGGGCCAGTACTACTAACTCTGAGATCGAGTGAATCAAGCGGCAAAGCTAAAGTATCAAACCTTCCTCCTGCAGGAATAGACTCAAATATGGGAAGGTTATCGATTAAAACCGGCGGATGTCCATTTAGATTCATCGAATCAGACCTAACCCAATAACGGACATTACCATTACCACTTACCCAGTTATTAGCCGAGTCAGTAAGATGTATTCTTGGAAATATATATATCGTGGTGCCTACTAATACCGGTTGATCCGGATCATAGACGACTGAATCGATCACAATTTTCCGCTGCATCTGAGCAAAGGAGGAAGCGGTCAAAAGTAGACAGCTTATAAATATTAAAATTATCTTTTTATTCATTTTGCATCTTTAAAAAAACCTGTTCGCAATAGATGGCGTGGGAATAAAAATCAATTCTTGATGAACTTGACGACTTCTGTTTTGTTGTCTTTGTAAAAAATCTGAATATTGTAAATACCTGCTCGCAGGTCATCAGTCGGAACAATATATCCTTGACTAGATTCATACTCATTAAATTCTCTGGAATTCATCACCTGCCCCATCGCATTCACCACTGTTACCCTCCCAATTTCTTTACTATATTTTGAATTGATAAAAACAAGCTGCATGGATTGAGCAGGGTTTGGAAAGACTGTTGAACCATAATTGTATAGGCCTTCTTCTTCTATTCCAATCGTGGTACCTACATAAACATTTGGTATAACATACATTCCAGAATCAACCATTGGTGTGGTTGCACTAATAAGTGATGGCCATATAATAATTACGTTAACCGGTCCAGTTCTAAGTTGAGATGAATCACAGAAAAAAGGAAAGAGATCAAACTGGCCCCCAATTGGAATAAATTCAGGGAAAGGATTATCATCAATATATTCATACCAGTTATTGTCAACAGCAGCCATTGAATCAGTTTGATACCAATAGATCAAGTTTCCATTGACCATTGTATCGTTATTAGTAATGCTGCTTATAAATTTAACATGTGTGGTGCAGGTGGCAGAATAACCTAATACCGTATTGTCTTCATCAATAGCGGCAAAATCAATAATTCCCTTTACCTGGGCGTTGGAAAATGTGGGGATAGCCACCAGCCCTATCAGAAGCAGTAATGTTTGTAACGATAAGTTGGCTCTACTCTTCATATTATTCAAATATACGAATAAAAAAGAAAAAAGAGGTGAGAATCCCTCTGCACCTCTTTTTCTATAAACCGGGCTATGTTTACTATCTTTAATTTCTTTGTTTTCGTCTAATGTTAAAGTTGAAAATGATGATTCTGATTTTATAGTTAATCTCAACATATCCGTCAATTTTTAATCTATCATCAATCAACAATACAAATTTACGGCCCTGGAGCTTGGTTGAATAGGAAATTAGTTGTAATATTACATGTTAGAAACTAAAAATGAATATTTAAATTATTGATTAATAGAAGTATAACTATATAAGCATTACATAAAATGAATATACTTTTTGAGGTAATAAGTCATATAGATAAGCGTGCTTTAGCCCATTTGGACAAAAAACTAAAGGCCGAATTTGCCCAAAGAGATACCATCCTCTATCAGATTTTTGCTGAATATAAATCCTATGTGGGTGATACCAAGGTAGACGACCTGGTTGTACGCAAAAAAATATATGCCGGTAAATCAGCTGGTCAAAGTTCTTATTATAGAATGAAGAATCGACTCGTCGATCTCATTAATATTTACCTGTCAGACATTGAATTCTCTAATTATAATACGGCCGACATCAGTAATTATCTCAACTTATATAAGATCTTCTACCAAAAAGGGATTTATAAACTGGCCAAATATTATCTGGAGAAAGCCGAAAAGCAAGCGTTGAGTTCAGAGCAGTTTGAATACCTGGATATTATTTATGGACTCTATATTCAACTTGGAAAGGAAACTTTATATAATGACCCGGCAGTTTATATAGATAAGAGAAAGACGAATTCCTCTATGCTCGCCAAGATCCGGCAGATTGATGATATCCTTGCGGTGATCAGTTATCGACTAAAGGTTACCCAGAATCTCGGAGAAAAACTGAACATATCCAAGGAGGTAAATAAAACGATCAGCAAATTCTCTACGGATCCGGAACTTTTGAATTCGGTGCAGTTTAAAATTAAAATGTACAAGACGATCTCACAGATCTTTGTTCAGCAAAAAGAATTTGTGGAGTTGGAACAATATCTAACAGATACATTTGAGGAGTTTGAAAAAACCAAGGTGTTTAATAAAAATACCCATGATACCAAGATCGAGATCCTTATTTATATCATCAACACCCTTCTGCTGCTCAGAAAACATTCACAGGCCCTTGCCTTCAGTGAAACCTTACACACAGCCTTGCTCCAGTTTGATAAAGCCCTCTACAAAAAATATATTTATTTCTATTACCAGGTAAGGATTGCCGCCTATTCGGTGATCAATCCAGATAAGGCGATTGAAACCATCAACGAGATCATTAATAACAAGAGCATTATTACCAATCCATATTATTCACTTCTGAATTATTCAAACCTTGCTTACCTCTATTATACCAAAGGAAGTTTCAACCTGGTGATCCGGAATCTTCAAAAGATCTATATCCACGAATTTTATGAGAAAGCGGATATTTCATTGAAGGTTCCTTTGTCTGTTCTAGAGCTCATTACCCGGATCGATATGAGTGATTTTGATAGCTTCGAATATAAGCTACCACAGGTAAAGACCTCTCTTAAAAATGAGTGGAAAAATTTTGAAGGACCTGAAAAAATCCTTTTACCATTGATTGAATCCATCGGAACCGACCCGGATTTTATGAAAAATAAAAAACTTAAGGAAAAAGCCCGTGACTTTATTTCTTCCGGGATTGGAGATACCGAACTGTTCAACTACAATGGCTGGCTCACATCAAAGTTAAAGCTTGATTATTAGGAAAGGTTAATAAAGGTCAGGGAAACCTGCGAACTTTTACTTTCTCAAGATCCTATTTTTTCTTGCTTCCTAAAATGAACAAATCCCAGAGGGCCATTAAGCAAAACAAAAAACTCGTATTTATTTTTTTTATCATTTTCTTTCCCATTTCGTGGTTACTTCTAATCTGCTCGTGAGGTGGAAAAAAAGGTAGCCAATACAACTCTCATTTTATTGATCGCCGATCGACTACCTTCTAATACAACATTTAGAGAACAGGTTTGCAAAACAAAAAAAGACGTTTATCTATTTATATTATTCTTTTAAAAATTTCGATATGATTATATTACCATTACTCAACATTATTTTTGCGGTATAAAGTCCCATAGGGAATGTGCTTACATCCACCTGTACCGATTTTTTGTCCGGACTGTTTACCATTTCGGAATAATAAGAGGTTCCGATCAGGTTAGTGATGGTTATTTGGGTGGAAGGTAAATAACCATCCAGCTGAATAGTGATTAGGCTGTGTGCTGGGTTTGGATAGATTGACATAAGTTTCGTAGCTTTATTGTTTACATAAGAAACTATCTTTGAATAACTCGATTTTCCATCATAATCAGTTTGCTTAAGCCGGTAATAAGAGGTCTCCTCCAAAGGATCTTTGTCGATGGTTTGATAGGAAAGCGTCGTATTGCTGTTCCCCGCCCCTTTTACCGTTTGTATAGGTTCAAATTCAATGGCATCCTGTGATCGCTCAATTGTAAATAACCGGTTGTTGGTTTCAGATGCAGTAGACCACCAGATCATCGCATCATTATCAATGTTTGGTTCTACTGTGAATGCCACCCATTCAACCGGAAGAGGTACGTCGCAAATATTTGTCACTAAAGGTGTGCAACCAACTCCCGAATAATTTAATTTTAAGGTAAGATCGTATTTAACCAGTTCGCCATCCTGCCCGTCAACTACTATATAATATATTCCATTCGGAATTGTTCCATTTCCCGCCATTCGCATTTCAAGACAAGATTGGGTTGTACTCCATGCCATCACCGCATTTGTTCCACCTGCGCATGGACTGTTCATCACCTGCACCTGGGCAGCAAATCCGGCTCTTCCTCCATAACTAATATTGCTTAAAGTAATATCAGGTCTGCAAACACAAGGTGCCAATGCGTTCACTTCAAAACGATAGATGGCAGAATTATTCATTACATTATTTACATAACCAATACCGGTTGACCAACCCCCAAAACAAGGATCCTGTATATCAGTTGTTGGACCTGCAGCGACCTGCGGTTCATTTGGCGCTGTGTTGCATGAATTTCCAGTCATTCCGGCATTACTTAAATTTATATAGGTGGAATCAAATTCTGCATTGGCTGGTGGACCGTCAGCACAGCCAATCGTATTTGTTGTTGGACACTTATCTTCCGTTGGCGGATTTGTGTTCACTGATTCAGCACAAATAACCAGGCTACCTGCATCTGGTGCTCCACCACCCCAATCCCAAACCCTGAAATAATAGGTGCCAAAAGCGAGTCCGCTGATGTCTAATCTTGGTCTTACAGGGGTAGTGCAGATTGCTTTGTTTCTTGCACCATAACCACCTCCATCAATACAAGCAGCTGGAGAGTTACAAATAGGTAAAATATCACCGGCGGAACAATCAATTTGTGTCATTCCGCCTATCAGTCCTACCCCGCATGTTCCTGTTGGGGTGCCACTATACAATCCTGTTGCAAAAGTGGGAGGCGTTCCCGGTTCTGGTAATTCATTGTATACCGTTAACCAGGTTGGAGGAGTCGCTGCACTAACTGTAAACTTATACCAGACGTCTCTATGATCTGGATTTTTAGTGGTACAGGTAAGGTCACAGATTTCACAACCGTTTGGGTCTCCGGAAAGATCCTGTCTGGTTGCTGGGCTAAGGGCTGACGAAAAAACATCGGGAGCCCTGCAATTAAAAGGAGTTAATGGCAAACTTACACCATCTATTAATGCTGTAATATCAATGGCGTTAAAGATACAGTCATTTGCAAGTGGTGGATTGTATGCTACATTAATACAAAACGGACCTGTTCCATTATTATAAACATCCACTTGCACATAATAGGTTGTTGCAGCAGCCAAAGCTGCGGTTGCAACAGCTGCTAAAGTATTGGTGGTTCCATCATCTTCGCTGCAGGCAACCGTTGCAAAAGCTCCGCAAGCCCCTGAAAGGATTTTTAGCTGGGTGTCTGTTGTTCCACCATTATCGGTTGAAACAGTATAGTTGCCAGCTGCGCCGGTGGTGAATCTATACCATACGGTATTGTTGGGAGGTGTTAGCCAGCAACCTGCCGGCGGTTCTCCAACTTCTACATTGGATCCTACATTGGTACCGTTGGTGCATGCTGCCCCAACAGTTAAAACAGTTGCACTTGCACAATTATTATTCGGCTGTGCAAACATTTGGTTTGCACAGGTCCCGAATAATATTACGATAGACAGTTTATAGAAAATATATTTTTTTGTTTTCATTTGGATATTTTTTGGATTATTTAGTGTCCCTAATCACCTTAAATACCCGTGATAGTTTACCGTTATTGATTTCTAATAAATAGGTTCCCTGTTTTAGTACTGACATGTCGAACTGGAAAATGGCGCCGCTGTAGTTTTTAGCGATTAACAATCTTCCGCTCAGATCATATAGTTTGATTGTATTTATTTCAGATGGTGTCACTACATCTATCATTATGAAATCCTGAACAGGATTCGGATAAATTTTCCAACTTTCTGTAAGTTGATCATCGATGCTTGCTGTACTATATACATTGGCAGTATTGGTTGCCACACAACCAAGACTATCGGTTACAGTAATGGTATAATTACCGGCAGCAAGACCATTCGCTGTAGCTGCCGTTCCACCTGATGGAGCCCAGCTATAAGTATAACCGGGAGTTCCTCCGGATGCGTTCACTGTTGCCGATCCATCCAAACAACCTATACAGGTTTCAGGAGTTACATTTGTGCTAGTGCCGATTGCAGATGGGGTGGTGATGCTTACAATAGTTGATGTTTGACAATTGGATATATCAGTTACTGTAACAGTATATGTTCCCATTCCTAAATTCGTTTCAGTAGCTGCCGAACCTCCGCTGGTCCAGCTGTATGAATAACCGGGTGATCCACCTGAAGCAAATACGGTGGCGTCACCATCGGTATCACCAAAACATAAAGGATTCGTTGTGGTAGCGCTATCAATACTTGGAGCGCCAGGGTTAATAATTGTTGCAAGGCCTGTGGCAGTGCATCCAATGTTATCCGTTACGGTTACATCATATAACCCGGCCGGAACATTGAATAGGGTATCATTTACATCCAGCGTATTCCATAAATAGGTAAATGGAGCTGCTCCGGCTACGATCGCCCAAGCCATTCCATCACTCATACCGCATGAAGCGGGTGAACTATTAGTTCCAACATTTGGGGGATTGCCAATGTTGAGATCATAACCTGAAAATGATTGCGGAAAGAACTGGTTTCCAAGCACCGCATTATGCGCATAGGTGGTGATGTTAACTGATACATTATAGCTTCCGATAAGCGGAACCGTAGGATTTCCGCTAACAATAAAACAACCAGATGTTCCACCTAAAAATCTGCAGGATGATGGATTGCAGGTATAACTAAATCCTGCAGGTAATCCAGACACAGATGTAATAATAGTAGAGTCGACGATAAAAAGGAACCCTGCAACAACTGTATCCGAAGGTACCACCACCGTAAAATCCATTTGATATGAAGCTCCTACACAAGCCGGATCCATATTTGTAATGGTATCGGGCCAAATCCCAGTACTTGTATAACCGGGATCGGGTGTGCATACTTGCCCAAAAACTTTTGAGCCAAGCGCCAAAAACAACATTATAATAAACAAGCCCGGTTTATAATAATAATTAGTTTTTGTTCTCATGTTAAAGAATTATTTCATGTTTAAGTTATATCAAAGGTAGATCACATCCATCCGGACCAGTATCTGGCAATTGCCAAAATATTACTGCTAAATTGGATTTATTTTAGTTTAACGTAATGATAATTAGATATATAATAAATAGTTTATTACGCGATGAATATTAACTTAAAATAAACTCATAGAATTCTGCTGATTGCAATTGTGCGACCGGAATTTGAATGGATTTTTTTGAAAAAAAACGAAAGCGTTCAGAATTAAACAAAACGCTAACCTATTTGCGTGGTTGGCTTCTCCATAAATGGATGCTATTAGTCTACAACAAACTAATGCTTGAGAATCTTCGTCCTGACGACCCGATTGTCGTAATAATGAAGTTGTACAACATATTCACCCGAAGGATAGTTCGAAATATCAATACTTCCGTTTTGGAATTCTTCGTGCCTGTATGTTTGCATAACCTGTCCACTCATCGAAATAAGCTGGACATGGTCGATGAATTTGATTTCTTCAGACTGGATATTTACAAACTGAATAGCAGGACAAGGGAAAATAATATTTCCGCATTGTAATGGATATTCGTTAGGTGTACTAAGAAAACCCTCCACCAGAACACCAAGGGTGTCCTGAACTGTATCAAGAACAAGGGGGTTGATCATTGCCGGCCATAATATAATAAGATTAACAGGTCCTGTGCGGAGTTCATTGGGCAACATCTCAATGGGAACTGTATCAATATATCCATCACTAATTAATAGTATAGATAAATCAAAATCGACGATTCTGGCGGGCTGGCCAGAGCTAATCATTGAATCCGTTCGGTACCAGTAAAAAATATTACCCAAGGCAACATCCGGTAATAATGAAATAATATTTTTTACGCCAACATGTATTTCAAAGTCAACGAAATCGTTCATTATAATTGGATCCAGGGGAATGATAGAATCGGTCTTGAGAAAGACCAGTTGCGCATGGCTCGTCTGCACTTTTCCGAAAAAAGTAAATAATAGAATGCCCGTTATTACTGCGAACCTGGTTTTCATAAGTATACCCTTATATTCCTCTCTAACGTAAGTTGTTTAGGTCGGTTAAACAAATTTAGGGATTTCCTGCCTCAAACCGGAGTTTTTTTTATTTGCATTACGTTATGGTTTTTTGTATTATTGCATAAGGTATTGAAAATTAACACTGTATATTTTATTTGATTACTAAATGAATGTACTATTAGAACTGATCGGAAACCTGGATGGATATACCCTTGGGCATATCCAGCAAAAACTCGAGGCAGATAAGTCCAAGGCGTTTCAGCTCTTTCAATTATATAAGTCATTCAAGAATAAAGAACAGTCACCCGATGATGAGGTGATCATGAAAAAATTATATGGGCCAAAGTCAAATGAGATGGGCACGCTTTACCGCCTTAAGAACCGATTGGTAAATAACATTAATCAGGCTTTAATTGAACTCAATACCTCCGAAGGCAAAACCACTTTTTTAAGTGAACAAAACCTGATTTTATACCGGATCTTTCACTCAAAAGGTATAGAGCCCCTGGCTGAATATTATTTGCTGAAATCCATCAAGTATGCCGAAGGGAGTGAACAATATACCCTCCTCGATTTTCTTTATGGTGAAATGATCCTCTTTTGTAAAGACTCATTAACCAAGGATCCTGATTTTTACATAAAAAAGAGAAGGACCAATTTTAAAATGTTCAACACTTTAAGAAACATTGATGAGATCGTTGCTGTAATGACTTTCAGGTTAAAATCGACCCAAAATCTGGCAGGGCAGTTGAGCGTTTCAAAGGAAATTGATAAAACACTGAAAACATTTGCCAGCGACAAAGAGATCTTCAAATCCAACCAGTTTAAAATAAAATTCTATAAAGCGATCAGTCAGATCCTTGTTCAACAGCAAAAGTTTGTTGAACTGGAAAAATATATTGCTGAAACACGTGAAGATTTTTTAAAAACAAGTATTTTTACAAAGCAAACACATGATATTAAGATCGAACAACTTGTATACCTTACCAACTCTCTGTTGGTACAGCGTAAGTACCAGGAGGTGATCGAAACTGGTAAAGTGCTTTATGATGCGTTGTTGGAACATGATAAAATGCTTTTTGACCGGTATATTTATTTTTATTATCAGGCACAGATCAATTCATATGCAGTATTGGATACTGACAAGGCCGTTGAACTTCAACTGGAAGTATTAACCAAGGGAACCATTATCAATGATCCTTATTTTATCGTCTTTAATTATGCCAATCTTGCCTTCTTGTATTTCGTCCAGAAAAACTACAAGCAGGTCGTAAAAACACTCCAAAAAGTTTACCTCAATGATTATTATCCAAAGATCGATATGAATTTAAAGGTAGAACTGGCTTTACTTGAATTGATGGCCCGACACGAACTAACCGATGTAAACACATTTGAGTATAGACTTTCGCAGATCAAATCGAGTTTGAATACCGAATGGAAGGAATATGAAGGTGCCGAAAAGGTTCTTTTTGATATTATTCTTAAAATGAGTGGTCAGGCCAACTACCGGACAGATAAAGAAATGTTGAAACTGGTGAATGATTATCTGAAATTGAATAGCGTGAATGTAAATAAAGTGTTCAACTACGAAATTTGGGTAAACGAAAAATTCGGTATAAAAAATTAAAAAACCACCCGCTGGCCGGGGAGCCGACCAAATAAAAAAATAAGAAAATTATATTTGCAGCATGATAGAAATCACGGATCATTTTATAGTCCCTGAGGAAGATATTAAGCTGTGGGTGGGAAGAATGGGTGATCCGAATGGAAAGGCGGTCCTGCTTGTTCACGGTGCTATCGAGAACGGGCGTATTTTTTACTCAGAAAATGGAAAAGGATTGGCACCTTTTCTGGCAGAAAACGGCTATGACGTTTTTATTTCTGATATGCGGGGAAAGGGAAAAAGTACACCAGCGGCGAACACCGGAAAAGTAAAAGGAGGACAGTATGAAATGATCGTAAACGATATTCCGGCCATTATTAATAAGATAAAAGAATTAAAAGGAACGGATACACCTATACACCTAATAGCACATTCCTGGGGTGGTGTCTTGATTGCCAGCTGGTACACTAGATTTGCCGATATAAACAGAAATATTAAGTCCATTATTTTCTTCGCTTGTAAAAGAAAAATCTATGTTCACCATTTTCGCAGATGGTTAATGGTAGACCTGATGTGGACGGTGGTTGGCACAATTGCTACAAAACTAAGCGGATATTTACCAGCCAAAAAAATACGGATGGGTGCCGATGATGAACCTGCCGGTTTTTTCTTTGAATGCAACAAATGGGTCTATAGCAATCACTGGATCGATGGCAGAGATCAGTTCAACTATAAAAAAGCATTTCAATCGTCCGGATTTCCACCGGTTCTTTCTTTAACCGGAAGTGCCGATCATTCTCTGGGGAATAAGTATTGTGTAAAAAAAATGCTGGATGAAATAGGTCCTGAACATGCAACCAACCATGTTTTAGGAAAACTTAATGGGAACAAAAACGATTATGGCCATGTTGACATTCTAACTCATCCGGATGCACCACTTGATCATTTTCCAATCGTTTTAAATTGGTTGAATCAACATAATTGAGCATATTTGAACCATGATAAAAGGGGTCAATCTTTCCAAACATTACGATCAGCTCGAAGTGCTCAAAAATGTGAACATTGAAATCAACAAAGGAGAGATAGTTGTGATTGTAGGAAAATCCGGTGCCGGAAAATCCACCCTGTTACATATTCTTGGTACGCTCGACCGACCTACAAACGGAGAAGTCTATCTTGATGGGAAATTGGTGAGTGGATTTGGAGATGCGCAGCTTAGCAGCTTTAGAAATAACCATATTGGATTTGTTTTTCAGTTCCATCATTTACTTCCTGAATTTACGGCACTTGAAAATGTAATGATGCCTTCGCTCATTAAAAAAATTACGAAAAAGGAATCGGAAATCCGGGCTAAAGAACTACTTGATTACCTTGGCCTTGGTGCCAGGTTGTCGCATAAACCTTCACAGCTTTCTGGTGGAGAACAGCAGCGTGTGGCAGTGGCCAGAGCACTCATGAATAAACCCCTGGTGATTTTTGCCGATGAGCCTTCGGGAAATCTGGATACCCAAACCTCCAAGGAGTTGCATGATCTTTTTTATCAGCTTAACAAGGAATTTAATCAGACTTTTGTGATCGTTACACATAACACTGAACTTGCTGCCATGGCTCACCGTAGCATTCAAATGAAGGATGGCAGCGTTATTTCGTGAAGGAAATTAATATTGGCTTAACCCAATTGTAAGTCGATGCCCGTAATTTTGATCCTATAATTCTAATTGTTTGCTTATTTTTACCGACATAATTTTATTCCATACCAAACCATGTTTTTATGAGGCCCATTTTATTCTCTTTCTTTTTGATGTTTACAGTTTCCGGATTTTCACAAGTTCAAAAAATACTTACCCTGAATCCCATGCTGAAACCGTTCTATCATGGTGTAGCTTCCGGAGATCCGATGTCAGACCGGGTTATAATATGGACAAGGGTTACACCTGATACTGGTTGGGTAGGTTCGGCCAATGTTCTGTGGAGAGTTGCTACCGATACCGGTATGACCAATATAGTGCAAAACGGAGTATTTACCACTGACCAAAATCTTGATTATACAGTTAAAATAGATGTGACCGGGTTAACACCGAATACATTTTATTTTTATGAGTTTACCCACAATGGGTTTAATTCCATTCGGGGAAGAACCAAAACTGCGCCTGTAGGGTCCGTCGATAGTTTACGTTTTGCAGTAGTATCTTGTGCTAACTATGAAGCCGGATATTTTAATGCTTATAAGGTCATTACCTCAAGAAATGATGTGGATGCGATCATCCATTTAGGCGATTATATTTATGAATATGAACATGATGGTTATGCGTTTAATGCAACCGCCAATAGGATTTGGGAACCAGCAAATGAGATTACGGTTTTAAGTGATTATCGTACCCGTTATTCTACTTACCATTTGGATCAGGATCTGATGCGACTGCATCAGCAATTTCCTTTTTTTAATGTTTGGGATGATCATGAATATGCAAATGATTCCTATAAGGATGGTGCTGAAAACCATACGGAAGGTGCCGAAGGCACCTGGGTAAATCGTGAGCAATATGGAAGACAGGCCTATTTTGAATGGATTCCGATACGCGAACAAGGTGTAGGTAATGATTCTATTATTTATCGTATAATTCCCTATGGTGACCTGGTTGATTTTATTATGCTCGATACCAGGATACATGGAAGAGATGAACAAGTGGCCGCAACCAGTCCGGATGTGAATGACACGGACAGAACTATTTTAGGTGACGACCAATTTACCTGGTTAAAACAAAACCTAAGTAACTCAACCAAACAATGGAAAGTCCTTGGTCAGCAAGTAATGATTGCACCACTTGAAGTTTTTGGTGTTCCTGTAAACGCAGATCAATGGGATGGATATGCTGCCGACCGGCTGGAGCTTATGAATTATGTATTGGATAGTAATATTACCGATGTTGTGGCTTTAACCGGAGATATTCATACCAGTTGGGCCAATGATGTTCCTACTGCAAGTTATAATCCTGATGGAACGGGAAGCGCCTTTGTTGAGTTTGTGGTAACAAGTGTTACATCTCCCGGATCCCCCATAGGTGTTCCGGTTTCTCTTATCCAGGCATTTAACGATCATATTAAGTATACTGAGATCACTAAGAAAGGATTTTTGATTCTTGACATCAACCAAACCAGAACCCAAAGTGATTGGTTTTTTGTAAACACGATCGACAATAGTGATGGTAGTTACATGTCAGGCGAAAGTTGGTATGTAAATGATAATGAAAGGTTCTTGAACCAGGCAGTAAGCCCTGCGGTACCAAGACCGGATGTGGTTCACCTTCAATCACCATTATGGCCAAGACCTTTTGGCATAGCATCTGTATATCAGGGGAATTCTCAAATACAGTTATTAAGCGTGTATCCCAATCCGGTGGCAGAAAACCTATATTTTCAATTATTTATTTTAGAAGAGGCAACCGTAGAACTACAGCTCATTGATATCCAGGGAGCGGTGGTATACAACAAATCAATTGGCCCTTTGCACAATGGTCTCAATAACATTGTGATCCCTTGCGAAATGTTGGCAAAGGGAACCTACTTTTTAAAAGCCACTTCCAAAAACAATAGTACAACTACCAAGATCATTAAAGGCTAATATATTTTCGCAGTATATCTGGGGATATATTACTTGTTTTATTTGCTGGCTTTTATGATATTTGATTTAATTTCTGAATACCACGGATGACCAAAAAAATATTGACGGGCCTTGTTGTTGCACTGTTCTTCATTCTTATGGGTTTACTCGTGCTGTATTTTTATCTTAACAGCCGGGTCAATAAACAAAACTCAATTTTAATTTTTGTACCACCTCAGACCGAGTTTGTATTGAGAATAAAAGAAACTTCCAAAACTACCAATTCGTTTTTGAATAACCCTGTTGTGAAAGAGTTTCTGAATTTTGAGGAACTAAGAAAGTATTGGTCTTTGATTGACTCAATCACTTCCAGAAATTATAAAACGGCAGAGATTCTTCGAAGCAATACGTCTTATCTCTGTATTGACTCTTCACTCAACTTCCTTATCCTGGTTGATCTCGATAAACGGACCAACGAACATTTTATCGATCAGTTTCTGGCGACCGCCACTGACGGTCGAAAAATCGAGAAATTCAAAGAAGGATACAAGGCTTTTTACACGAAAAAAAATGAACCGGTCTATTATTTTGTAAAACAAAATATTTTTGCAGTGTCCAAAAGCGCTGTGTTTCTTACTCAATCGTTGTCGTACAGTATTTCCGAGAAGGTCAATAATGAATTAGGTGTTTGGGACACCCGGATGAAAGCAAATTTAGCGGTCTGGGGTAAATCCGGCTTCGAAAAGAAAATTCTCAACCGTTTCACCGGGGAAAATCCAATCTTTGGAGGATGGCTTGATAAATTGTCGAATACATTTTGGTTTGACATTTCAATGGATAACAAAAAAATTAATTTTCATGGTGAACTTGAGTTTGATTCATTAAATCCGGAGATTCGAAGATTTGCCAGATCAACTGAGGATAATAAATGTTTATTTTTTCAATCTAATTCCACTGGTTATAAAAATGAATCCTATCAGTTTTTAATTCAGGATTCGCTGGGGAAGTTAAGCGCAGCTCCTTTTATGTACTACTATTTTAAAGACACCTTAGATCAACCTGTTGAATTGGTTGTTTCAAACAATCGGATAGCAGTTTACTTGTTCCAAAGAGCCAGTCTCGATACTTCGGTTCAGCTTATACCAATGGCCGATGATTTAATCACACAAATAGCCGCAATGGGCCGTGATCTTGTAAATAAAATTATACCATTGATCCCTTTTGAACAGGATACCGGAAAATTATTTATTACCAGCTATAATAACTACCTTTTTATCGCAACCTCCACAGAGGTGTTGTTAAATCATGCATCTTCCTATCCATCAGCACTTTTTATTAAAAAAACATTAGAAAAGAGGATCTTTCTTTCATGCAACCATTCTTGGCTGCAAAAAAATCAAGTGCTTGACTATAATTACCAATGGGAGAAGGGTAGCAGGATTTCTTTTACTTCACAAATCACCCCAAAACAACCTAACTGACACGGGTAGTTAAAGAAAATAAAAAAAAATTGCTGTTTATTATTAGTTCTATATTATATTTACCCGATCATTTTTAACACATATGCTATGAAAAAAGCTTACAATTCGTTGCGGTCTCTTGTTATTATGTTGGGACTAGGGAGCTCTTCATTATTTGCACAGGACTTTTTAGGATATAGTACAGGAAGCTGGGCCGGGATTAATTCCCTCCATGTAAACCCTGCCAACGTGGTGGATTCCAGATATATGGTGGATATTAACCTGGGAATGGGCAATGTTTTCCTTGCCAATGACTTTCTATACATGGATAGAGATGCTCTTTTCAGTGGAGCTCTTTTCGATACATCTATTACAAATCATATTAATGTGATTGATTCATTTTTTGATCCTAGCTATACCAAACCCAACCATAGTATGATGTCCAGTGTCAGAGTTCAGGGACCCTCATTTATGTTTGGTTTTGGGAAGAAGAAAAATGGGATACGTCCAAATGGTTTTGCTTTTACAACAAATGCAAGGACCTTTGTGAATGTAGATGACATGGATAATAAGTATCTAGATTGGGCCCTCAACGGAATTGATACAGTCGATTACCTTACCCCATTTAACGAAGCCTTTTTTCAGGTAGGTGTTAATGCATGGGTAGAATACGGAGTTTCATACGGTCGGGTAATTTATGACAAAGGACCTCACTTTTTTAAAGTGGGTGGAACCCTTAAATTATTACAGGGTCTTGGAGGAGTATATGCAACTGGAAGAAATTTATCCTATACAATTAGTCAGGATACTATTTTCGCTTTAACTGGAGAATTTGATTATGGGCATTCACCGGATATTGATCCAAGGGCCCCTCAATACGTTGGTGGTGGTGGTACCCAGCAGTTCAATCCCTTTAAATTTGAGGGTGTTGGATTTGGAGCCGACCTCGGAGTAGTCTATGAATGGAGGCCCAAAGGTGATAAGTACAAATATGACATGGATGGTGAAACGGGGCTTTGGATGGCTGACCGTGATGCGTATACGCTTAGAGCAGGATTATCCATCATGGATCTGGGAGGAATTAGTTATAACAGATATGTAGGCGCTACCGATGTTAACTTCGCCATTACACAAACCCCTAGTAATTCACTTGCTGGCATCCTGGGGCCAAATTCATTTTCTGATACCTTACATGGTATAAATGGAGTTACACCAATTTCAGGAAATAATCAGGCAACCTTTGCCATGTCTTTGCCTACCTCAATCATAGGTACGCTTGACTATCAGCCGGTTCGTGGATTATATTTAAACTTTACCCCTCGTATAGCTTTTTTAACTGGTAGCGAAAAAAGTGCAAAAATTCATGATGCTACGAGTTTTCAATTTACAGTACGATATGAGAATCCGTTTTTTGGAGCTTATATGCCTGTTGGATATAACATAGCAGCCGGTTTCAACTGGGGATTGGGATTGCGCTTAGGCCCACTCATCATTGGATCAGGAAGCCTTTTCACAAATTTGATCAAAGCTAATTGGAACTCCATCGATCTTTATGCTGGGATTAAAGTACCGGTTATTCACCTTTTACCGCTTGATTCGGATGGTGATAAAGTTTCTGATAAGAAAGATAAATGTAAACATGTACCAGGTGTTTGGGAATTCCTGGGTTGTCCTGATACAGACCGTGATGGAATTCAGGATTCTCAGGATGATTGTCCTACCGATCCTGGTATTGCCGAGTTCAACGGATGTCCCGATAGAGATGGTGATAAGATCATCGATAAAAACGATAAATGTCCGGATGACCCCGGATCAAAAGAATTACAAGGTTGTCCAGACAGGGACTTTGACGGTGTAATCGACCGCGAAGATGATTGTCCGGATGAAAGAGGTCTTGCTCAATTCAATGGTTGTCCGGATACGGATGGTGACGGCTTGATTGACAAACTTGACCAGTGTCCTACCTTACCTGGACCAAAGGAAAAATTCGGTTGTCCTGATACAGATAATGACGGAATCTATGACAATGAAGATGCTTGTCCTACCGAACCTGGATTGGCTGAGTTGAAAGGTTGTCCATATGCTGATACTGATAAAGATGGTATCCGTGATCTTGATGATGCTTGTCCTACAACACCAGGTCCAGTTGAAAATAAAGGTTGCCCATACAACGACTCAGATGGTGATGGAATTATAGATTTGGAAGATAAGTGTCCAAAAACACCTGGAGTTCGTGAGAACTTTGGTTGTCCTCCGGTTGATCAGGCTGAGCAGGATGTTATTAAGCGTGCATTTGATAATCTTGAGTTTAACACAGGAAAATCGACCATTCGTTCTACTTCATTCTCATCATTGGATGATTTAGCGAAACTCTTGGTTGAAAAACCAAAATATAAACTGTTGATCGAAGGTCACACGGATAATGTAGGTAAACGTTCAAGCAACGTTACACTTTCTAAAAACCGTGCGAATGCTGTGAAGAACTATCTGGTGAAAAAAGGAGTAGATGCTACCCGATTCCAGGTACAATGGTTCGGACCTGATAAACCGATCGCAGATAATAGTACTGAGGAAGGTCGTCAGCGCAACCGTCGTGTTGAGATGACTTTAGGTCAGTAACCTTTTAAATAGTTGAATGAAAATGCCTCACTTTTTAGTGAGGCATTTTTTTTGGCGGCCCCTTCGGGCCGGGCCATCCGCTGTAGTCCTCGAGCTGCACTCGGGAGCTACTTGCTTCTATCCCTGCTGCGAAAATTGAAAGTTACTTCCCGTTGGCTTTAGCCAACGGAATAAATATCTTTGCTTGTCAAATATTTCCAATGAATCATCTATCCGAAAAACTCGATATCTCCAAACACCCAACACCAACTGGAACAAAACTTAATTGCAAAGGCTGGATCCAGGAAGCAGCTTATAGAATGCTTCACAATAATCTGGACCCGGATGTGGCGGAACGCCCCGAAGATTTGATTGTATATGGAGGTCGTGGCAAAGCAGCCAGGAATGTAGAATCATTTCATAAAATCCTGGAGGCATTAAGGAACCTGAATGATGATCAAACCTTATTAATTCAATCAGGAAAACCAGTAGCAGTTTTACCGACGCATAAAGATGCTCCCAGGGTTTTAATTTCCAATTCAATGTTGGTCCCCAACTGGGCCAACTGGGAACATTTTACTGAATTGGAAAAAAAAGGATTAATGATGTATGGACAGATGACTGCCGGTTCATGGATTTACATAGGGTCACAGGGGATCGTTCAGGGTACATACGAAACTTATTCAGAATGTGCTCGCCAGCATTTCAATGGAACGCTCAAAGGAACACTGAATGTTACAGCGGGTCTTGGTGGAATGGGGGGAGCACAACCACTGGCCATCACGATGAATGAAGGTGTATGTCTCGCTGCTGAAATGGAAGAATGGAGGATCGATAAAAGATTGGAAACAAAATATCTCGACGAAAAATTTCTGGATATTGATCAATCAATCGACCGGGCATTGGAAGCAAAATCAAAAAATCAAAATATTTCTATTGGTGTTTTATGCAATGCAGTTGACCTGTTGCAGCGGTTGATCGAGCGAAATATTATTCCTGATACATTAACGGATCAAACCTCAGCACACGATCCATTAATTGGATATTTTCCGGAAGGATTATCTGTTGAACAAGCCAAAGTTATTAGAGAATCAAATCCTGAAGATTATGTGAATCGTTCATTGGATACAATTGCAAAACATGTAAACCTTATGTTGGAATTACAGAAAAAGGGAAGTATTACTTTTGACTATGGAAATAATTTAAGAGGACAGGCCAAGGATAAACGTGGAGTAAAAAATGCGTTTGATTTTCCGGGTTTTGTTCCGGCATTTATAC